>JBARBP010000224.1:0-7423 GCA_049793195.1 Occallatibacter sp. | reverse complement strand
GTTCTGGAGCCATCCGCTGGAACTTCACCAAATTTCTCGTCGACCGGAAAGGCTCAGTGGTAGCCAGATACGGACCCGCAAAAGCCCCCAAAGCCTTGGCGCCCGCCATTGAACGCCTGCTGGCAGGTCCATAAGTCTGGATGGACGTCGCTGGTTGGTCTTTTTTTTCAACGGCCAGCCCCGCTTCGGAGCGATCAACGCAAGCCGTCGCAACACAATGGGGCAGCCAGTCGCGGGGAACTCACAGGGTGGGATGATTGGTGTCGAGGGGTGCATCTTTCAGGGTTCAGAATCCGTCCTACGACTGTGCGGTTCGGTCTTTTTCGCGCGTCCGCGCGAACAATACCCGTCTTCGACTACGATAATAGGTCCAACTGTAAGTTGGATCGGGACCAGGTGGCGATGCCTTCCGGCCCCGGAATCCTGTGAGCCGGTAAGAACGGACCAGATGCAGTGCCGGGCGAGCGTCTTATCAGCCCGGACAGCGGCAAGCGGGTCTAAAGAAAGACCTCTACCAACCCGGCTCGGGAGCGAGTAGCAGTCATATGTGGATTGTCCGGCTTGCGCTTCGGCGGCCTTATACCTTCGTCGTCTTCGCGCTTTTGATTCTTATCCTTGGCGTCTTCAGCATCCTTCAGATGCCGACGGATATCTTTCCCAATATCGATATCCCGGTGGCCACGGTAGTTTGGACTTATGGCGGCCTCTCGGCCGAGCAGATGGCCGATCGAGTTGCATCCCCGAGTGAGCGCGCGATGACCACAACAGTTAGCGACATCGAGCATATCGAGTCGCAATCGCTTACAGGCCTTTCCATCATCAAAATTTTCTTCCAGCCGCACGTAAACGTCGGCATTGCCGTTGGTGAGATCAGCGCGGTCAACCAAGCGATTTTGCGCTTTCTGCCTCAGGGCGCCACGCCCCCGTTTGTCATCCAGTACAACGCTTCCAGCGTCCCGGTGCTTCAGTTGGGACTGTCTGGAAAGGGCCTTAATGAGCAGCAATTGTTCGACCTGGGGCAGAACACGATTCGGGTTCAACTGGCCGAGATCGAAGGCGCTCAATCGCCGTTCCCGTATGGCGGAAAGCAGCGTCAGGTCATGGTGGATCTCGACCTTCAGGCTCTTCAGGCGAATGGACTTTCGCCAGTCGACGTGGTCAACGCGGTAAGCGCGCAAAACCTGATTGTTCCCTCGGGCACCATAAAGATGGATCGTTTCGAGTACCAGGTGGAGACCAACTCCGCGCCCAGCGTGATCGACGAGTTGAACAACCTGCCCGTTAAGACCGTGAATGGAGCGGTGATCTATATCCACGATGTGGCTCACGTGCGCGACGGCTATCCGCCACAGACCAACATAGTGCGCGTGGATGGCCAGAGAGCGGCCATGATGAACATCATGAAGACCGGCTCGTCGTCGACATTGGACATTATTAAAGGCGTGTACGAAAAGGTCGCAGGCCTCCGCGGGCAGTTGCCGCCGCAACTTCAGATTAATGCTCTCTCCGACCAGTCGATTTTTGTGCGGAGCGCTGTGAACGGCGTGATCCGTGAAGCGATCGTGGCGGCTTGCCTCACCGCCATCATGATCCTGGTCTTCCTGGGTAGTTGGCGCTCGACCGTCATTATTGCGGTCTCTATCCCTCTTTCGATCCTGTGCTCGCTGATCGTGCTTTACATGCTGCACGAGACCATCAACATTATGACGCTGGGCGGTATGGCGCTGGCAGTCGGCATCCTGGTCGACGATGCCACGGTGGCCATCGAGAACATCAATCGAAATCTGGAGACTGGCAAGGAACTGGAGCAATCCATCCTGGATGGCTCGGCGCAGATCGCCGTGCCCGCCTTCGTCTCCACGCTGTCGATTTGCATCGTGTTTGTCCCTATGTTTTTTCTGAGCGGCGTGGCGCGCTACCTGTTTGTGCCCATGGCGGAGGCGGTGGTCTTTGCCATGCTTGCCAGCTATCTGCTTTCGCGGACCCTGGTGCCCACCATGTCCAAGTACCTGCTCCAGGAACACGACGACGCACAGACGGCGAGAAAGCGAGTCAGCCGCAATCCATTCACGCGCTTTCAGCTTGCCTTCGAGAGCGGATTTGAGATGTTTCGTCGCGGCTACCTCCGCGTGCTCACCCTGTGCGTCGACCACGCAAGAGTGTTTCTCACCATCTTCATCGTGTTTGCATTGGCGTCTATTGGACTCCTCGTCCCGTGGCTCGGCCAAGACTTCTTCCCTTCAGTGGATTCCGGCCAGTTCAAAATTCACGTCCGCGCGCATACCGGCACGCGCATTGAAGAGACGGCTTTGCTGTGCGATCACGTTGACTCGACCATTCGCGAGCTGGTTCCGGCCAGGGAAATTGTCACCATCGTGGATAACATCGGCCTGCCCTACTCGGCGTTGAACCTCTCCTACTCAACCTCGGCGCCCATCGGTCCGGCCGATGCCGATATACAGGTGCAATTGACAAAGGACCACCGCCCGACCGCGGAATATGTGGAGAAGCTGCGGACCGAACTTGCCCGCCGGTATCCAGGCGTGTCGTTCTATATGCTGCCTGTCGACATCGTCACCCAGATTCTGAACTTCGGGTTGACGGCTCCGATCGACATCCAGATTGTCGGCCCCAATCTATTTGGCAATCGGGCGCTGGCTGAAAAGATGCTCGATGAGGTTCGCAATACTCCCGGTGCAGCAGATGCGCGGATCCAGCAGCCCTTTGACCAGCCGATGTTTCAGGTGGACGTGGACCGCACGCGGGCACAGTCAATGGGACTTGAGCAAAAAGACGTGGCAACCAGCTTGCTTGTGTCCTTGAGCGGCAGCTTCCAGACCAGCCCTAGTTTCTATCTCGATCCCAGGAACGGGGTCAGCTATAACGTGGCCACCGTCACTCCGCAATACAAACTTGACACGCTGGGCGAGCTGCGCACCATACCCATTCCAGGCGCGATAGCGGGGGCCCAAAGCCTTAACGCTCAGCCGGGACAACCGAGCACGGGAGCTCCCTCGACTGGAGCGCCAGGAATGCCGCCGCCGCAGAATGTGCTTGGAAACGTGGCAACCATCACTCCGGGAACCGAGCTGGGCACGGTCAGCCACTATGACGCGATACCGGTCCTCGACATCTTTGCCAACGTGGATGGAACCGATCTCGGTACTGTGACGCGCGGGATGCAGAGAATCATGGCCAATCACGAAAAGGATCTCCCGCGTGGCTCGCACTTCACGTTGCGCGGACAAAGTGACACCATGCGCAAGTCGTATTTTGGGCTGCTGACCGGGCTGGTGTTTTCAATCATTCTTGTCTACCTGCTGATCGTGGTCAACTTCCAGTCGTGGCTGGATCCGTTCCTGATCATTTCAGCGCTGCCGGCTGCTCTGGCCGGGATTGTCTGGTTTCTGTTCTTGACCCACACGCGGCTTAGCGTGCCCGCCCTCACGGGGGCCATCATGTGCATGGGGGTGGCCACTGCCAACTCCATCCTGGTGGTGAGCTTTGCGCGGGAACAGCTGGAGACTCTGGTCGGCGACGCGCGCAGGGCTGCGCTCAATGCCGGATTTGTCCGCCTGCGTCCGGTGCTGATGACGGCGCTGGCGATGATTATCGGCATGGTGCCCATGGCGTTGGGTCTCGGCGACGGCGGCGAGCAGAACGCCCCGCTGGGCCGCGCTGTGATCGGTGGGCTCCTGCTGGCCACTGTTGCCACACTCCTGTTTGTACCCGCATTCTTCTCTTTGATCCACGGGCGCATCGAGCGCCACCGCAAAGTGGCTCATGGTGCAGCGCGGGCCACCGCATTCGACGAATTCGACGAGATTTCGGGGTAGATCCTTATGAGCGACGCATCCAAACCAAACCCGCATCCTGCCGCACCTGAGGGCATTAGCGCGCCCGAAGAGAAGCCGATCTCGCCGCGATTCGCCCTTCTGGGCGTGGCCCTGCTGGTCGTAGTTGCCGTTGTACTGGCAGTGATTGGCATCCTCGGCCGCAGGTCTGCCGAAACCGTGCTGGCCGATCGCACGCAAGAACTGGCGGCACCTACAGTGCTGGCCTTACCGGCTAGCCCAGGGGCTCCGATCAATAGCTTTGAACTGCCGGGCAATGTAACTGCATTTACCGATTCGCCCATTTACGCGCGCACTTCAGGCTATTTGACCCACTGGTACTTCGACATCGGCAGGCGGGTGAAGAAGGGTGCTCTGCTGGCAGAGATCGCCACACCGGAATTGGACGAACAACTTTCGCAGGCGGAGAGCGACCTGGTGACGGCACAGGCCACCGCAAACAACGCCCGTATTCAGGCTGACCGCTACACAGGGTTGGTCAAGTCAAACGCCGTTTCCCAGCAGGATACCGACACCTTCGTCAACCAGGCTGCAGCCACAGCCGCCGCCGTGCGTTCGGCCCAGGCAAACGTCCAACGTCTTCGCGAGCTGCAGTCGTTCGAAAAAGTCTATGCGCCTTTCGATGGCGTGATCACCGCGCGCACGGTCGATACTGGACAACTAATCGATACCGGCGCAGCCAAGGAGCTATTTCGCCTCCAGGCGATCCAGACCCTGC
Source organism: Occallatibacter sp. (assembly GCA_049793195.1). Lineage (GTDB taxonomy): Bacteria > Acidobacteriota > Terriglobia > Terriglobales > Acidobacteriaceae > Telmatobacter. The sequence continues at coordinate 2,851 of JBARBP010000224.1, read as the reverse complement.
GCGTCTACAGCAATTTGCCCCAGGTCTACTCCCAGGGAGTGAAGCGCGGCATGAAAATCGATGTCACGTTTGCCGAGCACGCGGGGAAGGTCTACCAAGGCACGCTGGTCACCACATCCGATGCCATCGATCCAACCAGCCGTACCCTCCTGGTAGAAATCGATGTGGACAACCGCGCTGGTGAGCTGCTGCCCGGCTCGTTGGCACAGGTTCACTTCAAGACGCCTACTGCCGGTCCGACATTTGTTGTGCCTATTGCCGCCCTTATCTTTCGCAAGGAAGGGATGCGTGTGGGTGTTGTGGTTGACGGCGGCACGGGCACAAAAGCACACCTGGTTCCAGTCGTCATCGGCCAGGATGATGGCGCCAGCGTACAGATTGTGAGTGGCCTCCGCTCGTCCGACCGTGTGATCCAGGATCCGCCCGATTCGCTCATTGACGGTGAAAAGATATCGGTCGTCAATCCCGGCACTTCCTCCGATGCGAGAGGCCAGTAGCCATGCATGCGCCTGGGCACGATTTCACACCTCGAACTGCCGGCCGCGTCGCGCCGTTTGCGGCAGTGCTTGCGATTTCGACACTCCTTGCCGGCTGCAAGCCAGTCGGTCCTGATTACTCCCGTCCTGGCTACCAGGCCCCAGCCGCCTACAAGGAACCCGGCGCGTCAGTTGTTGTCGTCCCGCCGCCCAATCCCGCCGGAGGTGGCTGGCAGCCGGCCACGCCCTCTGACGGAATGCTGCGCGGAAAATGGTGGGAGATTTACCAGGATCCACAGCTCAATCAACTTGAAGACCGCATCGCCGACAACAATCCGGGCTTGCGTCAGGCACTGGAAACCTATCTTGCTGCGCGCGACCAGGTCAGCGCGGTCCGCGCCAGTCTCTTTCCTACCCTCTCCGGCAACCTCTCGATCAGCCGGGACCGGATTTCGGCAAATCGGCCCTTGGCCAGCGGCGTTACCGATTACAACGACTTCGTGATCGGCGGTCAGGCTAGTTGGGAGCCGGATTTCTGGGGCCGCATCCGCCGTTCTGTCGAAGCCGCTCGCGAAAACGCCCAGGCAAATGCTGCGGACACGGCCAATATCGATCTCAGCCTTCACGCGGAAATGGCTTCGGACTACTTCCAATTGTGCGGCCTGGATGCACAGAAGAAACTTCTCACAGACACCTCTTCCGACCTTGAAAACCAGCTCGACTTGACCCAGCGCCGCCTCAATGGCGGAGTGGCCACTGGAGCCGATGTGGCTCAGGCCCGCACCCAGCTTGAAACCGTCCGTGCCCAACTGGTAGGCATCGACGTGGCGCGCGCACAGTTCGAGCACGCCATCGGCACCATCGCGAACCTCAATCTCTCAGACTTCAACATTCCACCTTCACCCCTCGATCTTGCTTTGCCCAAGGTGCCCGTCGGTGTACCTTCGCAACTGCTCCAGCGCCGTCCCGATATCGCCGCCTCAGAGCGCCGCACCGCCGCAGCCAACGAGCAAATCGGAATTGCCGTCAGCGCCTTCTATCCCACCATCAATCTCGGCGGAGCCGGCGGCTTCGAAAGCACCAACCCGGGAACCTGGATTCAGGGCCCCAGTTCGCTCTGGTCCCTCGGTGCACAGGCAGCCGAACTGCTCTTCGACGCTGGCCAGCGCCGAGCCCTCACCAGCGAGGCACGTCACAACTACGAGGCCCAGGTCGCCGGCTACCGCAACACCGTCCTCCAGGCCTTCAACGACGTGGAAGACCAACTCTCCGGCTTGAGGATTTTGGAGCAGGAATCGGGCGCCGAGCAGCTTGCCGTTGCATCCGCGCAGAATTCCTTCAATCTCTCCAACCAGCGCTACAAGGGCGGAGTCACCAGCTACCTTGAGGTCCTTACAGCCGAGACCACGATGCTCGACAACCAGCGTACTGCCATCGACATCCAGACGCGTCAGTTTGTGGCCAGCGTGAGTCTCGTTCGCGCCTTGGGCGGTGGTTGGGATGTAACGCAGTTGCCCAAATAGCGCGGGTCGGGAAGAGAGAGAACCTCTTCAACTAGCGCTTGAGCACATCTTGCCGCAGGTGGCTGAATGCCGCCGTAGGCACATCGGTCAGCGGCAGAGCTGGCCCTTCCCACAGCAGCCGCGGTCCACCCTGGCTCACTTGATGCAGCTCTTCCAGTTGAAACGTATGTTTCCCTGCCCGCAGACCCAGCGAACCGCGATCGTACCGCAGTGCGTTTCCTGCCGAGCCGCAGACCTGGGCAAAGGGCGGTCCGGTCTTCGCTACCTCCATTCCGTCAATCACAACCCGCGCGCCGTCGCGGTCTATCAGGTGAAATGTGTAGCCGCCGTCGGCTGGTATGTCGATCAGCCCATCCCACGCCGCGGCGTAGCGTGCGAAGCCATGTGGGTCAGCTTGCAGATTCGGCGCTTCACCTGAGAAGACCGCTTGCTGCTTCGTCAGATCGGGAAGCTCAATCCAGGTACCGGCATAAATATTCCATGTCAGGCCGGCCGCTGTTGGAACCACCAGGGTCGCGGCCTCGTGCCATTTGGCCACGGCCACTACGCCCTGCGCGGCCCAGTCCTGCCGCCCAGCTCTGCCCACGACATGAAGCAATACCCTGAAGCGGCCCGCGCCATTCTTGCCGTCGAGTTCGGTGCCTTCCGCGTCAGCAAAGCGATGCTGCACGTGCCGGCCGCGTCCACTTGTACCGTCGCCGAAGAGCCATGTGTATCTTGCCCCCGGTGAGGCCTTTGCCGTAAAACCAACCGACCTTCCCGGCGCAAATACCGGAGTATCGACGCTGAATCTCGCGTCGGGCTTGTGCGTCGTCACAAACTGGGGCGGCTGCGCTCCGTCATTCACATTCA
>JBARBP010000223.1:0-3701 GCA_049793195.1 Occallatibacter sp. | reverse complement strand
GTGCAATCCGGAGATTCCAGCACGAGAATCTCCGGCTTGCACCGCGAGTTACACTCCGGTTCCTTCCGTCGCGAATGATCGGAACACCGGTCTGCGCGCTGTTCTGCGGCAAGAATCATAATTCCCGGTTGGCCACCAAGTGTCCATGACTGAAGCGCATCCTGCCTGACGCCACCTTTGCCGCTCCGCGCATCAATCTCCGCAATACCCGGTGGCCCGTAAAGTGTTGCAGCAGTGCGACAATAGCAGCAGCGGCAGGTTCGTCGTTCAAGTCGAGCCGGCGCAAGGAAACTGTTGACCATGCTGCGCGTCCTCTCTACCCATCTTTTTCTAAATCAAAGGCTTCATCCCGGACTCCTTGAGCACGCCGAAACCTCGGGCGCGCAAGCTGTCGAGATCTTTGCCGCTCGCCAACACTTTGACTACACCAGCCGCGAGCATGTGGCAGAGTTGGCGAATTGGTTCCGGTCGAACTCGCTCCAGCCATTCTCGATGCACGCACCGCTTTATCCTGATCGCGAGATGGGCCGTTCCGGATCGCCCGGAGTAAACGTTCTGCACCCTGAAAAGGCGCGCCGCATCGACGCGATGGACGAGGTGAAGCGCGCACTTGAAACGGCCGAACACATTCCCCTGCGCAATCTGGTGCTGCATCTGGGCGAGCGAGAGGATGCCTGGTCGCCGCGCAGTATTGAATACGCAATAACTGCCATCGAGCATCTGGGTGTCTTTGCCAGCCCGCTCGGTGTGCGACTCCTGATTGAAAACCTGTTAAGCGAGCCCACCACTCCGGAGCACCTGTTGATCGTTTTGGAAATGGGCCGCTTGAAGAATGTCGGGATTTGTCTTGACCTTGGCCACGCGCATGTCACGGTTGGTGTCGCGGAGGCCATTGCCACGCTGGGCGCCCGCATTGCCTCAGTCCATGTTCACGACAATCACGGGTTGAAGGACGAGCATCTATGGCCGGGCGATGGAACGATCGACTGGGCGGCGACGACCGAGGCTCTGAAGAAACTCGAAGCTCCGCCGGCCATTGTGTTGGAGATCAGCCAGAATCTGGGCGAAACACCGCTCACAATCCCAGCCAAGATCGAGCAGGCGTTCCAGCGCTTTGCCTAAGATCCTGAACCGGGCGCACCGTTCCAGCTTTTTGTCTTCCTAACGCGACAATAGACCAATTTGCGACTGCGCCGGTCCGCTGCAGGTTGAGCGTACGAGCGCTTTGCAGAACCTCGGATGCAGTACCTGCGTCGTGACGGTCTGCGACGAGCTGAGTCCATCGCCCGCGGCCGTGACGGTGAAGCTGTACTCTGCCGGAGCGGCAAGGCGCGAAGCTGTCAGCGACAGTGTCGCAGCGTTCGTGCTCTCGCCGGTCTTGACGGCGATTGGATTCGCCGACCATGTGGCCGTGAGGCCGGAGGGAATCCCTGCAAGCGAGAAGCCGATGGTTCCGGCAAACGATCCTCCCGCAACCGCGGTAAAGTTGATCGTCGCTGTCCCGCCTTGCGCCACTGTGATCGAGGCAGGTGCGGCAGACAGCGCCAGAGTGGGAGGCGCTTGAAATTCGGAACTCCAACTGCCAACCAGAGCTGCGGCGTCTACCGAGCCAAGTCCGGTGGCCAGGTTATAGGCTGCGCCATTTGCCCAGAATCCCGTCACACCGGGGACGCTGTCGTTCCCGGATAGCGTTGCATGGAACGGATTGCTTTCCGCATTGACGAGCGAATAGAGTTTCGGATTCGCGCTCCCTTGCCCGACGCCACCCATCTTGTCGACAACAAGCGCCATCACGCCGGCAAAGGCCGGTGCTGCCGCCGAAGTTCCTGAGATGATCCAGTGCGAGCCGTTTTCTTCAATCATGTAGCCATCATGACCGGCAGCGGAGAGCGCCACATCGGGAACGGCTCTCATGCCATTGGCAGGAGCGGTGCCCTCCACGGCGGCCTGCCACTCCGGTTGCGCATACACCTGGCTCGGCCCGCCGCCCGATGCCCACAGAGCATCGCCGGCATTTGCCGCGCTCTCGTTCCACACTTCTTCCGGAATATATCCCACTGCAGATTCGTAGCCGGTCGAATTCGCCGCGGCCCAGTACTGCTTTGGATTCGAGCCTTCATTGAACTCTGTGCCGCCTACACAGGTGGAGTAAGGCGAGCTGCACAGTCCGTTGACCGCGGCCTGAGCGCCCTTGGCCGATGTGGCGGCCGAACAACCCGCAGCGCCCGCGTCCCCAGAGGCAACGAAAACAGACATACCCTGGCTGGCGGCCTGCTCCCACAAACCGTTGTAGAAAGCTAGCTCCGCGGCGCCCATTTCCTGCTCGCAACTGCCATAGCTCACGCTTATCACGGACGCGGTGGCGTGATTCACGATGTATTGCGCCACCAAATCAACGCCGTCGGTTGTGGAGGTGGAGGCCGCGATCACCAGCGAAATCGCTGCCGCCGGCGCAACCGCGCCGGCCCACTCGACATCGAGGGTCGACTCGTCCTGGTCGTTTGCGACCAGTCCTGGATTCGCTCCAACCACAACCACAGACGGAGTATTTGTACCGAGCGAGGAAAGGGCACGGAATGCTGCGACGTCGCTCAAGTCGATGTTGCTTCGGCCTGCGATGGCAATCGAAGCTCCAGTTCCTAAGGTGCCCGCGCCGTAAAGGGGATTGAGGTTGTAGATCGCCGCGAAATCAGCAGGAAACAGGTAGTGGGTGTTGCCCGCCGAATAGAGCGGACCTGGCCGAATGGCTGTTTGTGCAGGGAGAGGCATTCGCGTTTTGATTTCCGACGAACTGCGAAAATCGTTGAGCGACACAATGCCGCCCACAACTCCACTGAGCGCCACGGGAATTTGTGGGTCCTGCGCATTGGCAACGTGCGTAATCTCGTCCACGCGATAGTTATGAATTTGTGTGTGGAAAGCATCGACGACCTGCGCCGCCGTGCCAGAGAACACCACCAGGCGATTGCCTGCAGGAATCTCGATTACCGTGAAGCCATGGGCCGCGAGCCAGGCGGTGACTCGCGACCTGTCTTGAGCGGAGGCGCCGAAGCGGGCTCCGTATTCGGCTGCAGTCAGCCATTGGTGATAGTCCGCCGAGGTGGGATTCTGCTGCGCTTTCACCAGTGCATCGAGCTCCGCCTGCTGTGCCGGCGATGGCTTGAGGAGCAGAATCATCCGGTCCATGCGCGTCTCCGCGCTCACCTGACCTTGATCGAACTCGGGGCGCGCAAGCGGGTGCACGTTGCCGCTGAGCGTGACAGCCTGCGTCCCGTCAATAAAGACAGGCGGGCGGAGGTTGGCAACAGAATGCGTTTGAACTTGCGCAGGGCTTTGCGCAATAGCCGAACAGCTCGGTGCCATGAGAGCAACAGCTCCAACCAGCGACAAAAACAGACGGAGCACTTGAGAGTTATCTGCCTTTCAGGACTGGGAGCACTGAATCCATTACAGGCAGTAACTCCGCAGTCATCGTTATTGATAACTACGGAGCAGATGTTAGGCGGCTTTAACTAATTCGTTTCAATTTTTGAGTTATCTAATGAGCAAGGTACTTATAACTGGCTCGAAACGCGACAGAGCCGCCGCGCAGAAAACAATGCGCAGTGCGATAAGGCGTTTGGGTTGGACCTCTGGAGCTTGCAATTGTGATGAGCGGGCTAGCAGATGCGCGGTAACTGCTCGCCGATTTGCGTGGGGAT
>JBARBP010000222.1:0-9204 GCA_049793195.1 Occallatibacter sp. | reverse complement strand
GTTCTGGATCGACCATAAATCATCGCTGACAGAGATCACCGGAAACAGGATGACGAGGAGCATCACCAGGGCAACGAAGGACAAATGCCGTTCGTCAACCGCGCGCCGCCCAAGCCGTAGCCAAAGGTACACGATGGCAAACGCAAGGAGTGCCCAGGCGGAATTGAGGAATAATTCCATGCTCCATCCAGATTCTATACCAGGAACAGTAAGAGAGGATGAAACGAATGTGGGCCGGTTGGCCGAACCACCTTTTCCGTTAAGGTGAGCGGATCGGTTTACGGGCCCATCCGTTCTAAAGTTGGCCATAGAAATCGCAACGCGCCCGTCGATTCGCCTGAATTCCAACTGCTTCCAAGCTAGCGGGACTCGACCGATCCAGGGCGAGAAGCCACACCCTCATGCGAAGGGAAGCCTGCCCTGCCGTCACAACAGCGTAGCGCGGATTATTTCGATGATGCGACTGGGTTCAGCAGGCGCAGACGTATTTCCCACGTCGTGGACTGGCCCGGATGAAGCGTAACCATTCCCGTATCCATCCCCTTCCACTCTTTGCCGAACGGATCGACAAAGTTGAATTGATCTTCGATTGCGACAAAGTTCTTGCCCTGCGGAGAATAGACCTGCACGGTCTTGATCGTCGGCGAAACGCCCTCGACGTCAATGCCGTAGTGGGCTTCGGGATCGATCAGCTTTACTTCTACGACGCCGTGAGTCCGCCGCAAGTGGGAGAAGTTGTCGTCGAGTGCGTGATTGTCCAGAGCGACACCTTCCTCGGCCTGGTAATCGTAGAGAGTTCCGCTCACAAATTTTAGTTCTCCGGTCGGCATCTCTTCTTCATAGCTGGTAATCCCAGCTATTTTTTGGGCCGGAATGTGAAGCCGAGCCTGCGCGCGGTCCTCACTGGGAATGGCAAAGTAAGGATGCGCGCCGATCGCCATGGGTTCGTCTTCACGGCCGATATTCGTCGCCGTGATCTTCTCGTCCACCACGTCGCCCGTAAGCATAAATGTGAAGTGAAGATCGGTGTCCGAGGGCCAGTGACCACCGAAACTGCCGGCGTGAATCACCGCCGTCGCGGTCTGTCCGTCGACTGTTGATTTGGTTTGCAGTTCCTGCCCGAGATCATTTGCGATCAGCCCATGCATGACCACGCCTTTGGACGATGGCGTCGGATTGTTGGCACGAGGATTCGCAGGCAGCGCGAGCGTGTGCCCATGCCACTCAGTGTTGAGGGTAGTTCGATCTGCGGAAAGCTCGCCAAAAATGCGGTTTGGGTAGGGAATGAGAAATGCGGTGCCGAAGCCAGCGCCAGTTCCGCCGGACCTTCCACTGAGCCGGCTGGCCAGTTCTTCTAGCGAAGGAGATGTGAGGATGGGAATCTCTCCTTTGCCTACAATGTTGGCAGTGATCTGAAATACGTTCATCCCCAGGCCAGGCAGAAATGTGAGCGAGAGGAACTCGGGCTTGGCCCCGTTGCTCGTGGCCACACGCTTGAGGATAACTGGCGCCATGCCTCCGATCTGCAGCGGTGCCGCTGCCGCTTGCTCGCCTGCTGCCTGCGCAGCGATGCATGAAGGGTGGCTCGACTCAAGAACAATGCCTATACAGATGAGACCAAGGAGAATTCTCGTGGAGTGAGCTGCGTTTTTCATTGCTCGTCTTTCTCCGCCTTTTCCGGGCGAGTGTTTCTCCTGATCTTCAATGCCTGTTGAGCGTGGCGGCAAGCGCGAAGACCAGAGGCGCGTTGCAATTGATGGTCGGCTCGTTGCATGAGTAAGCCAGATGGTCGTCCACATACATCCGCATCGGTGGCCGTTCCCCCAGAGCCTTCGTAAACGGATCCGAACGCGATGCGTTAGGTCCTGCGACCAGCAGGCCGGGCCACGGCGCGACGTTCTTTGATGCTCCGTCGGGCCGATAATGCGGCTGCTGCGGGGAGCGCACTCCAAGCTGCGTTACCCACGACATGCCGAAACAATTGCGCCCCAGCAAATAATGTAGATTGTCTAACGCGCAGTTTGTCCAGACGGCGTTGGGGTGAAAGCGGTCGGCAACCAAAAGCAGAAGCGCATGGTTTGCGGCAACTGCGTTCGAGGCAACGTAGTAGTCTTTCATGGCGAGCGAGTTGCCGTAGCCGTTCTCTGTGCATTGACGCGCCAGTTGCTCGGCCTTTTTCACAGTGGCCTGTTGAATCGCCGCCTTCACGTGCGGGGAGCCCGCCGACGGTGCGAGAGCGTAAGTCAAATATCCCAGCGTGTTTGTCGACGTTGCGGTTGGCGTCTCGATGGTCAGGGTTTCGAGAGAGTGCGGCAGCATGGCCAGGAAGGCGCGATGGTAGTCTTCATCGCCAGTCGTGCGCCAAAGTTCGCCGGTGGCCCAGAGAATCTCGTCGTGGAAATCAGTGTCGCCGTATTCCGCGGTGTGAATGTCCGCGGGATTGGTGAACAGCACGTTGGGATGTGCCTGTAGCCACGTCCATGCGCGGCGTGCTGCCTGCAGGCAGGAACCGGCGAACTCCGGCGATGCGTCGCGGTAGCAACGCGCGGCAATCGCCATCACCGCCGCGAAGTTGCTGGTCGCGCCCGTGCCTTTGAAAGGTCCCGCCCCGGTGCCGATGATATAGTTCGGCCCCTGCTCGTCCTGCGGTGGGATGAAACCGCAGAAGTCGTTGCGCGTCTGCTTGTGCCACACGCCGCCATCCGTGTCCTGCATCGACATCATCCACTTCAGGTTCCACTGAATCTCGGCCAGGAAGTCGGGAATTGGGCCGCCTGACTCGGGAATGCGCAGCGACACCGTGTGAAGCGCGGGAAACATCTCCCATGCCCACAGCAGCGTTGCCGTTGTGATTCCGGAGTTGACGATGTAGCGGCCATAGTCGCCGGCGTCGTGCCATCCACCGCCGATGGTAGTGGCGCCCGTCTTCCCCGACGAGGGATGGAAGGCCGACTCCATGTGGCACTGGGGATGGGCATGCTGCGCGTCGAGGTTCACCTCGCATCCGCAGCGTTGGCCATAAAAAGAGCGCATGGTCAGTTCGAGGGCCTGCACGTAGACATCCTGGCCCACGCGAAACGGGTCGCCTTGTGCTCCCGTGTCGAGCTCGATTCGATATTGGCCGGGCGCTCGCAGCGCTGAAAAATCCGCCTGGCGAATCGTATCGCCGGAGGCTGCATCGACGTGCGAAGCGCTAAGGCCAGCCTGCAAGACGACCGCGTTCGTCACCATTGAGCGAACACGAAAAGAGTGCGCCGGTACGCTGACCGAAGCCACCTTGGGACGGCCCGGAAGATAGCCGATCTGGTTCACGTGGATGCCACTCCCGCCGGTGACAGCAGCCGATGCAGTATCAATTAATGCAGCACTCTCGAAACCCCGTGCATAACGCGCGAGCTTGTGTCCGGCGACGCAGGCGCCCGCTGTCCTAAGAAACTTTCGACGATTCATGATTCCGCCTCATTCGAGCACGCCGCCGCAGTGCAGCCGTAGCGAACCGGCCGCCGGCGGTTCATGCGATTGCCGTTTAGCTTACGTGTCCCACATAGTCGGGGCCATTGACCTGCACCGTGAATCCATCGGGATCGTGGAACTTGAAGGACTCCGAGGAGTGTTCGTCCTCGATTTCCAGCTTGCGCTTGCGGAGCTCGGCGCGAATCTGGTCCGCGTTGAAGTGCGCTATACCAAAATCATAGTGACTGAAGTGAGCCGGATCGTTGCCAGTGCACTGCTCCAGACCGAAGAAGGATTTACCGACGCCGAGGATGTGAACTGTCGGCGAGTGCTGCCGCAGTGGCATCTTGAAAAACTCCTGGTAGAAGCGCGAGGTCTTCTGAATGTCGGGCACGCGCATCGTGACATGGTTCAGGCTGATCGCTTCAAAGCCCTGCGGGCCTGCATCCTGCGCGAGCGAGAGCGGAGAAACGAGTGCCCCCGCGGCCAGGGCCGCCAGAGAAACTGCAACCTGGCGGCGCGTTAGTTTGCCATTCTCGAAATCGTTGAGGAGGTTCTCGACTTTATTGATCATAATTTCTCCTGTTGTGTCTGGAATAGTGGATGGAGTTACTAACTGCGCGCAGACACTAAATTCTGCGCCGGACTTACCACAACAACGTGACCACGGAGTTAGCCGGCAATGTGACTTGCATCTCAGACTCCGCGAACCGGCAGGGAACCTGTTTCTCCAGGCCGGCGCTGTTGGTGAGCACAAGCACGTGCGTGCCGTCGGGATTCGCAAACGCCACGTGATCCAGGTCGGCCATGGCGCCGGTCGACGACAGAACGCGTGCCCCGCGTTGAATCACTTTCGAGTAATGCGCAAAGGCCCAATACTGGCCGCAGCGCGTGATCTTCTGCGTCTCCGAATGGATGGTGACGATGCCGCCCGCCGTCCCCAGCCCTTTGTTCGGCGTTCCTTTTTCGTCGAGCGCCAGGTTCCAACCGACGATGCAGCGCGCCCAGTTCCTCAGCACATCGGAGAACGTGTGCGACCACGAGCTCCAATCCGTCTCGAAGTCGGCGTCGGTGATCACCGCTGAATACTCCGTGGCGTAGGCATGCTGATTGGGAAACGCATTGTGTACGCGGGTCATTGCGTCTGGGGTGCCTTCGTAAATATGCCAGGCAACACCGTCGACGAATTTGCAAAGGTCGGGATCGCTGAGCTGATCGATGACTCTGCCCCACAGATTGTAGTTGTGATCGAGAATCCAGATCTTTGTGTCAAGGGAGGCATTCCTGAAGGCCGGCCCGAGAAAGTCTTTGACGAAAACCGCCTCATCCTGCTGTGACCAGATGCACGCCGGCATAGTGCCGTCCTGATCGGTATCGACTTCGTTTTGCACTGATGTGGCGCGGATGGTGACGCCGGCTGCTGCGTAGGCTTGCAGAAACTTGACAAAATACTGGGCGTACGACGCGAAGTACTTGCGATGCATCGAGCCGCCCTGCATGGAGTTGTTGAACTTCATCCATGCCGGCGGGCTCCAGGGCGCGGAGAAGAGGAACAGATCGGGATTGACTTCCTGGGCGAAGCGCAACGTGGGCAGAATGTACGCACGATCATGATCGATGCTGAACTTGGTCAGCTCTGGATCGGGATCCGCGCTCTCATCGAAGCTGTAGATGCTCGTGGTGTAGTCACTCGATCCGATGCACGTGCGGCCGATCGAGAACCGCAGACCATCCGGTCCGTAGAGCTCGCGCAAGATCGCCTCGCGGTCTGCGGCGTTCAGCTTGGAGAAGAGGTAGCAGGAAGCATCGGTAAACGCTCCGCCGAAGCCGAGAATGTCCTGATACCAGATCTTGGGATCGATCTTGACAACATGATGATTGGTCGCGTCTGCCGGCTTCCAGCCAGGGCACTCAAACTTGGCGAATCGCCGGGTATCGGCCGTAATCCACGCCTGGAGCGGACGGCTCTGGGTGGTGGGCTGGCTCCACGTGCGTACTCCGGAGGCCAAGCCCGCGGCGGCGTAGCCGGAGAGCTTAAGAAACGTACGGCGGGTCCTGTGTGTTGCAGCGGACATGTTTTCCTCGATCGAGCATTCAGTTCGTCATCGTGTGTATGAAGAGTGCCGGCTCATCAACCCATCTTTGGCTAATCAGCCGCTCTTGGTGTGCAATCCGCGGCATCTGCTCAAGTGCGTTGAATGACCTGTCGCTCTGCGCGATCCGGATTGTTCTGCTGCGTGCATTGGTTGTCAAAGATCATGGTGGGGCAGTTTGCAGCGGAGAATGTAGGCCAGTGCGGAAGGCCGCCGTGGTTGGGATTGCCGGTCCGCGCAAACTGGATCCATGCCTCGCTCACGCGCGCGGCCAGCGCGCGCGGAACCGCACCACCGCCAGTCAAATTCTCCGAGCGGTCTGTGTTGTCGAAGCAGAAAGGCAAGTCGATGCAGTGAATGGCGCGAGGCCTGCCATCGAGCTCCGGTGTCTTCCACTGGAACCAGTAGAGATAAGAAGGCGTACCCTGCGCGGCCTTTAATCCAGCTTGGATCACCGCACCTTGCCGCACCTGCGCGGACATAGCCAAAGAAAAGAGGTCGAAGATCTTCGCGTCCGGATGCGAAGCGCGGAAAACCTCGAGGATGCGCTTCGGATCGACGCCGTACATATCCTCGAGCCGCCGGCTCGCCTCCGCCTCGGTCATCGCCTCAAGTTCGGGATGGTTGAGAGAGGTCGTGAACTCATTCAGCACGGTGCCAATCAGCATGGGAACGTGTGCTGAGATAGCCGGGGCGGCGGGATCGAAGGGATGATGTGGAAGGTATCGGCCATCCACCACCGGGCCCCAGCCGAGAATGTCGGCCACGCGGTTCCAGGCCAACGGCGTCGGCGGATGGGTCTTGAAAAGCGCCGCGTCACCCGCCGCGATCAGAGCCTGCAGTGGAACGCTCTGCAGCTTGTCTACCTGCGAAGGGCTCAGGTTAAGTTCGTCGAATACGGCGCGCGTCAAGATCTCTGAGCGCTCCGGCACCAGCGCGCGCAGAAACGATCCGCTCTGCACAATGGCGCGATGAAAGAGCCCCTGAGCCGTTGGCATCGTCATCAGGGCGCCAACTTTGCCGCCTCCGCCGGACTGGCCGAAGATCGTAACGTTGCTCGCGTCGCCACCGAAGTTGCCAATGTTGTCGCGCACCCACTCGAGCGCGGCGACGATGTCGAGCATGCCCAGGTTCGCCGACGCCGCATAAGGTTCGCCGAACTGGGTAAGGTTGAGGAATCCCAGCGGGCCCAGCCGGTGATTGAGCGAGACCACCACCACGTCGCCACGCCGGCTTAAACGTTCGCCTTCATAGGCCCGATGTTCCTGGCACGAACCCGCGACGAAGCCTCCCCCATGCAGCCACACCATAACCGGCCGTTTTCCCGCGGCTTGGATGCCGGGTGTCCAAATGTTCAGGCGAAGGCAGTCTTCGCCGGGATTGCCGCCCTCGTAGTCGAAAAGGAAGAACTCTTCATCTTGTCCTTCGATTCCGCGCGGAACCTGCGGACAAACCGGGCCGTAGTACATCGCGCTGCGGACGCCGGTCCACGGCTGCGGAGCGCGCGGCGGCGCGAACCGTCCCCTGCCTGCAGTGGTATCGCCGTAGGGAATGCCTTTAAACGTAAAGATCCCTTCGCGGAGGTAGCCTCGGACCTTGCCCGTCGCTGTCTCCGCAATTGCCGTCCTGTCTGAAGCAACAACAGTCGGCCGGGAGGCGGGCACGCTTTCTTTCGTATTCGACTGTGCTGGGTCGGCTTGAGCGGCGCCCCCGCGCGGAGAAACAAAGGCCGTTCCCAAAAGAGCGGCAGCTCCTTGCAGCAAATCGCGGCGGCCAATGCCGGGCGCGCGGAAGGGCTCAGGGGCCGGAGGATTTCCTTGCTCGTTCAATGTCTCTTCTCTCTTTCTTCAGTTCTGGGATGCGTCTGCAAACAGATTTCGACGTGTTCCAATATTGTTTCCATTGCTCAAGAAAACGACCGTCTATTTGTCACTCTCGACAAGGCTGAAAGGGTTTGGAGCGGTCGGCGGGTATAGGCAAACAGCGAATAGAGTCTCAATCTCCGCAAGGGCCCCTGTCAACTCTGCGCTTGGTTCCCCATTAGCATCCGGCCACATCGATGAACACGGAACGGCCTCCATCGCCGGATCGTGCCCGTCCCGGAGACCACCAGCCCCGAGGCCCAGGAAAGGTTCGTTCCGGAGGACCATCGCAAGGAGCTCGCGGATAAGAGTTCCTTTGCTCAAGTCCGGGCCGATCCACATAAGCAGACCGCAATCGAGCAATATCAATCCGCCTATCCGGTCAACATCGCCTCCTCCACCATCGCCGGCGTGTCGGTGTCCATCGCGACACCCCTGACGATTCCACCCGTTGTTCATGACCAGTCCCCGCGGCATGCCCCTCAGCAACACGACAACCCTGCACCCTGCATTTTCTCGCGCGGGCGTGGCGGGCGTGGACGCGCGGCTTATGGTCTTCGAAGGGCTCATTCATTGCTTCAGGCAGGACCCCATTCAGCCCAAATAGTGCGAGGCAGACCAGACCGTAGCGCGCCTCTTTGATTGAGCGTTCGGTAGCCAATAGAAAGAACAAACGATTGTTTGGCGTGTGAATGACAAAAAATGTCGACTTTTCCCCTCAATCTGGCCAAGTGAGGGTTCGGAGCCTCAAATGCGGGCCCGAATGCCGTATTCAGAACCAAAAACTCTGTTTGCTTCGAATCTATTAACCCGATTTATTAAAGCACTTAAAGCGAGATCGGGCCGATTTCAGCGTCGACTGCTGCTCCCGCATGTACAGCCTCGTTTCGAGGGTTTGAGGCCCATCTTGGGCCTTGTTTTGCCCCCTCGGGAACCATTGAAGAATATCGTTTGTTTTTTCGCTTGACAGCTCTTTAGAATCAGCATTACCGTTACCGCTACAAGAAATTGCGAACTGCAATGAGGGCCGAATTCTGGTCACCGAATTTGGCAACTTTTAGGTAATCATCGACAACAGTATGCTTTCGGCGCAAAAGCGCCTTGGAGGAAAGAATGACCAAACGAAGTTGGATGGTGGTCTTATGTGGGCTCGCGCTCGGTTTGGCGAGTTCCGCTAGTGCGCAAAACTCGAACTCCGGTGATATTCGCGGAACTTTGACTGACTCGACCGGCAGGGTAATCCCGGGTGGAAATGTCACCGTAACAAACAACGATACCGGCGTGATCACCAAGTACGTAACGAATAACGACGGTTTGTACGACACCAATTCGATCCTGCCCGGAAACTACACGGTCCAGTTCAGCAAGGGAGGCTTTGATTCGTACAAGGTCGGCCCGCTCGCCCTTCAGGTCCAGGTCATTACCGTCGATGGCGTCTTGAAAGTCGGGACGGCCACCGAAGTGGTCCAGGTGAATGCTTCCGAAGCCCCCATGCTCAAGACGGAGGATGCCACGGTTGGAGCCACCCTATCCACTACTGAGTTGGCCGAGCTTCCGAACACCAATCCGTCCAATGGCTACACAGAGCTGCTGAAGCTGCTTCCCGGCGCGACCGGCGTCACATCGGGCAACATGAACGGCGGCGGCGGCAACAATACCGACCCCCAGTTCGATCAGGCCATCAACGGAACCATGCCCTACTTTTCCAGCTATCTGGTTGACGGCGGCTCCATTTGGCTGCCGCATAGCGCCAACACCGACCAGGGCATAAGCGAAGCCGTGTCCGAGGTCAACGT
>JBARBP010000221.1:0-47972 GCA_049793195.1 Occallatibacter sp. | reverse complement strand
GCTCACCACTGTTCCCTGTTCCCTTGTTCCCTGTCGACTGTCCCCTTATCCCCGGCCTTACTGATCTCCATTCAGAATCGATCCCACAATCCCGCCCAGCAGGCCGCCACCCACGCCGGCTGCCGTTGTCTGGCGAGCTTCCTGGCGCGGTAGATACTCGCCTATCTGGTGAGCAAGCCTCGAAATCGGCAGCGTCTGCAGCCACACTTGCCCCGGCCCTGTCAGTACCGCCAGAAACAACCCATCCCCGCCGAAGATCATGTTCTTGATGCCAGGAACCGTAGTGATCTGAAACGAAACCGACGACTGGAACGCGCCCACGTGTCCCGGATGAACGCGCAGCGTCTCGCCGGGTGCGAGGTTCTTTACGATCATCTCGCCGCTCAGCTCGAGCCATGCCGTCCCCACGCCGCCTATCTTCTGCAGCAGAAATCCATCGCCGCCAAAGATGCCCGCGCCCAGAGACTGCTGAAAACCAACGCCGATGGTCACCTGCGTCGTTGCACATAAAAACCCGTGCCTGTGCACCATGTATTCAGGCCCCTGTCCCAGTTCGATGGGCACGATGTGTCCCGGAACCTTGGTTGCAAACGACACTTCACCGGGATACTGGAAGGCACGGTACTCGGTCATGAAGATGCTGCCGCCGCCGGCGACGCGTTTCAGCACGCCAAAAATCCCCCCGCCCCCGCCCATCTGGGTGTGCGTCATCATCTGGATTGAGCCTGTCATCCACGAAAGCTCTCCGCTCTCGGAATACACGCTCTCGTTGGGGTCCAGTAGTACATCAAGTACCGGCATGGTCGTGCCCTGAATCCGTGTCTGCATGGCAAAAACCTCCTGTCACCGACAGTGTACCTGTCCTGGTGACAGGAAGTGGTTGAAATCAATATTTCTGCGAACCTGGCCGCTTAGGGCAGATGAGGAAGACAACGGGCGCTTCCGATCTCGCTCGTGAAGCAAGATCGCCGGCGCCCGATACTGCGCAGTTTTCGCCACCCGTCCACGGCAATCGAGGCCGGCGATACGGGCTCGCGCTGCTATTTCGTCGATTCTTCCGTGTCTACGTTGTGAGCCTGCGCAATCTGCTTTACAGCCTGCAGATGCTGCTCAATCACGGGCGCGTCCATCTTCGCCGTTTGCTGCACGTTCGGATCCTGGGCCGACTGTGCCGCGGTTTCGAACTCCTTCACATCCTTCTCGTGACCTTTCACCACTGCCCTAATGTATTCCTGGTCGAACTGCGTACCCGACAAGCCTTCCAGTTTTGCAATCAACTCCTTGTCTTTCTTCGATGGCCCTTTGGGCTGGCTCACGTCAAGCTTCTTCGCAATAGGCGTTAGCTGGCTGTCAAGGCGTGTTCGATTCTCCACCATCTTCTGTCCCAACTGCTTCACATCGTCGCTTGCCGATTTCTGTTCCGCCAGTTGTCCCAGCTTCACCTCGGCGGCGTCGCTCTCCATGACAGTACGGACAAATGCCTGATCCGCCATCGACGGCGAATTGCCCTGGTTTATCCCCGGCCTGCCTTCGTCCGGATATCCCATTTGGCCAGGCTGCTGTCCCTGTTGCTGTCCTGGTTGTTGTCCCGGCATTGGCTGCTGCTGGCCCATTCCGCCCGGCTGACCTTGCGCCAGGGCTGCCGCACATGCCAGCAGTGCTGTGGCTAGAATTACCGAAATGTTTCTACCTCTCCGCTTTGCAATCATGCCTTTCCTCCTTTCTCGAATGATCGAGAATTGGAATTGGCTCTGTGTCCATAACTTCTTTCCATGCTTGCATTGCGATCGCGTACTTCGCGGATTGGGCGCAGGGCTCTTTAGCCTACATTCGATGCACCCACCCGCAAGGCGAGTTGTCCTCTCAAATTCAGTGTGTCAAGCGCGAGACGCTTAGGAGGGGGGCGCAAGTCCCGCAAGAATAATGGCCGTCGTCGGCCAGGGCGAACCCTCCGACTTCTCGATAGTCACGCCGAACGCCTTCGCCGCTACCCCGGTCGGTATCTTTGGCAAAACCAGGCTCGCGCTGCCTGTCGCATCTGGCCAGAAAAGCCCCGCCGGAATCGGCGCCTTCCCATTGGCAGGAATCACCCAAAGCTCATAGGCTGTATTCTCCGGCAGCGGCTCCAGGTTACTGGCCTGCAAGATAAGACAGCCCCGCGATGCCAGATACACCGCGCGCGCGCTGGGCGTCGCCTTGGTCTTGCCCGTAGTCAACACAACATGCTGTGCGCCTGGAGCGGTCAACAATTCCAGCACTTCTTGCGCATGGGCATTCTCCACGGTCAAATCCGCCAATTGGTGCGACTCGTTGCTGAGTTCCCCGTTAAGGGAATTGATTTTCACACCGAGCGAAATCGCGACCAGTGCCAGCACGGCTGCAAGAGCCCAGGGGATCCATGCCGCCTGCTTGCCCGCCGGTTGCCTGCCTTGAATCGGAATCGCCGGCTTATCCGTGCCTCGTCCCACTGTCGCCTGCGCGGCTGCGATCTTTTCCATGAATCGCTGCCGTGCGCCTTCAGGCAGCGGATGCTCCTCGATGCTCATGGCCACCACCGCAAGGTCCCTGACAGCCTTTTCCAGTTCGGCACGGCATGCATCGCACTCCTGGACATGCGCACGCACAGCGCGCGTCTCTTCCTCTGAAGAGCCGTGCATCGCATAGAGCGCCAGATCCTCTTGCGCGATATGTCCGCTGTCCGTCATGCTTCCAATGCCTTTCGTAAACTTGTCAGCGCCGTTCTGATTCTGGTCTTCACCGTCCCCAGCGGGTCACCTGTTCTCGACGCAATCTCAGAGTGGCTCAAGCCCTCAAAATAGGCCAGTTCCATCGACATCTGCTGTTCCGCCGGCAATCCCTTGAGAACCCTGCGCACCCTTTCGATCGTCGAATTCCGTTCAACCTCCGAGGCAAGGTTTGTCGCCGAAATCAGCACCACGTCCTCCACCGGGTCCGTGGGCTTCCGGCGTCGCAGTGCATCGATCGCCTTGTTCCTCGTCATCACCGCCAGCCATGCGCCCAGCGAACCACGCCCTGCAAGAAATGTGCTCGGCTCTCTCCACACTTTGAAGAGAACCTCCTGCATCACGTCTTCCGCGTGGCCCGGATCTCCGAGTACGCGCAATGCCACCGAGTACACCATGCGCCCGTACTGATCGAAGATATCCGTCATTGCCTGTTGATCCCCAGCCTGCACGCGATCCAATAGCCGCTGATCGCCAGTCGGCGCAACTCTCCCCGGTTCCTGTTCACCAAGAACTCCGTCAACAGAACGATTGACAGCCGCTGTCGGATTGGGGGGATTCTCGTTCATCGATAAAGAGGCTGCAAAGAGACTGCCAAAAGAACGCAACTGAAGATCGGGCTATGCCCGCCTGCGTCATTCTAATGTTCGCTCCGTTGAAGCTTCAACAATATTCAAGCGCTCCTAGACGGGTTCTTCCTACCACTCGTTGCAAGAATCAACTCCAAGCCGAAGATGGGCCGGAAATTCGTTCCGGCCCATCCGTTTTCGCCCAGCCGGCAATCAAAAAATAGTCCACAACCAAAGTACGAAGCGACTAGCCAATCTGGATTTTGCCGGCGCCGAATCCTTCCGGCAAAATCCTCTCCCGAATGATTTCCTCCCTTCTACCACGCCAGCAATTCATCGCCCGACGACAACGACAAAAACGCGACTGGTCCCGGAACTGCCCGGAAAGAGTCGCCAAAGCACTCGATATTCTCTGGACCCGCATCTCTGGCCCGCTGCAGCGCCTGTTCGGCCTCGCGCAAAACGACTACCGGCGAACGGCCGCCGCTGGAGGCTAGACCAAAGCACGCCGAGAGCCGAATCGACTCACCTCGCACGTGGAAAGGCGCACTGAAAACATCCATGCGCAGTCTCTCGGCCAGCATCACGGCATCATTCACGCTGCAGCCTGGCAGCACCACCAGGAACTCGTCCAATCCGGGCCGGCCGAGAAAGTCGTAGCTGCGCAACAATCGCGAGGTGCGGGCGGCCACCTGGATCAGCAATTCATCGCAGGCGTCAGCGCCCAAGCGCGAATTCCAGTGTCCAAAGTCCTCAATGTCGAACAGAACCAGACACAGCAAGCTATTTAACCTCTGTACGCGATCGGTCTCGCGAAACAGCATGGCCAGCAGAGCTTCGCGGTTGTATACGCCGGTGAGCCGGTCAAGTTGCGCATTCATCGTAGCTGCGTTGCGCAGTGTATCGAGTTCGCGCGCCAGCAGGTTCCTCCGCAGCACCAGGTCGAGACGAAGTTGCCAATAGGTGACTTCGTCGCCGCGCAGAATCAGGTCGTCGATTACACCTACTGCCAACCGGTCGGTCCATTCCTGAGTTACCGTGTCCGAAATCAGGACAATCGGGAGCCGCTCAATTCTGGCTTCAGCCCTGATGGCCGCCAGCAACTGGCCAATCGGCATGCCGGGCAATCGCACATCCAGCAGCGCCAGGCTCGGCGAATCGGCCGTCCGAATTGCGGCCAGCGCCGCATCTGCGGAAAGAACCACTTCGACGCGTAGCCCCGCCGCCAACAGAACAGGCTCAACAGTTGCAAGCAGCGCGGGCTCGGGTGATGCCAGCAAATATGTGGAATGGATGGAGAGATGGTTGTCAGCAAACATCCAGGATTGCCTCCATACTGGATGCATCGGCAAACATTAGAAAAAATTTAGAATGCAAATTCAGATTCTTGACAGCTTCTGATACCCGAACCTCGCCCAACTCAGCGGACGCGAGCTAGGAGCAAGAAGCCGAATTCTAACTAGTCCACGAACTCCACCTGAGGCACAACGGGAATCACTCCCCGTTCGTGCCCGATGTCGAGCAGTCTGCGAATCGCCTCGCGCCCATCGGCGCCGTAATCCAGCGTGCGCTCGTTCACGTACATGCTCACAAAGCGGCTCGCTGTCTGCGAGTCCAACTCGCGCGCAAACTGCATGGCATATTCAAGCGCCTGTTCGCGATGGTCCAGCGCGTGCTGAATACTATCGCGCAGCGCCTTCGAAATGATCCTGTGCTTCTCCGCGCCCAGCGAACGGCGAATCGCGTTGCCGCCTAACGGCAGCACCAGGCCTGTGGTTTCCTGCCACCAGACGCCGAGATCGAGAATCTTGTAGAGACCGCTCATTGTGTAGGTAAGCTGGCCCTCGTGGATGATCAATCCAGCCTCGTAGGTTCCGTTCTGGATCGCCGGAATGATCTTGTCGAAAGCTACCGTTTCCGTCTTGAGGTTGGGGTTGAAGATCTTCAACGCCAGAAAAGCCGTGGTCATTGTCCCAGGAACGGCGATCTTGATGTTATCCAGGTCGCTGAGCTCGAGCTTGCGGCTGGAGACGATCATGGGACCGTATCCTTCGCCCACACTGCCGCCGCAGCCCATCAACGCGTAGTTTTCCTGTACATAAGGATAAGCATGAAAGCTGATCGCGCTGACATCGTAAAAGGCCTCGTCCTGTGCTCGCTTGTTCAGCGTTTCGATGTCGCAGAGCGTGTGATTGAAACGATAGCCGGGAACCCGAATCTTGTTGGTGGCCAGACCATAGAACATGAAAGCGTCATCGGAATCGGGACTATGGGCAATGGATATATCGATCACAGAGTTCTGGCCGGTTTCAGTTTGGTTGGCACACACTTTTAGGAAGTCCTTTCGAGACAAAGACAGCAACGCAGTTTTAGATGCGTCTAAACAGAGCGGCGGAAAACACGCAAGTAACCAATAGTAACGCTTGCTGCGGCGGCAATCTTGAGCGCCTCGCCGGGCAGGAACGGCACGACACCGAATGTCAGAATCGATTGAGCCGGACCGTGAGTCAGAACTGCGAGCCACAGCGATCCACAACCCAGGATGAAAAGGCTGCCGGCCGCTGCGCTCACAGCTGCACCACCGAAGCTGCCTGCCCAGCGACTGAAACTCGCGCGGCGCCAGAGAACAGAAACCAAGACCGCCGCCAAAGGATAGGCCAACAGATAACCGCCGGTGGGCCCCAACAGGTGCGGCAGGCCGCCAGCCAACATGGGTGATGGCGCAAATACAGGCAGGCCAAGCGCGCCCTCCGCAAGGTAAGCGGCCAGTGTGCCCGCTGCCAGTCGCGGTGAAAGCAGCAGCCCCAGCACCAACACCGCAAACGTCTGCAGTGTAAGCGGCACCGGCGTGAAACTCAGCGGTAAAACCGCGTGAGCGCAGACCGCAACAAAAGCGCTGCCGGCCAGCACGATTCCGCCCGTGCGCAGCAAGATTGCGGCCCCTGCAGCGGACCGGGCCGCGGGTTGCGCGGCCGATGTCAACGGTACTGAGAATTCCTCGCTCAAAACAGTCCCCTTCTCCGGGATCCCCGCGCACAGTTCTTCGTCTGGGGGATTAAATTCAAGGCTCAACTTCCACATCGGTTCCATGTGCGGCCTCCAGTGCCGCGAGCATCTCGCGCCGGTCTTTTCTGCGCTGCAGCCAGATATGGCGCGCCACGCCCGCGGCTGCAAACAGCAGCGCTCCAAGCGAGACGAGAAGGCCTATCATTAACCAGCGCATAGGAGCGAACCCCCCAAGAATACCAGACGGGTTCAATCCTCCCCCTCGACTGGGAATTCCCAACCGACCCGTGTCGCATTAAGTAGCTGTTCCCCTGCGATATAGGGTTCAAATCAGGACCAGGAAGCAGGGCCACCAAAAAGAAACAGCCGTTGCCCGCAGTACCGCGAAATGAAATTAGGACTATGATTGATTCGTCGTTCCGCACTGCCGGAGATTGTCACTACCAGAGTGCTCAGTTTTTTGCTCTTTCAAGGGATTCCCTGGACTCATCCGAACCACGCCTGGGATTCGACTAAAGAAGAGCAGCCATGATCGTTCATCGCAGCGACTTTCCTTGAGTCGCAGTTCGGTTGCACATGGGGGTTGCTCAATGAAAACGCACCTCGCCTATAGCTTTGCCTTGGCAGGCATCTTCACCCTCGTCTCCCCACAGGCTTTTGCAAAGTCAAAGCCGGATGCAGCGGAGACTCTTCCGCAGCTCGTCCGCATCATCTGCGTCGAGGGCGACGTGCGCGTTTCGCGCGGCAGGGAGGGCGGTGCGCCCAAGGATGTGGACTGGGAAAAGGCCGCTTCCGGCCTTCCGCTCCAGGCCGGCTTCACCCTGGCCACGGACGACGGCCGCGCGGAAATCGAGTTTGAAGACTCCTCCATCCTTTACCTGGCTCCCAATTCCGTCCTAATCTTCAACGCTCTCGATTCCACTGCCGACGTGGCTCACACAGAGGTGGCGCTGCTCTCCGGAACCGTCACGCTCGATGTCCATCCGGACACTAAGGGAGATTCGTTTATTCTCCGCACCCCCACGGACACAATGGACGCCAACTACGGGCAGAAAAGCGACCTGCGCGTTACCGCCTACCTGGACGCGATCGGCATCACGCCGCTGCGGACGGGTCTTATCAGAACGTCCAAAGACACGATACAAGTCGTGCGCCCCGGTCATACCGACTACTTCCGCGGCGGCAAACAAGTCGATTATGCCGACCCCAACGGAGAGAATGCCTACGCTGCCTGGGATAAATGGGTAGCTGACCGCGTCGCTCAGCGCGACGAAGCGATTGCGCAGATGCTCAAGGAAACCGGCCTGAAGGCGACGGTTCCCGGCCTAGCCCAGATGGCTGGACAAGGAAAATTCGTGGACTGTCCGGGGTATGGCAAGTGCTGGCAGCCGCCCGCTCCCTCTGCCTCTCTGCTCAAAACGGCCAGCCTGCAGTCCAAACCTGCTCCCTCGTTACTCCCGGCCCAGTCTGCGTACACGCTGGCAGGGGAACCCGTCTCCACGCCGGTAGTTTCTCAGAACATGCAGAGTGGTTACGGTGCGGGGTTTGAAGACGCGGCCATGTTCTTCCCCTGCGGCCCCGAGTCGATGCTGTTTTCGAACTTCGCCATGATGCAAAACATGGGCGTCGGCTATGGAATGGGTTATGGGATGGGCTACGGCATGGGCTATGGAATGGGCATGCCTGGTGGATTCGGATACTTGAATAGTCCCTGGGCTTGGGCCGTCTGCCACTCGGGAAGCTGGATCTACCAGCAGAATCAATATCTGTGGGTTCCGGGCCAAATGAGGTTCCGTCAGCCTCCCGTCCGCTGGATCAGCACCGGAGGCAAAGTCGGCTATGTCCCCATTAATCCGGGCGATGTGAACGGCAAGTTACCCCTCAACGCGCAACACGGCGTCTTTACCGTCGGCAACAAGAATGGCCTTTCCGTGGAGCGGACTTCGTTCAATTCCGGCGGCAATGTAAAGCTCCTCGATACTGCCCCAAGGGAGTTCCGCAAGCCGTTTTCCGTTTCCCTAGCGCATACCGAGGCTCCGCACATGGAAGCTCACATGTTGGCGTCTCGCCCACTAGCTGCAAGTCCCGTCAAGGCCGGCGGCGTCAATCACGCCGGTGCACTCAGGGCCGGCATCGATAACAAGAGCAGTGGTGGCCCCGCCAGCGGTGTTCCCATCGTTTTCGATCATCGGTCACAGAGCTTCATGATGTCCCGGCAAGTCGTCCAGGGAAGCAGCATTAGAACGGTCAACGAGCCGGTTGGCTCCTACCTGGCCCGTTCCGGCGTCGCCTTTGGCGGGCGCGAAGGTTTCCAGACAGAGGCGGTCGGCGGCCGAGGTGAAAACGGCACCAGAGGTGGAGTCGGCGTCGGCAGTGGGAACTCCGGATCGACAAGCTTCCACGGCGCTGGCTTGACAAGCGGCAGTTCCCGAAGCGGCGGAAGTGGTGGCGGGGCCAGCCCTGGCGGCGGTTTCCAGGGCGCCGGCAACTCTTCGCGCGGCGGCGGAGGAGGCGGCTTCAGCCCTGCTGCTGGTGGCGGCCACCACTAAAATGTCCTGCGCTTTCACGGGGGCACGTATTTCACGAGCCAGTTTCACATGTCCTGACCGCAAGTTTTGGGGCGTCCCTCGCCCTCACACCTTCCGCAAACTCCCCTGCAGCCAATCGAGATAGACCTGGCTGCCCGCCTCCACCGTCAAAACCAGAAATTCCGGCGTCTCGTAGCTGTGCAGCTCATGGAGTCGCGCCTCCAGAGCCGCCAGCTGTTCTGCCCCGGTCTTGATCAACACAAGTGTCTCAGTAGCCGACTCCACCTCTCCCTTCCACCGGTAAATAGACCCCACGCCGGGAACTAGCGTTGCGCACGCCGCCAACCTTTCCTCGACGAGAATGCGGGCAAGCCGTCCGCCCTCTTCAGGATTGGCAGCCGTCGTCAAAACAATCCGCGCTTCAGGATTTGCAACTGGCATAGCGACCTTTCAGATCGAGAACTAGATTGAAACCAATGTATTCCGAAACCGCCCGGTGATTTGCCTGTCTCGTGGCCTTTTGAAGTCATAGATGAACCCCTGAACTTGCCCAGCGCGCCCCGGTCAGGCAGTATGGACTTTGCGGCCACCGCAGCCGCCGCACCTGGAGAGAACGATGAGCACAGCGATCAAGTTTGGCACTTCCGGATGGCGGGCGATTGTCGCCGATGAATTCACCGTAGCCAATATCCGTCTGGCCGTGGCCGGTATTGCCGCCTATGTCAAGGCACAGCCCGAACCGCACCGCGTGCTCGTCGGCCGCGATCCACGCTTCCTGGGCGAGAGCTTTGTTGCCGAGGCAGCCAGCGTTCTTGGAACAGCCGGCGTCATGCCCATCGTGATCCCCGAAGCCGCGCCCACTCCCGCCATCGCCTACGCCGTCCGCGAGTTCAAGACCTCCGGCGCCATCAATTTCACCGCCTCCCACAATCCGCCCGAATACAACGGCATCAAGTTCTCCACCCACGATGGCGCGCCTGCCCTGCCCGAAGTCACCAAGCAGATTGAAGCCGCCATCACTGGCCTTCAAGCGAGCGACTCGACTATTTCAAAATCAGAGCCGCCCACAGGCGGATTTGAAACAGCAGACGTCAAACCCGATTTTCTCAAGCGCCTGGCTGAGCTTGTCGACCTCAAGGCCATCGCCAAGTCCGGCATCAAGGTGGTTTACGATCCCTTCTGGGGCGCGGGCCGCGGCTACAGTTCCGAACTGCTGCGCGATGCCGGCGTGACTGTCGAAACGGTCCACGACTACCGCGATGTCCTCTTCGGTGGCCATGCCCCAGAGCCGGATGACCACCTCCTTGGCGACGCCAAGCGCAAGATAAAGGAGATTGGCGCGGCCATCGCCGTTGCCACAGACGGAGATGCTGACCGCTTCGGCATCGTTGACGGCGACGGCACTTTTATTCAGCCCAACTACATTGTCGCCCTGCTCTTCGACTACCTGGTCGAGACCCGCGGCTGGCGCAACGGTGTGGCCAAGAGCGTGGCCACAACCAACCTCATCAACGCTCTCGCCGATCACCACAAGGTGCCGCTTTATGAGACGCCGGTCGGCTTCAAATACATCGGCGAACTCATCATCGCCGACAAGATCGCCATTGGCGGCGAGGAGTCCGCCGGCCTCACCATCCGTGGCCATGTGCCTGAAAAAGATGGCATCATCGCCGGTCTCCTGGTCGCCGAGATGGTGGCCACGCGGGGCAAGTGCCTGGGCACGCAACTCAAGGAACTGTTTGGCAAGGTTGGTTCCTTCTACCCCGTCAGAGAGAACTTCCGCTTGACCCCGGAGGTCAAAGCCGCGTTCACTGAAAAGTTGAAGACCGATCCAACAGAGCTCAGCGGACGCAAGGTAACGGCAATTGTCCGCACCGACGGCCTTAAGCTGATTCTGGAAGATGGCTCCTGGGTATGCTACCGGCTCAGCGGAACCGAGCCTGTGGTACGAGCCTACACAGAGGCACGAAACGAGCGGGACATGGAAGCCCTGAAAGCCGCCGCCGAAAGATTTGTCCTATCGTAAGGGCTGGTTGAGTATTGATGCAGAACGAGATGTTCCAACCCGAACGGCCAACCAGGCCCCCCGCGCCCCTCTCAGCGCACGAGCGGGCGCTTGAGTCGGCCCGCCGCATCTGGCGCCCTGCCGGCACCGTCGTAGCTGTGGCTCTCGCAGCACTCGTAATGTGGCATGTGATTAACGGCAATCACGGCCTCTCTGTCTGGCACCAGATGCGCGGCGAAGATCGCGAACTCCAGAAAGAGATCACCGATGTCCAGCAGGAAAACACACAGCTTCGCGAGCAGATCGGGCGCCTCAAGTCCAACCCCGACGCCATCGAGCACGAAGCCCGTGAGAAACTCCACTACGCCAAGCCAGGCGAAGTGATCTACACCCTGCCCACGCCGCCCCCTGACCAGCCCCAGCCCGCAGCCCCAGCAAAGTAGCCGAGTCCCACGCATTTTCGATTGTTTTTTTGAGGTCCTGCCCCACCAAAGCACCGTGGGCGCGCATCCCTGAATTGCTTTCTGATTCAAGGGTGGAAAGCCGAACCTTGAACCGGCGAGTCGTTCTGATCCCTGATCCCTGCCTCTAAAACTCCACATGCGCTCGCACGGTCGGCACATAGAGCGGCCCGCGGTCTCGGTTGTAGCCGGGATCGACGACATAGGAGCCACCGGTCATGGCATAGAGCCCGCGCCAAATATGTGCGTTGTAATACCATTCCAGAATGTTTTCGCGCCCGTAAGTCAGGCCGCCATCGCCAAGTAGGAAGCCCAGCCCGCCATAGTGCAAATAATTCTGGTGGTCGCGCTTGATGGCGTTGGAAACGAACGCCACACCCACTTTGTCGTTGGGCTTCGACCAGCCGTGACCGTTGTAATCACCGCCAAACAGAATCGTCTGTCCGACCTCCGTATACGCGAACGACTCGTGCTGGTCTTCGTTCCAGCCGAAACGCGCGAAAAGCCGCAGACTTCCCGTAACTTCCTGTTCCATGTTCAGCCCAAAGCCGTACTTGACTGCGCCAAAGCGCTCGGTTTGCGTAATCTCAGGCGTGGCTATCTTTCCTGAAAGAAACTGCTGCACCGACTCGCGGTAGTCGCCCATATGCGCGTGGTTCACGAAGCTGAGAACCCGCACTGCTCCCTGACGTTTTGGGTTCAAAAGTCTGGCCAGAAGGCCCTTGCGCCACTCGAACTCCCAGTTCTGCCCGTTGGCGCGGCTGAAGGCCCAGTCGAGATCGATGCCGTTGGCGACGACTGGCATGGCCGCGATGCCGTAGCGCGCCGACCACACCTTATCGTCATATTCCAGGATGCCGCCCACGGTATAGCCGCGTGTGTCCGCGGCGTAGTCCCATGCGCCGTTGTTGTCGATGGTCCAGTTGGTGAACTGCAAATGGCTGTCCGTACCGACAGTGTTGACGTCAAATGTGTCGGGCAGAGTCATCTTGCCGACCCGAATCTCAAACCGGCGCAACGGCACCTTTGTCGCCAGGGCGAGCGCTCCGCGTTCCTGGTCGACCATCTCGTCCGTCAGACCGACGATCTGGTGAATTTCGCCGCGCGAAAGATAAGGGGCGGTGCTTAAGGTGGGGTTACGCACCACGTCCAGGTTCAACTCGCCCGCAAGTCCCAGCGCCTGAGAGACACCGCGTCCACCGGCATTCTCAACGTCGACGATCAGGTCGGTGTTGTAGCGCGTATTAGGATGCAGTTGATATCCGAGATAAAGTGTTGCAACCTCCGACGCTTTGGTCTCGAACGTGTCCCGCAGGCTGTTCGGACCCTCGTAGGGCGAGTGAAAATGCCCGTGCATTTGGAGAATGCTATTAGCCTGCCCGGAAACCCAGTATCGGCCGCTCTCAGAATGAGGAGCCATGGTCAGCATCGGATCGGCAGGCGCGGAATCTTGCGCTGCAGGAGTTGGCAGATTGGGGGCGAAGGGAAGCTGTGCGGGCGCTTGTGCGCCAGCCAGAAGCCAAGCGAGCGCCCAGGCGCAGGCATTGACGAGCGAATTGTGGCGGCGGCTGGGCATAAAATGAAAGGAGATCTATACCCCCACTGGGTTAATACTATACCGGGGGTGGGTATTGTCAAGAAGCGGAGGTAAAGCATGTCGCATCAGGATAGAGAGAAGCTCAAACTGTTGCAACGATTGAGAAAAGTGCGCGGGCAACTGGACGCGGTCGAGCGTTCCCTTGCAGCCGACGAGGATTGCGGCGGGCAACTGATGCTGCTGGCGGCCGTGCGCGGCGGCGTCAACTCGCTGATGGGCGAAGTGCTGGAAACCCACATTCGTTTTCACCTCGCGGACGGCGCCAAGGAGCAGATTGCCCCTGAACTGGCCGAAGACCTGATCGACCTGGTGCACGCCTATCTGAAGTGAGTTTTTCAGCTGCCGCTCCCTGCCCTGACACCTGCCTAT
The DNA here is from genome assembly GCA_049793195.1 of Occallatibacter sp. Classification (GTDB taxonomy): domain Bacteria; phylum Acidobacteriota; class Terriglobia; order Terriglobales; family Acidobacteriaceae; genus Telmatobacter. Next base: position 34,693 of record JBARBP010000221.1, on the reverse strand, counting down.
CGTAGTTTGCAGGGGGTGAGCGAATTGTGAACGTACGGTTGATTTGCTGGCAGCTACCTGAATTGGCGCACCTTTCGGGCAAGGTCGGAAACGGAGTCGAGAAGTAAGAAATGGGGACTGCCTATTCGCGAAGAACGGCCTGCACACGCAGAATCTCATCCCAAATAGGTTTATCGAATCGGAATGAGTAGACCGATGGTGAGGCTCACGGACTGCTGGTGCCCGCCTGCGAAGCTGTATCCATAGCTTGGCTCCGCATACCAGCCAAACCTCCGCTTCGGCCAGGGCCAGAACATGAAATCCAGAGCGCCTTCAGCAGCTACGGTGTCAGAGCTATGCCCGCCAGCAATCGTGTGAGCCCATTCAGGACCAGCGCCGAACATGAACTCGGCGGTCTTCGACAATGTGTAGGGCTTTTTGAAAAGAAGATCGGTGTCCCACTCTGTTTGTCCGCGGCTGAAGAAGGGGGTTACCCCCGCCTCAATCTCCAGCCGTTCTTTGATCGGCGTCACTTCGACGGCAACGCTGGGGCCATAACCGGGAGTGCCGTGCGTCGGTGCCCATTCTCCGGCGGCACCGATTTCGATGATCGCCACGGGCTCCTTCTCGTCGGCCTGGGCAAAGCCCGTCACCGGAATCAACAGGACAGACATCAAAGCTACCGTCGTGGCTCTCACTGGCAGAAGAACCCCCAATTTGAAGTTGTATGAAGTGTGACGCATCCGAGGCGCTATTGATAGTTGCCGATCAGTACAAATGGCGCCCAGTAAAACGGATGAGAATAGCCAGCCTGTGGCGCCATCGTCGACGGTCCTCCGACGGTCTCAAAGCCGCGCTGGCTGCGCCCTTTGGGAGATGCGGCCGGTCCCCTGAGCAGCGCCAACTGTGCCTGGCGCAATGCCTCTGCTTTGCCGCTGGCCGGATCTTTGAGCCATCTGGAATAAAAATCGCTCATTAGGCGGCTGGTGCTGGCGTCGTTCACATCCCACAGCGTGGCAAGTACCGCTTCGGCATCTTTTTGCTGGGCGATCATGCCCAGACTATCCATCTCCGTGCCGTCTCGAGTCTTGTAGTCCTTGGCCGTGCTGCAGGCGGAGAGGGTGAGCAGACGGGTTCCATGAAACGCAACCGCTGAGTGTTCCATCTCGGAGAGACTCCACTCGTATCCTTTTGCATCTCCGCTCGTCTCTCCGCCGAGCATCAGAAACGGTTCGTCGCCGCTGCCAGTTTCCACCACGAAGTGGCTGGCAATATGAACCACCGGAAAGCCCTTGCCTTCGCCAAGCTCGGCCTTCAGCGCAGCCAGCGTGAATTGTTCGTCCGGAAGCAGCTTGCCTTCCATCGGTCCATGCGATTCAGGCACGGCGGGGTCGTGCACCACGGAATCCAGCTCCGGCAAAACGCCGGGCAGAGGCGGTAGGCCGCCATAACTCTTTGACAATCCCATGGCCAGCACGCTGGGCGCGCTTCCCTTCGCCAGCGGCGTATCGGTCATGTGGCCATAGCTCTCGGGAGTGAAGAGCACGTTCTTGAACCGCTCAAGCATATATTGGCGGCCATCGTAGAGCGCGGCCATGGGCAGATAGCGTAGCGCGTCGTCCAGCGACCAGAGCAGCGTAGGAACGTCGCCCTGCGTACCGGGCTGCGCTTCGAGCTTTTTCAATTCACCTTCCACGGGAGCCACGACCATTGCATACAACTGGGCCAGGCCGGATTTGGGATCGGCATTGCGCGCGGCCATGGTTTCAAGTACTTCAAACACTTTGCTTCGCAACTCGGCAGGCGTGGCCTTTAGTTCGAACTTCTTCCGCGTAGTCGCGGTCACCACAATCGCGTAAACACGAACCTCGCCCAGCAGAATGCGGATGCCCAATACGTGAGGTCCAAGTTTCGCCAGCGTGTTTTGCAGATAGCTCTGCCGGAAATCCTCGCCGGCTGAGCCTTCACTCTGATTGTTGGCCGGCTTGCGCTCCAGTTCGCCGCAGACCGTGTTTGCGAAGTAGTCCTCAATCTCGCCGATTCCCTGCTGGAGATTTGCAGTCAATTTTTTCAGCTGCGCTTCATCGGCTGCTGTGGGCGCAGCTTTGGCCTTCAGAGCTGCGTATTGCAGGCTCATGTCTTCAAGCGCGAGCGTCTTCTGCTGCTGCGAATCCAATTCGCTCTGCGCCTTTTGTTGCGCGTCGCTGAGTTTCAGAGGTTCAACCTTCGCTTCCACATTCTCACTGGCGCCGCGAACGACATCTTTCAGCTCTTGCTCCTTCAACAGATCGAGAACTTGTTCCGCCTCGCCGAGCCGGCCGGTCTGGACCAGCAGCTCGGCCAGAATGCGATAGGTTGAAGCTCTCGATTGCGCAAATCCCGCCTGCAGGTCTTTTTCGAGACCGGAGATGTTTTTGCGAATCTGCTGATAGCTATTCACCCCATCGAGTCCGAAGAAGATCGCAACCTCAGGACGATTCTGCTTCTGAATGCCGACCATCATACCCGTGTCGATCGCGCCCCGCATATCGGGATCGCCGGCGGCCTTTGCCATGGTCAGCGCGGCAAGCGAGTAAGGAAATGCGGTCTGTGGTTGACCAAGCTTTGCATAGGCCATCCCGATCAGGCCAAAAGCCATGGCCTCACCGCGGCTTTCCTTCGCTTCGTGCCACACCGGCAGCGACTGGAGCTCGATCTCCAGCGATTTGTCCGGCTGTCCCAGGTCGAGATAGGCCCGTCCAAGATTGCTCATCGTCATGGCTTCGCCACGGCGGTTGCCCACTTCACGCCAGATCACCAAGGCCTGGTTGTAAAAATCCAGTGACTGCTGGGGCTGCCCTAGATCGGCGTGCGCCCTGCCGATATCGTTCAGGTCAAGGGCCTCGCCGTTGCGGTTCCCCGATTCTCGCCAAACCGGCAATCCCTGATTGAAATAGTCGAGCGCCGTCTGTTTCTGTCCCAGGTCGGAATAGACCCTTCCAAGATCGTCGAGTGAGCTTGCCTGGCCCTGAAGATTGCCGATCTCTTTCCAGATCGAGAGCGCCTGGTTGTACGACTCCAGCGTCTTCGCCTTCTGACCAAGATCGGAATAGGTTCTGCCCATGTTATTCAGGCTCAGCGCCTCGCCGGCACGGTTGCCGGTTTCGCGCCAGATCGCCAAAGCCTGGTTGAGAGCGTCCAAAGATTTCTGGCCCAGGCTCATATCCGAGTAGACCTTGCCCATCATATCCAGCACTTCAGCTTCGCCGTTGCGATTGGCCGCCTGACGCCAGATCGGCAGTGCCTGGTTCAGGACTTCGAGGGCCTTTTCTTCCTGCGCCAGGTTGGAATACGAACGGCCCATGTTCGTAAGCGCGAGCGCTTCGCCCGCATGGCTTCCCAATTGGCGCCAAGTCTCGAGTGTCTGCGTAAACAGGTCCAGCGCCTTCGGCTCATCGCCCATGTCGGAGTAGATTCTGCCAATGATGCCTTGCGTAATCGCCTGGCCCATCTGGCTGTTTCTTCGGTTCTCCAACTGCAGCGCCTGGTTGCAGTCATCGAGCGCCTTTTGCATATTTCCGGCTTGCCGGTACAAGGAGCCGAGCGTATTTAGCTCGGTCACTTCACTTCGGTACTGTTTCGCCTTGGCCGCTTCGGCAAGCTGCTGCTCGTGCAGGGCGATTTGATCCTTCAGCGGAGCGTTTTGCGAATTGGCCTGCGGAGTTGTCTGGGCCCGGGCAGAAGATGCTGGAATTTCGAGAAGAGCGCACGCTGTTGCAGCCAACAACCAGAGACTCAATTTAGCGGCAACTCGCATTCTCTGCGTCAGGTCCATCTCGCCCTCTGAGGGACTGTCCTGGCCGTGCTATATCTCAGCCTGGCTTCAACAGGCGTGCACTTTCCATCGCTCGAGTGAAAGCGATTCGCTGGTGCCCTACTTCTCGATCTTCGCCGGCTCTGCACCAATCGCTCCCAGAGCAAAATCCGCGTCCGTCGAACTCCTGCTCATCACTGGATGCTGATGCGAGCCATCCGCGGAGACGCGCGCCGAGACCTGCTGCGCTACCGCGTTGTACAACTGGCTCAACGGAGTTTGACCCTTGCCGGTTTTCAGCGCCTGGAGCAGAAAATACGTGAAGTATCCATGCTTTAGCGCAGGGCTCTCAAGAGACGGTTCATCGACCTGGCTTGCCGACATCACAATCCGGCCCGTGCCTTCGGTCATGCGGTTCAGCATCTGGCTCGATGGACCTTTGTTCGTCAACGCGGCCGCCGCGCCCTGCAACGAACCGCCGCTGTAGCACGTATCCAGAATCACCGCCGTGCGCAATGCCTTCATGCGCGTAGCCACCGCGTTGGCCAGTTCCACCATGGGATAGGCTGTCGCGAACATTGCATCCTCGTCGAAACTGCCGGCCTTGTCGACTTCGGTGTCGTACGTCACCAGGTAATTTGCGCCACCTGCCGTGTCCATCGTCCGCGGTGTGCCGTGTGTCGCCACATAGATCACCACCAGGTCGTTGCTCCCGGCGTGGCGCGCGATCCAGTTCAGGCCTTCCTTGATGTTTCTTGTGGTTGCCTGCTCATCGGTGAGCACATGTACATGGCTCGCGGGAAAACGCCCAATGGCCGGATCGGTCAGTTCCGTGGCAAAGGAATTTGCGTCCGCGGTTGTATAGTTTAGCTTCGGAATGCTGCTGTCGGTAAATCGGCTGATGCCCACCACAAGCGCCCACTTCTGAGCGACCGGCCCGAGAGCCTCTGCTGGGCCCGAACCCGCCGACCCAGGCACTTTCGCCGTGCCCTCCTCAACGGCGAATCCCCGCCCCGAGGGCGTGGCCAGCACCAGCGGATTCAATCCCTGCTGGAGCGCTTCGGAGCCGTTGAACCGTGCCTTGTCCATTGAATACTTCGCGAGTGCATCGTGGCCCAGCCGCTGCTCCACCAGGCTGCGGTAGTACCATGCATCACCCAGTTCGCTACACTCCTGGACAGCATGTTTGAGCAGTTGCAAGGCATCTTCGAACGCGTCGTTGTTGCTTTTCGGAGAAATTCGCTCAAGCGCCTGAACTACGAGGTCCTTGCCCGCGCCGCATCGGTCGTCCTGGCCCCATGCGGGCATACAGATCGCCGTCAGAACCGCGGGCAAGACCAGCCGCGTAAGTCGAACAGATTGGGTACATTTCATTTTGGCGGCGTGCTCCCTCCTACTGGGTGCGGCGTCGCTGTGTGCGTCGAAGCGGAATGGGTCGATGCCAGGTGCGTTCGCTCTGCGCGCGTCTTCATCGCCGCCAGAACGGTTGAGCTGACTCCATCGCCCGAAAGTGCCTGCTGACCCGCCGTGGTCAGGTCGAAACTCACCGCCTTGGCCGAACGCACGGCCTGAACCACCGTGTCATCGTCCATGCCGGATTTGACCATCGCAATAACCTGCGCATTGGTCAGTGCCTTTGCAGCGGTGGAGGACTTGGATTCAGAGGGCGTTCCACCGCCGGCAGCTGTAGCTGCGCTTGCGACTGAGGGCGCTGGATGCCTCTCTTCTTCAAGCTGGCGGTAGTGCGCAATTGCATCCTCAATGCGCCGCTGCGGCTCTAAAAAATACTTCTCGCTCGGCCTGGAATCGATGGCCTTGCCGTAATCAATCGCCGCTTCGTCCAGATACTTCATGGCCGCTTTTGGATCTTCAGCCTTGTAGGCCAGCGCCTCATAGGCCACGCCAGTGTCGTAGAGCCGGTACGCGTCCTCAGTCGGCTTCGGATCGGGTTTTGCGCTTTCGAACGTCTCCAGCGCGCGTTCCCACAAACCTCCGGCCGCAAGTTTGTCTCCTTCGTCGAGCGCTCCCTTTTGTTTGGCGAGATACACTTCAACGGTTTCGCTCGTATTCACAATATGCTCAGCAATCTTTTCCACGGCACGGTTGATCAGCAGTGCGCGTAGCTCGGCATCGGTGGGCGGATTCAAATCCTCGCTGTCGGCGCCGCCCGTCACCCTCTTCCAGGCACTGGTTACTGTTCCTTTCACACCTTCGGAAATTGAGTTACCCGAGCTATCGAATTCCCGGTCATACTTTGCCGTCACATTGTCTGAAGAAAGTTCTGCTCCGCCTGCGCTCCTGGTTTGGAAGGAAACGCTCAGTGATCCTGTTACCCGCAGATAATTCTGGGTCTTGGGCGCGTTCTTGCCCACCGCTAGCGAAGGCCGCGATGTCACAGTGGGCTGAGGATGAGAAAAATCTGTAATCCTACAAGAAATGATGGCTGACGGTGCGCGATCCGTTACGCGAAGGTGGGGATCGTCCTTGGTAATTTCCGCTTCAAGCATTGCCTGCAGATCGCGCGCCAGATCAGAATGCTCGTCGTGCCCCGTGACTTTGACGGCGATTGTTTCGCCCGACAGATGCACAAGCGCCGGCAATTTACGCAGAAGCGTAACCTTCTCTTTCGCAGCTCCAAAACTCTGCGCCCCGGCCGCTGCTGCTGCCAGCAGCGCGGTGCTCAGACATGTGGCAACCCGCAACCTGACTCCGCGATTCATCCTGACCCCCATTTGCATCCCCTGGATTGCGTCTGCCCTGCCGATTGCTAAAGCCATTCGTTTCGAAGACGAAGACCGAACAGCTCACGATTTCGCTTTGGCTTCCGTTTCGCTCTTGCTGGATCCACTTTTCCCTGATCCGCTCTTCCCCGAGCTGCCCTTTCCGGAGCCGCCCTTTTTCGAACCGCTGGAGCCGCTATCTCCCGAGGAATCGTCGCCACTACTCTCCGCAGCCTTGCTCCCGCCAGAAGGTTTGGCCGAATTTGAGACATCAAGCGGTGTCACGCTCACCCGCATAGAAGCGTATGTGATGCCCGGCATTGCATTCTGCGCTCGGGTCTGGAGTGGCTGGCTCGGATCGGCATCCTTGCGCACAAGATACCCCTGCACCAGGTCTAGATTCGGCATCTGCTTGGCCAGATCATCCGTGTGCTTTTGCGGAACCATCAGGTAATCGCCGGAAAGCAGCCCGATGTAGCGATCTTCACGATCAGGGTCGTTCAGTGCCTGCTGTGTGGCGACGGCGGTGGTCAAATTGCCGGACATGATGAACCTTGTGCGGTCTTCCCAGTAACTCAGCACCTCGGTAAAAGCGCTGAGCGCTGGCACGCTGATGGCCGGCAGGGTGACAAGTGGAGCGACAATCTTGGTCCCCTGCATGATGACATTGAGCGCCTTCACGAAGATCGACGTCGTTGCGGCCTTTGAAAGGTTGACCGCCAGCTTTCCGGTGCCCTGCGTAAGCAGGATTTTGCTGGTACCTTGCTGTGCCTGTGGTGTCTTGAAGCCGAGTTGATCGAGCGACACCTTGCCCGCCTTGTTCGGCTCCAGCGACGCAATGGCCGACCACGCCAACGGGGCGATGATGTTCATGTAAGGGTGAATCTGGGTTGTGTCCACGCGAAGCTGGGCGGCCCGAATACTGGCATCCCCGTTGGTGTTGGAAGGTTGATACTGCGAAAGTGCGATGCTCACCGCCACGTCGCCATCGTGATCCAGGAGCTCGCTTTTGCCGATGTCGGTGGCGTAACGAAGCACCTTCGTATCTGATTTGTAATGCAGATACTGGGTTTCCGCGCCAGGATCGGGAAGTTGGTCCGCAGGTCCGCGCGTGGCCGCCTTATTTCCATAGTTCTTGCTGTAAGGGTTCACAGAATCGAAGAACCCATTCCAGAAGTCATAAGAGTCGTGGGGTGTGTCTTCTGCTGCGACCTGGGGGGCGGCGGTCTGTGCCGCCGCAAGCTCGGGCAGCAGAGCGGTGAGAAGCCCAATGTACGAGGCATCGGCAACAAAACTACGTCGGGAAAGTGTCATGGTCTTGCTCCTTCAAGAGATCGTGGGGAATGTCGATCCAGTCGGTTGACCTTGGCGACAGTCATTATCTGTTCATTGCGCAGCCTCCTTTGGCACGCTGCGCATTGTGGTGAGCGCGATACCCCAGTTGGTGGGCACCTCGCCTGAAAAACCGCGGGTTCCGCTGCTGGTGTTTGCCAGCAGCTTTTCAAGAGGCGATTCAACGCCCCGTGTGCCGCGCGCAGCCACGCCCTCAAAATTGAGCGCGTAGGGGTCGGGAAGCGGCTGCGCCGTGCTGAGGAGAATGAGCGTGTCAACACCGTAGGGTGGCCCGACACGCAGCGTGCGCGCACCAGGAAGTACAAACTGACGGCTGTTGTCTGAGTCGCTGGGAAATTGGTTCTCCGCGTAATCAAGCGGATAGACCAGCGATCCTTTGCCGTGGCAATCGATGTCGAGAACGTAGACCCAGCGTCTCTCAATCACGCGGTCGGTCGACTGCAAGGCCATCTTCAACTGGTCGCCCTGTCGCACCGGAGAGCCTGATTGCCCAGGCTGCGGCTGTCCTGCGGCGGACGTCGCCGCGCCGGACGCAGGCACCATGGTCAGTGTGTAATAGTCAGCGCTGGAGGCGTCGGCGGGACTGTTTGCCAGGTCAAGCCACCCATGAACTTTAGCCAACAAAGATGAGTACTTGCCGAGCGAAGTGACGCTCTGATCGAGATCGGCCAAACCGGTCATATCCACCCAGTCGCTGCGCACAGGGTATTGCGATGTGGCGGAACATCCGGGACTGTGATCCGCCACGGCCGATGCCGGTGGTCCCGCCGCGAGTTCGCTCTTGTGATACCAGGCGTAAGCAGGTCCGTCCGCGGTGAGCGTTCCGGTCAGCGCATAGTCGGCGCCGGTCATAGTTGGCGCCAACTGAATGGCGCTTGCCGGATCTGCCGGCGTCAGTTTTGCCGCCAGCTCCTTGGGCGGTGGAAGATTGGCCCAGAGCTTGGCACCCGCGGAAAGATGCTGCTTCAGCACATCCGCCGTAAGTTTCGGGCCGAGCTCGGCAGAAGAAGCCTCGCCGGCTTTTTGCAGAGTCCAACTCTGGCCATCCCAACTGAGAATATGTGTCCAGGGCTCCTCGGCAGGATCGGAAACAAATGCGACTCCCGATGAAGAGATTGTGTCCGCCGTGTTGACTACGTCTTGTATAGACAGATTCGAAGGCCACATCCAAATATGCAGCGGCGCCTGCTCAGCCGGAATCCATTTCGTGAGATCAAATACATCGCCGGGAGCCACCTTGGCGCCGGGAGGACTGACGACGCTCGCCGTCGAGCGCGCGATCCCCTCCAGTTCTGCGACTCGAAGCTTCAATGTCTGCCCCTTGCTGTTTGGACTAGTCGCGGTAAATTCGCTGCCCACGCCAACTCCGGAGACCCGGCCTATGTCCAACCAGACATTGCCGCTGTCGTCTGTTTGAAGGGCCGCGGTGCGAATCTTGCCCGAGTCCGCCGCCTTCCCTCCGAAAAGTGGCTGCTGGCGACGCGCGGCAGTGGCGTCTAGATCGGGCTCCTGGTCTGGTACGCTGCCGCCCTCAAGAACGGCCTTGACCCGCTGATACACGAGCGAGGCCGATGAATCGGCAGGCAAAGCCTGGAGCGCCTGAATCAGTGCGGCGGTAAATGCCCCATGCGGCTCGGCTGTCTTGTCGGCCGGCGGCTGCTCCTTTGCGGTCTGATCCTGCTGGGCGGCGGAGAACACCAGCGCCGGATTATCCGTACGCTCGGTAGGCGCGGAGCGCGGCTGGCCGTCGGGGAGCGCATCGGGCGCCTCGTCGATGTCGCGCGGATCAAAGGCCAGCGTGCGCTCTTTGTATCGAGGCCCGATACCGCGGCTGATACCGCCGCTATGGCAGCTATCGAAGATTGCAGTCAGGTGAATTCCCTTGTCCAGCGCCGCATTGAAGATGCGCGCCATCTCGCGGTCGCGCACGTCGAATCCGCCTTTGTAGGCGTCAGAAGGAACCAGCGTGCTATCCGCATGAACATACTTTCCGCCGGTCAGCACGGTGAGCTTGGTTCCCTTGCTGTTCACGCGCAACGAACCATGGCTGGCAACGTAAAAAACCACCGTATCTCCGCGCTCCGGCTCGTCGACAAGATACTTCTGCATAGCTGCGAGTATGCCGGTGCGATCGGTCTGCGCGGCGAGCAGAACTACTACGCCGGAGCGTGGCTGGGGTGCCGCAGGATTGGTGAGCAAAATTACCTGGTTGGCTGGGAATCCGAACTTGGGGCTGGTCAGCAGGTCGGCCATTGCCTGTGCATCGTTCACCGCCCCGTCCAGATTTTGAAAGCTCCCCAACTCGCAGCGGCCATAGATGCATCCGGCCGGATGCTCGGCCGTGGTGCCCGCTGGCTGGTAGGTGTCAATGCCAATCAACAAGGCACGCTGCGTCTGCGACGCAGCTATTGTTCCAGTCAGCGCGAAAACCAGGGAAGAGAGAGCTGTAACGCACATTTTCATATCTGTTCCACATCCAATGAAACGGAAAATGTCGTAAAGTTGCTCCCCGAACAGGAGAATTTTTAGATTGTAGCGCTTCGTAACATGGCTGTGAATCGGAAATCTATTCGCACGTGCATCAGCGGTGCTTTTGCCCGACCGTGCCGTTACAAATTGTTACACTTTCAACAAATTCCGCATGCGACGCCAAGCCGAGGAATTCCTGAAAGACGTCGTTCGAGAGCAGCCGTCCCTGATCTGTGAGCCGGACCGAGCCACCTTCGAGCGTCATCAGGCCTGCCTTTTCGAGCCGGGCCGCAACTTCGACCGCCGGCGCGACCATTGAAGGGCCGAATTCCCGTTCCAGGGCGCTCACCTCGACCCCTAGGTTCAGCCGCAGTCCAAGGAACCAGGCCTCCTCATGTTGACTCGCCGAGGAGAGCCAGACGGATTCCGTAGGCTGCGGACCCGTGAGAAACGCAGCCAAGTCGCCCGTCGTCGTCGAACGACGCACAAAACCTCGCTCGGCGTGTGCTGATTCATCCAGGGACGCCCGCAGCATCGACGAAGCGTCCAAACCCAGACCGAGATAGGGCCGCCGCAGCCAATAGCGCAGATTGTGACGAGAGGTGAATCCGGGCCGGCAAAAATTCGAAATCTCATACTGGGTCAGCCCCGCCTTTGCGAGCCGCTCAATTGCCTGCGTGTACATTTGCGCAATGGCATCGTCCGTAGGAACCAATCCGGCATGATAGCGCGCGCCCCCGGAGAGCATTTCGCGGCCAAGCCGCGAGTCTTCATCCACTTCAAGCATGTAGATACTGGCGTGGGGAACGTCGGAGTCGACGAGCATTTCGAGCGACTCTTCCCAGGTGACGAAGGTTTGTCCGGCCAGGCCTGCGATCAGGTCAACATTGAGATTGGCAATTCCGGCCGCTCGCAGGCGCTGCAAATCTTTCGCAATGGTCGCCCGGTCATGAAGACGGCCGCTCGAATGTGCTTCGCTATCAATGAAGGACTGGACGCCAAGGCTCACCCGGTTCACGCCTGCGGCAACCAGCGCGGCCAGAGTTTCGTCGGCAAGCTGTCCCGGCGCACACTCGACCGTGATTTCGGCGTCTGGATCGAAATCGAACTCCGACCGCATCGCATCGAAGAGTCGCGTCAGCAGATCCGGAGCCAGCAGGCTTGGGGTTCCACCTCCCAGGTACACCGTGTCCACGTTGCGCGGCAGGACCACACCCGTCTTCAAGGCCCACTGGCTGGCTGCTGTCAGATCCTGAATGAGCCGGTCCACATAGCGCGCGTGTTCGCTGGCCGGGTAGACCCCCGATGCGAAGTTGCAGTAAGTGCACTTCGACCGGCAGAAAGGAATCGAGACGTAGAGTCCCAGCGTTTTGTCCTGGTCATCTATCACAAAGAGATTGTTTCACGCCTTCGCCCAAGATCCCGTGCCCCACGTTCCCCAGCACAGTTCATGTAATCATTGAAGAAGGAGAAACCGTTTGAAAGCCTGGCCCGTTTTGGGTGTTTCTATTATCGAAGGCATACTACTGCTCGCTCACTGGTTCCTGTTTCACACCTGGATCGAATTCTGGGGCGATCCGAGTGCAACTGTGGTCCTGGCGCTGCGGGTTGCGTTGTTCGTGCTGGGCTTCAGCTTTATTGCCGCGGCACTACTCAGTTTCAGATTTGCCAATCCACTGGTCGTCATCCTCTATAAGCTCGCTGCGGTCTGGCTGGGATTTCTGAACTACTTATTCTTGGCGGCCTGCGTGAGCTGGCTGGTTTGGTATGCCTGGCTGCTCTCTGGGCTGAGTGCGAACCCTGCGGCCACGCGGCCTTTGATTGTCGGCGCGCTTTCGGCATTAGCCGTACTCGTTGGTGTCTACGGTCTGCTGAACGCCCGTCGGATTCGCGTTCGGCAAATCGCGGTCTCGCTGCCGGGCCTGCCTGAAAGCTGGCGCGGGCGCAGGGCATTGCTAATGAGCGACCTGCACCTTGGAAACATCAACGGAGTCGGATTCAGTCGGCGCCTGGTAGCGCTGGCCACCGAGCTTCAACCGGACGTTGTTATCATCCCCGGAGACCTGTTCGACGGAACCATGGCCAATCTCGACAAGCTGGCTGCACCATTCAAGGAGCTAGCGCCTCCATTCGGCGTCTATTTCTCCACAGGCAACCACGAGGAATTTGCCGGCAAGGAACACTATCTTGAGGCGGCCACCCGCGCAGGCATGCGCGTCCTGAACAACGAAAAGGTGACCGTAGACGGCCTGCACATTGCCGGCGTGCCCAACGGCGACTCGCACAACCCGATTCGCCTGCGCGCGACTCTCGAGGGTCTCCGGTTGAACCCGGACGAGGCCAGCATTCTGCTAAACCACATGCCGAGCCGCCTGCCCATTGTCGAAAGAGCGGGTGTGACTTTGCAGCTTTCAGGCCACACCCACGTTGGGCAGCTCTTTCCGTTCAATTGGTTTACCCGCCGCGTCTTCGGCAAGTTCACTTATGGCCTGCAGCGCTTCGGCGAGCTCCAGGTTTACACATCAAGTGGGGCCGGTACGTGGGGCCCACCCATGCGTGTGGGTACGAATCCGGAGATCGTGTTGCTTGAGTTCGAATAGAAGTGTTCTCATGGTCTTTCGCTCCTGAATTGGCTTCTTGATCTGGAATGAGGACGAACCATGCAAATATCGAGCAAACACTCTTCCCGCTATTTCTTTCTTGGATTGATGATGACGGCAGCCACGCTGGCCTGCGCCCAGCAGGCCGCACCCAACCTAAACTTTCCTACGGTGCTTTACGGCGCAGCCTACTACAACGAGTACATGCCCCAGGACACACCAAATGCTCAGGCCGATCGTCTCGACAAGGACGTGACTCTGATGAAGGCCGCAGGCCTGAATGTGGTCCGCATGGGCGAGTCGACGTGGAGCCTTTGGGAACCCGAGGACGGTCAATTCGACTATGCGTGGATGGATCGCATTGTGGACGCGATGGGCAAAGCGGGCATCAAGGTAATTCTGGGCACGCCGACGTATTCGATTCCGGCCTGGATGGCGCATCAGCATCCAGAGATTCTGGCAAGGTTCAGCGACGGCCGCGAAAACTCCTACGGGATGCGGCAAAATATGGATACCGATTCTCCCGCCTATCGATTCTATGCAGAGCGGCTCATCCGGCACATCGTGGCCCACTACAAAGGCAACCCTACGGTAATTGGCTGGCAGCTCGACAACGAGACATCGAGTTACAACGCGACCAATCCCGACGCCTTTATCGGCTTCCAGCATTATCTCGAAAAGAAATTCGTCACCCCCGAAGCGCTGAGCAAGGCATGGTTCCTGAACTACTGGGGCGAGAATCTGCATACCTGGGAGGATCTGCCCATTCGCGACGGCGCGCAGAGCACTGGCTACAAGCTCGAGTGGACGCGTTGGAGCCAAATGCGAGTGACGGGTTTTCTCCATTGGCAGGCTGCACTGGTGCGCGAGTGCGCAAGTCCGAGTCAATTCGTGACCACTGACTTCGGCGGCATGATGCGCCACGACGTGAACGAGGAGGCGATCGCTTCGTTCCTCGACATCCCGGCCGACAACATTTACCACGCGACTCAGGATCACTACGACGGCTCGCAGCAGTCCATTCAGGGCGATTTCACGCGCTCGGTCGCTCACGGCAACTTCCTGGTAACTGAAACCAATGCGCAAACCATCGGCTGGAGTTCGGCATACCAGTATCCCCCCTACGACGGACAAATGCGCGAGGATGTCTACACGCATCTCGCGAATGGCGCCAACATGGTCGAGTACTGGCACTGGGCGTCGATCGCGGCCAACCAGGAGACGTACTGGAAGGGTGTCCTTTCCCATGATCTCGAACCTAATCGTCCCTACGCTGAGGTGAGCCGCACAGCACATGAACTGGAGAAGATCGGACCGCACCTCGTTGGATTGCAGATTCGCAACCAGGTTGCGATCTTGTGGAGCCGCGACTCGGCCAACGCCATCGGGTTCATGCCGTTCACGTCAAATGCCTCCTTGCCCTGGGAGCCCGGAAAGGCGACAGCCGACTACGACTCGCTTCTGAAGCAGATGCATAAGTCTCTCTACGATCTCAACGTGGGCTCAGACTTCGTATTTCCGGAGACCGCGGACTTCTCGCAGTACAAGCTGCTGATTGTTCCAGCGCTCTACATCGCAGACGACGCGCTGCTTGAGAAAATCTCCACCTATGTGAAAGATGGCGGACACGTGGTGATGACTTTCAAAAGCGGATTCGCGAATGAGAATTCGGCGGTACGCTGGGTACGTGCGCCGGGCCCTCTGCGCGACGCTGCCGGTTTCAGCTACCAGGAGTTTTCAAACCTGGAGAAACCGCTGGCGCTGAAAGACGATCCGTTTCACGTTGGCGCCGCAAATCTGGTGAGCTATTGGTCGGAGTTCCTGATGCCCGATCACGCCAAAGTAATTGCAGCTTACGACCATCCATTCTTTGGAAAGTGGCCCGCCATCACTGAGAACCAGTTTGGGGCGGGAACACTGCTCTACGAGGGGACATATCTCTCCGACCCCCTGCAAACAGCGGTATTGAAGAGCGAATTGGAAAAGATAGGAATCGGTGGACTCGATGAGCAACTGCCAACTGCAGTGCACGTGCAGCATGGCGTCAACCGTCTTGGCAAGCGGCTGCATTACTACTTCAACTACTCTGCCGCGGAAGTAAAGTTCGGCTACGCTTACGGCCCAGGAACAAATCTGCTTGATGGAAAGACTGTAGCCAATGCCGCTCAAGTCACGCTCAGCCCGTGGGATCTAGCTATTGTAGAGGAACAATAAGGAGGAAGCCTTGAGCGAGCAAACTCACCGGGTCCGCCCTGGCAAAGGCGCCGTGGTTCGGACACGCTTGACTGGTTTCGATCTACTGCTGAATCCGCGACTCAATAAGGGGACCGCGTTCACCTCGGAGGAGCGTGACGCATTCGGCTTGCATGGCTTGCTTCCTCCGCACGTCGGCAGCCTTGAAGATCAACGGGAGCGGCGCAAGTTCGCACTCGATCATCGCACTTCGGCGTTCAGCAAGTACCGCATGATGCGCGATCTGCAGGACAACGATGAGACACTGTTCTACTCCTTTATCGCTCACCACGTCGAAGAGCTGTTGCCCATCGTTTACACGCCTACGGTAGGCGAGGGGTGCCAGCGTTTCTCTGAGATATGGCGCAAGCCGCGTGGGCTGTTCCTCAGCTACCCCAACAAGGATCGGATCGAACAGATTCTGGCGAACCCGCGTTATGACGACGTGCGCTGCATCGTCGTCAGCGATGGCGAACGCATTCTCGGTTTGGGCGACCAGGGTGCCGGTGGCATGGGAATTCCCATCGGAAAAATGGCCCTCTACACCGCGCTCGCCGGCATCCCGCCGGAGCATTGCCTGCCCATTCTGCTCGACGTGGGCACCGACAATGAGACCCTGCTCAGCGACCCCATCTATATTGGCTGGGCGCACAAGCGCGTGCGGGGGCAGGAATACGATGACTTTCTCGAGGCATTTGTCTCCGCTGTCGAAAAGCGCTGGCCCCATATTCTGCTGCAGTGGGAAGACTTCGCCGGCGTAAATGCCGCGCGGCTGCTGGATCGCTATCGCGACCGCCTCTGCACCTTCAACGACGACATTCAGGGAACCGCGGCCGTCACTACCGCGACGCTGCTGGCCGCAGTTCATGCCACCGGCGTTCCGCTGCGCGAGCAGACCATCGCGATGTTTGGTTCCGGCGCCGCGGGCATCGGAATCGTAAACCTGCTGATTACCGCCATGAATCAAGAGGGCCTCAGCGAAGAGCAGGCGCGCAAGCGCATCTATGCCTTCAATCGCTACGGACTGCTTGTCGAAGGTTCCGATGGAATTCGCCCTGGACAAGAGCCGCTGGTGCGCAAACACGAGGACGTTGCCGGCTGGAAGCTCACCGGCTCCGGCGCTATTTCACTGTTCGACGTGGTACGCAATGCCAAGGTCACGGTGCTGACCGGCGTCTCTGCGCAGGCGGGCGCATTTACTGAAGAGATCGTCCGCGAGATGGCTCGCCACGTCGACCACCCTGTGATCTTTCCGCTGTCGAACCCCACATCGAAGTCCGAGGCCGTGCCCTCCGACCTTCTGCGCTGGACCGATGGCCGTGCGCTGGTCGGAACTGGCAGCCCCTTCGCGCCGGTCGAATTCAACGGCAAGATGATTCGCATAGCGCAGATCAATAACTCGTATATCTTTCCAGGGCTCGCCCTGGGCATTCTCGTCTCCAAAGCCCGACGGGTAACGGACGGCATGATTATGGCCGCTGCCAAAACGCTTGCTTCGCTGTCTCCCGCGCGTACGGACAAAACCGCTGCGCTGCTGCCGCCAATTGCCGACTCGCGTAAAGTTGGTCTTGTGGTGGGGGAAGCTGTCGCACAACAGGCGGTTACCGACGGGGTTGCCGAAGGCGGGGGCGAGAAGAGCCTGATGGAACGGCTCCGTGCTTACGTGTGGGAGCCCGTTTATTTGCCGTACGAGCGAGTCGATTAGAGGGGTAGGGTCTTCAGGGAATTTTCTTGACATTTTCGTGATTGACCAAAAGAAATCAGTCGTCGGTGGGCGTAAAAGCTCGCGGCAAAGATTTCCCGGAGGAAAAACACACCATGAAGACGAAAGCGTTATTTCTCTTTGCGTTCGTTGTGGGATGCGTTGGCTGCGCCACCGCGCCCCCGCCCGCTCCGCCTCCAGACACAACCGCGCAGGATCAAGCTGCCATCAAAACGCTTGAGGATCAGTTCGTGACGGCCTTCAATTCAAAGGACACAAAAGCGATCATGTCGCTGTATGTGCCCGATCAAAGTCTGATCGTCTTCGACGCTGCAGTACCCCGTCAGTACACCGGCGCGGACGCTTACACAAAGGACTGGAACGATTTCTGGACCATGTTCCCTGGCGCGGCGAAGATGGACATGAGCGATCTGGACGTTACCACCGGCGGGAACGTGGCTTATGGGCACAGCATCCAGCACGCTACGTTGATAGACAAGAAAGGCAAGAAAACGGAGTTGACCGTTCGCGTGACCGACGGCTACAAGAAAGTCAATGGCCAATGGCTGATCAGTCACGAGCACGTCTCCGTTCCCGTAAACTTCATGACCATGAAACCTGACACCAACTCCAAGTAAGCTCGAACAATCGCGACCACCCAGGTCTCAAAAATCAAGATCCCGGAGACCTTGTCACGGAGACCTCGGGAGGTCGCCCTGTCCGTCACGCACGCACTCAGAACTTGATTCGCTATTTTCATCCGAAATCGCCAGCTTGATACGAGGGAAAATGCCAAGTAAGCAACCCGATCCCCCGCCTGGCTCCGCTCTGGTCTGGCCCGCTTTGCCCCAGGCCGAGTGGAGTTCGACCTGCGCCACTTTGCACCTTTGGATGCAGATCTTGGGTAAAATCCGGCTGGCCCTTATGCCGCCTATCAACCATTGCTGGGGCGTGACGCTCTATCCCACGGTTCGGGGCGTAACCACCTCGCCTATGCCCTACGGCAATCGTTCGCTGCAAATTGACTTCGATTTCGTCGACCACTTGCTCGTGGTGGAGCTTTCCGAAGGCGGCCGCAAAACCATCCCGCTCAAGCCAATGACGGTGGCAACCTTCTATCGGCAAGTTATGGAAGCGCTCGACAGCGTTGGCGCGCCAGTTCGCATTTGGCCTGTGCCGGTCGAAGTTGCCGATCCCATCCCTTTCGAGAAGGACGACATGCACAAGGACTACGATGCTGAATACGTCCAGCGCTTCTGGCACATCCTGCTGCAATCCACGCGCGTCTTCACTGCCTTTCGTGCTCGCTTTCGCGGCAAGGTAAGCCCAGTCCATCTCTTCTGGGGGGCGCTCGATCTGGCATGTACCCGCTTCTCCGGCGGCACCGCACCCGAGCATGCCAGCATGCCGGGACTCGCCGACCGCGTCACGCGCGACGCCTACTCGCACGAAGTAAGCAGTTGCGGATTCTGGCCCGGCATGCCCGGCGTCGAACCCCTCTTCTACAGCTATGCCTATCCCGAGCCGCCCCGCTACCGGGAGTATTCCATCTCGCCAGCGGAGGCTCGCTTCGATGCGAACTTTGGAGAGTTTATTCTGCCCTATGAAGCCATGCGTCTCTCGCCGGACCCTGACGCCGCTCTTCTTGATTTTTTACAGACCACCTACGAAGCCGCGGCAACCTGCGCAAAATGGGACCGCGCCGCGCTTGATTGCCCACCGGATAATCCTTGACTCACGCTCACTCCCCGTCAGGCGGCACCTGCGCCAGCAGCCGCTTCCACGTCTTCTGATTCTTGCGGAAGCCCTTCTTCAAATCCTCAAGAATCCGTTCGAAATCCGCATTGGTCCGCAGATTATTCCATGCCGGGTTCTTCTGGAACCAGGGGTAGTTCTCGTTGCCTAAATAAATAGCGCGGCGCAGCCAGTGCAGAGCTTCGCTGGAGTCGCCTTCCACGGCAAAATATGTAGCCAGCCGGTAGGCCATCTCGCTATCCGCTTCCGCGCCGGCCAGGGTGTCGTCCTTCAAGAGGGACGCGGCCTGGTCTCGATGCCCCGCCTGCACGTAACACAATGCCAGCGTCGGCACCGCGATTCGCAGCGACTCGTCGTCGCGAATCACGCGTTCAAGAATCTCGATCGCCGCGTCCAGGTGTCCTCGCCGCATCTCCTGGTACCCAGCGGAAGTTCGCAAGAGCGGATGACGAGGCTCGAGGGCTAGACCCTTTTCCAACTCGTCTCCAGCCAGCTCGATTTGATTCTGATAGTGGTAGACGCGGGCGCGGTGGTTGTAAAGAATGGGCGCGTTGGCGGGGTTTAGCTTGAGGGCGCGGCTGAAATGTTGGAGCGCCTCGTCATACATGCCATCGCCGCGCAGAGCGATGCCGGCCACCATGTGCACGTTCCAGTCGTTGGTGGCCGATGCCAGCAGGTTGGCGATGCCGTGGCGCGCCGACTCCTTTTCGCCGCGCGAAAGCAACATATAAATGCGGTAGAGATTGGCCTCCGTCGAGCCGGGGTCGAGCTTGAGCGCTTCATCGAAGGCCCGGCGCGCGCGCATTACGTGGATCTGGCCGCCAAAACCGTGGCGCGCATACTGCAACTCGGCGATGCCGAGACCGGTCCATGCCGGGGCGAAGCGGGCAACGCCAAGCGTCACGTTCGAAAGCAGCGCATGGGCGCGATCGAGATCGGCACGCGAGCCGGTGCGGACCATGAACGAACTGAGCAGCGCGCGTCCTTGCAGATACTTTTCGCTCAATGCCCCCGCAAGCGAAGTTTCACTTTGTGCGGGGCGAGTCAGTTGGCGCGCGGCATCGGTCGGCGCTATCTCGATTCTGTCGGCGCCCGAGAGCCCATGGAGCGCTGCAAAGACCTCATTCGAAATCTCAGTCTGAACGGCAATCAGATCCAGGGATGCAACGCGAATGGCTCCGCCCGAGCGCACACATTGCGAGGCCACGTCGAGAAGCTGCCAGTTCAGGTCGAATCCCGCCTGGGAACGCGAAAAATTGCCTGCCAGCACAAAGGAG
Source organism: Occallatibacter sp. (assembly GCA_049793195.1). GTDB lineage: Bacteria > Acidobacteriota > Terriglobia > Terriglobales > Acidobacteriaceae > Telmatobacter. The sequence goes on along the minus strand of JBARBP010000221.1, from coordinate 14,813 downwards.
ACCAGCAGCTTTTGCCCAACGGCCAGCGGGTCCATTTGTGCGATGGGCAACGGCATCAGCGTACTGCTGGGGCGAACCACAAGCGCCGGTATGCGCGCCAGGCGCGCAGCGATCGCATCGGCGAGGGCAAAGCCGTAAAGCGGGGCTACTTCAGAGGCGCCAAGATTTGCAAACGGCAGGACGACGATTGAGTTTTGTGGCGCCCGCTCGCCGGCCGACTCGCGAAAGCGCTCGGCGAGCATTGAGAGAAATCCCGTTGCCCGCTTCTCCGCTTCCGCGCCGGTGGTGGGCAGGTTAGGAGCGGCCTCGCCGGGAATAACGCCGGTCTCAATCTGCTGGGCCTTCATGATCGTCTTCAGGGCCTCACGCACCTCGGCAGCCGATGCATAGCGCGTGCCCGGATTCTTCTCAAGGCAGGTCGCGATCACGCTCTTCAGCTCCGCCGAAATCTCGGGCACGATCTCGCTGAGTTCCTTTGGCTCGAGGAACTGGATGGAGCGAATGGCCTGGAAATCCTCGTCGCCGGGATGCGCGAAGGGATGGCGCCCACTTGCCAGTTCATACAGGATGATGCCGAGTGCCCACACGTCAGACTGCACGCTGGAGTGGCCGGTCACAAACTGCTCTGGAGCCATGTAGCGGATGGTCCCGCCACGCGCCGTGTAAGTGGCAGGGGCTGAGGTATCTCTTGCCAGGACGGGCTTGGATGGATCGAAGCTTGCGTCCTCGGGACGGAGGCGGCGAGCCAGGCCGAAGTCGAGTATCTTGGCCAGGCCGCCGTCGGTGAGCATCACATTCTGCGGCTTCAGATCGCGATGAAAGATGCCGAGCGCGTGCGCCGCCTGAAGCCCATCTGCAATCTGGATGCCGACCGAGAGCAGCAACTGCGGGCTTGCCGGTCCACGGGAGATGAGCTCGTCCAGCGATTGGCCGGGAACGTACTGCATCGCGATGTAACCTTCGTCGCCGCTCTCACCAACTTCGTAAATTCCGCAGACGTTGGGGTGCTCGATCGCGGACGCGAGGCGCGCCTCGCGCAGAACAGTAGAGCGCATCTGCTCGACAGTGAGCGGGCCGGCGCGCAGAATCTTCAGCACCACAGGCCGCTGCAGGAGCGTGTCGTTGGCCAGATAGACCACGCCGCTTCCTCCGGCGCCAAGGCGGCGAAGAATCTCGTAATGTTCGATCGTCTTACGCGCCATCGCTGCCTCAAGTTTAACGGTGGGCCCACTAGGAACGTGTAAAACATTGGAAATGCGCGATTAAGGCCCCTAAAACCACCGGTTGACGATTTATCGAACTGGAGTTGAGATGTGCGTGCCGGGCTTCTCTCGCAGATTGGAGCGCAGTACTGGTTGAAGTACGGGGTAAATCTGTTAACTTCGTATTGAGCATGAACGACTTACTCAGACTGGCAGCGTCGAGAATCCGCCCCATCGGAATGCAGATGAGTAGCGGCAGAACGCCCGCACGGCGCTTGTCGAATTACTTCGCCGTGATTGCGATGCTGGCCTTGGCGGCGGTCGCCTTGCTTCACGCTCAAAAGCCGTCGCGCAAAGCTCCGCATCCGGAGACTCAGCAGCCCGCTTCGGGCCCGCAGGTGCATACCGGAACCGCCAGCGGAGTTGATACCGATACACGGCTCTTGAACATGCTGGCCGATCACGAGTTCACTCGCCTGGAAGGCGAACTGGATCAGTTGCCGCCCTGGCAGGCGCAGTTTTATCGTGGCGTCCTTGCCAACCGCGACAACAATCTGCAGAAATCGATCGAACTGTTGGAACCAGTCGTGGACCAGGTGTCTTCAGGTCAGAACGCCAGGCGCGAACGAGTGCTGCGCAAGTCCTTGGCAGAGGACTACCTGCGCGAAGGCGAGTGGGCCAAAGCCGCCCAGGCCTACGAGACCCTTGAGTCGCGGCTCGGAAGCTCGATGAGCGCTGACGAACAGGATGAGATCGAGATGGCGGTAAAGATGACGCCGCTCGTCAGGGATCATCCAGCCATGACGGTCGACCCGTGCGTTCCGTTCATTGTGTCGGTCAGCAAGAATCCGCTGGGACTGACCGATGTTCCGGTATTTGTGGATGCCCGGCCGCAAAGCTGGATGCTGGACCCGACGTTGCCGTTTAACCTGATCTCGCGCTCGCACGCGAAAGAAGCGGGACTGAAGGTCGCAGAAGAATCTGTAACCATTCATACGCTCAGGGGACGGGAGATCAAGGTGCACGCGACGGTGGTTCCACGCTTCACCATCGGCGGACAAATCACGCTGCACAACATGACGGCCTTTGTATACGAAGACAAGGACTACTACTTTCCGGAGACGCGCTACCAGGTCGAGGGCGAACTCGGCTATTCGGTCATGGAGGCGATGGGCCGCGTGACGGTGACCGACAGCAACAGGCTTTACGTTGACCCAGGCGAGCAGGTATCTTCAGTCGAAAAAAGTGACAGTGTGAATGCCGGCGTGCGTTTCTTTCTCGATGGCGACCAGGTGATTCTGGCGCTCGGAGGATCGGAAGGTTTCGGTCCAGGTCGTGGCTCGGAGCGCATGTTCGCCATCGACGCGGGTGGCCAGCAGACCTATCTCACTTCCCGCTTCTACGACGAGCACACAAGTGATTTTGCCGGCCAGAAGATGGAGTTATTTAAGCTTCGCGGGCTTCCGAACATGACTCCGGTACCGTCCTATGTGGCCGAGACAATTCCACTCGCAGTGGGGAAGACGACGATCCAGTTTCACTTCATGCCGGTGCTGACGCAGCCAATCGGCTCGGCAGCCCTCGACGATGTGTATGGTGTGTTGGGCGTGGATGCGCTGGATCAGTTGGGTAGCTATACATTCGACTATCGAACCATGCAATTCAGCATCAGGCTGAGTGAAGCCCGAGACTAAGCGCCAGTAACTTTGGATCCAGGCACCTCGTCCCTCAGACGAAAAATGCCCCGAGCAGGGTGGCAGCAATCAGAATGATTACCGCAATTGTTTCGGGGCGCTTCCACCACACGGCGCTTGCGGGCTTCGGCGTGAGTGAATAGACCCTGCCCTCGAGTTCTTTCTCCGGCCTAGCGTCAGTGATGAGACTTACGGCCGTAGCGACGATGAGGTTAACTGTAAACCCGAGAATCGCCGTCCAGAAATACTGCGCGATGAAGCCGGTATAGCGGTGCACTACTGTGATCCACCCACCGTGAAATCCGACACTGGCATCCACGGGAAGCGTGAGGCCGTGATGCAAAAGCGCCGCCAATGAGCCTGCGGCCAGGCCCGCAAACGCGCCGTGACCGGTGACGCGTTTTGAAAACATGCCCAGCAGGAACGTGGCGAGTTGCGGGGCAAACGCAAGGGAGATGACCAAGAGCAGCGCGTCAAGAACGCTGCTGAAGGCTCCAACGTTGCTGCAGTCTCCAACTCCTCTGCAGGCTCCGCTAAGGAAGCCTGAGATTGCGTAGGCAGCGCCGATCGACAACAAGGTCCCGCCCAAAGTAGCCCAGCGGCCGACAGCAAGGTAGTGCCGGTCGCTGCCGGACTTGCGAATGCAGGACTGATAAATATCGCCCGTAAGGACTGCATTAAACGCCGTAAAACTAGCAGCCAGCCCGCTCATCAGGCAGGCCAGCAGAGCCGCCAATCCAAGACCCAGCAGGCCGGTCGGCAACACATGCATCAGCATCTCGGGTGTAGCCCGGTCGTAATTCAGCAATACATGGCCTGCGGAGTCGAGCAATGGTTTGCCGGTGGCGGCATCGAGACGTGCCGGAACCAGGCCGCGGCCCTGCGCTGCATCCGGAGAAACGACCTTGATCTCGTGGAAGATTGCTCCGTTCTCGTTCCGAATGATGGTGGTATTTTGCGGAGTGGGCAGGCTGATAGCAATCGCTCCGGGAAGGATAAGCAAGAACGGAATAAAGAGCCTGACGGCCGCCGCGAGGAGTGGAATTTTTCGCGCCGATTCAATGCTATTGGCAGCCATCGCGGTTTGGAGAATGCGAAAACCCGTACACCATCGGCCCGCTCCGAGAACGAACCCAAGCAAGAGCCACAGCGGGATAACGGTATGGGCGCTCAGGCCGCTTGCCGAGTGTGGATCTGCCACCGGGAACGCAGCTTTCAATCCGCCCCACCCGCCAATATTTTTGAGGCCTATCGCAACCATGGGCACAAAGCCGGCCACGATGATCAGAAACTGCAGCACCTGGTTGACCATGGCTCCGGCTAGGCCCGCCAGAAGCACATACGCAAGTACGACCGCCGCCGGAAGCAGTATGCAGAACGTGAAGATGCCCTCATGCGGCCAGCCATATGCATAGAAGAGCGGCTCGAAAATGTGCAAAGCCTCGAACAGCCGAGCCATCAGGTAGAGTGAGATGCCCGCGCTCGCAAGGGTCATTACCGCGAATATGCAGGCGTTCAGCGACCGGGTCTTCTGATCGAAGCGGAGACCGAGGTACTCGGGCACCGTCCGAGCTCCAGATTTCAAATAGAGCGGAATCATGAAGGCGCCGACAAAGAGAAGTGCCGGAATCGCGCCAAGCGAAAAGAAGAGCGCAGCCCTGAAGCCGTATCTCGCACCTGCGGCTCCAAGGCCGATGACCTCCAGTGATCCGAGACTGGCCGCGATGAAGGCCAAGGCGCAGATCCAGGTAGGCAGCGAGCGGCCAGCTTGAAGAAAGTCCTTGCTGGTCTTGATGCTCGCGCGAAGAGAAAATCCAATAGCTACCACACTAAACAGATAGAGCAGGAAGATCAGCCAGTCTGAGGAATTGAGATTTGGCAACAGCGGCTCCTTTGAATAAATGAACCCCTAAGACCAATGTACGCAGCCACACGAATGCGCGTCCACGGGTCTCCCCGCCAAAACATGGCCAATAAATCAAAGAGCCCTTCGGCGACAACCGGAGGGCCCTTCCAAGAGAAGCGAATTGCGGTTATGCCTTTACGGCGCGCCTGGGCTTGAATCCCGACATCCCGTAGTAAGCCACGTAGAGGTAGCAGAGGATGGGAATGACGAAGGCGTATTGGATGCCGACCTTGTCGGCCAGCAAGCCAAAGAGCGGCGGCAGCACTGCCCCGCCGACGTTGCCGATGGTGATGACGCCGGAGCCCTTGCTTGTAAGAGGCCCGAGTTCCGCAATCCCCAGCGCGAAGATGTTTGGGTACATCACCGAGTTGGCGACGCCGCAAAGCACCAGGCTCCAGACGGCTACTGTGCCCGTCGTAAACATGGAAACGAGCAGCAGTGCCACGCCGAGGAAGCCCAGGATGACCAGCAGCTTCTCAGCCTTGATCCACTTCATGATGAAGCTGCCGAGGAAGCGGCCCACCATCATGCTGAGGTAGTAAAGCGAAAGCATAAGACCGGCGGTTTCTACATTGCTGATGCCCTGCTTCTCGCAGAACTTGATGGTGATGGCGGCCAGCGCGATCTCCAGGCCCACATAGAAGAAAATGCCGACCATGCCCAGAACCACGTGCGGATAGGTCCAGATATTGCGATCGAGGACTGGGTCGCTGTCAGTGCCGGGACGGAAGGCGCGCGTGGCAGTAATGGCGGGCAGGTGCATAAACATGACGGTCAGTCCCAGCAGAAGCAGGGCACCTGCAATCGCCATGTATGGACCTTGAAGCATATGCGCCGAACTGGTCGCGGTTGCGTTCTTGCTGGTATCGGTGAGGATGAAGGTAGCCGCAACCCACGGAGCAATAAGCGAACCGAGCGAGTTAAACGCCTGCGCGAGCGTGAGGCGCGCGGGGGCGCTGTGCTCCGGGCCAAGGATTGAAACATAGGGATTGGCCGAGGTCTGCAATGCGCACACACCGGATGCCAGGACGAAAATGGCCGCCAATGTCATGGGAAAACTCACCATGTTGGCTGCGGGAATGAACAGAAGCGCGCCGCACACCATAATTAGAAGCGAGATGACCATGGTGCGCTTATAGCCCACCGCTTCAATCAGCTTGGCGGAAGGAACCGAAAAAACCAGGTACGCGAAAAACCAGGCTGCGGTCGCCAGCATGGCTGGCCCGTGGGTCAGTTTGAACGTGTCCTCCAACTTGGCAACCAGCGTGTTGTTAAGGCTGGTAAGGAACCCGAAGATACCGAAGAGGATGGTGACCGTAATGAAAGGTCCGAGATAATTTGGCGCGCTTGCCGCCGCCGGTGCTGTCGATCTTGTTGCCATAAAAAGTCTTCCTCCGCTTCCTTTAAATGAAATTTCCTGGTTCGCTCCGTCCGCCGATTGCACATCTTCCGTACCCCTACCTGCGTCGGCTAATCGCCGGAAAAACCGGGGACTCTGGAAAATTGACTCAAAAGTACCGAAACCACTGTACGCATTGGGGTGAAGGTACGTCCAGCAGAAAATGAAAAGGTTTTCATGCCCTCGCACCGCCTCGCCTGTCCGCTGCCCATTTACACTGGATAAGCATGATTCCCACGCTTACCTGGACCCCGGAAGGCGTCCGCTTCATCGATCAGACCAAGCTCCCCCTTGAGGAGAGCTATGTACTCGCCACCAGCTACGAGCAAGTGGCCGAGGTCATTGTCGCCATGGTTGTGCGCGGCGCACCAGCCATTGGCGTCTCGGCTGCTTACGGCATTGCCCTCGGCGCAAGGCAGACAAATTCCAAAACGACCGAGGGATTTACCCCGGAGTTTGAAAGTATCTGTGCGCTGTTGGCCGGGACGCGGCCCACAGCAGTCAATCTCTTCTGGGCCATCGACCGCATGAAGGGCCTCTTTGCCAATCTGCTGGACTCCGGCGCGACCCTCGCCCAGGTCCAGGACCGGCTTCTGGCTGAAGCGCATGCGATGTACGCGGAAGATATTGCCGCTTGCAAAACCATGGGCGCATTCGGCGCTGCACTATTGCCGGAAGAAGGCGGCGTGCTCACCCACTGCAACGCCGGAGCCCTGGCCACCTGCGGCTACGGAACTGCCTTGGGCGTGATTCGCTCCGCAGTGGAACAGGGCAAGCAGATTCACGTCTTCGCCGACGAGACGCGCCCCTTTCTCCAGGGCGCGCGGCTTACGGCGTGGGAGCTGATGGCCGATGGCATTCCCACCACCGTAATTTGTGACAACATGGCCGCCAGCCTGATGAAGGCAGGCAAGATCCAGGCTGTCGTCGTGGGCGCGGACCGCATTGCCGCAAACGGCGACACCGCCAACAAGATCGGCACCTATAACGTTGCCATCCTCGCCAAAGAACACGGTATCCCGTTCTACGTGGCTGCGCCGTGGTCCACGATTGACCTGGCCACCAAGACCGGCGACGCCATCCCTATCGAGGAGCGCCCGCAGATCGAAGTGACTCATCATGGCGGCAAGCAGCTCACCCCCAACGGCGTGGGGATCTGCAATCCCGCCTTCGACGTAACTCCGGCGAAGTACATCACCGGCATCATTACTGAACGCGGTGTACTGCGCGCGCCATACGCAGAATCGCTTCGGCAAATGGAACTGGTGGCAGGGTAAACCCGACGCTCTACACTAGCCGAGTGTTGTTTCCCCGCCCGCACCCCTTCCGGCTTCGCCAGCGCTCGCTGATGCGCGGCATCCTGCTGGCTCTCGGTGCGTTCGGGGGCAGTTTGCGCCTGGCCGGCTTCCCCTATATCGAGAATCTACATGGCTCGCCTTGGCAGATTGTCCCTTTGTCTCTTATATGCTGGGCCATGGTGGAAACTGCTCGCTGCCTCGAACGCAGATGGAGCCTCTACCACGCAGGTGTTCTTATCCTGCTCTATACCGAACTGATGATTCTGGCCTTGGTGCTGTTTTTGTGGGTCTTCCTGTAGACGAACTCATGTTTCCCCAATAAATCTTCCGTGCCCCGCCGGGTACCCTCTGGGTCGCGCCTTTCTTCTGACGAAAGGGCGGGATGCCACACAAATCTTCCACCAACTCCTGCCTCCCGTGTAGGATGGCAGGATGCAATCGGTCGCCCCCCTGCTCTCGCGACCGCATATCCTTAACCAGGAGAGAACGACATGCTCAAGGGATTTCGTGATTTCATTCTGCGCGGCAACGTAATGGATCTTGCGGTTGCGTTCATCATGGGCGCGGCGTTCAACGCAATCGTCACATCGCTGGTAAAAGATGTGCTGAGCCAGCTCATCGCCGCCATCGTTGGAAAGCCGGACTTCAGCGCCCTGGTGGTCAAGGTGAATGGGACGCCGATCATGATTGGCAACTTTTTGAACGCAACCATCTCGTTCCTGATCGTCGCTTTTGTGGTCTATTTCTTCATGGTGCTGCCGCTCAACACGCTCATGGCCAAGTTCAAGGGCCCCGCGCCGGAGGTACCGCCGGCCACCAAGACCTGTGGCGAGTGCCTCAGCGAGATCCCGGCAGCAGCAAAGCGCTGCGCCCACTGCACCCAGCCGGTAGCATAAAGCAGATTCGCCCGATCGCCTCTCAATCCAGTTCGCGCAGCGGCCGCGAGAAAAGATAGAAGCAAACGTAAATGCCCGCCGCCAAGGCGGCCATCATGGCCAGGGCGTGGCCAGTAGGGATGTGCCGCGACATCTCGCCCGCCAGCAAAGCTCCGATCGGTGGCAGACCCAGGAAGCACGTGGCATAGATACTCATGACGCGTCCACGCATCTCGTCGGAAGACAAATGCTGAATGGCCACATTGAACGACGAAATCATCAGGATGGCGCTATAACCCTCCACCAGCCCAAGGCATTGCGAAAGAACAAAGACGTGCGAGAAGCAGAAACCGATAATCGAAGCGAAAAAAAACAGGCCCGCAACCACAACTACCGTGCCTCGGTGCCGAAGCGTGCCCAGCGAGGCAACCGTAACCGCGCCAAGCACTGCGCCAAGCCCTGAAGCAGCAAGCAGCCAGCCAAGCCCGGATTCACCGGTGTGCAGCTGGACCTTGGCAAAAAACGGAATGAAAGTGAGAAAGGGGATGGCAAGAAGGCTGGTTACGCCCGTCATCCAGACCAATACAAGCATCTGAGGCTGTCCGCGGAGATATCCAAATCCCGCGCGCAAGCTGATGAGAAAGCTCGGATGGCTCCGCTGCTCCTGCTCCGGATAGCGGATGCGGGTGAGTGCCCAGAGCACGGCGAGAAAACTTACACCGTTCAGGAAGAAGTTGCCCGCCATGCCCACCGCGGCCATTGCGTAGCCTCCCAGCGTTGGCCCCAGAATGCGCGACATGTTGAATTGAGCCGAGTTCAGCGCGATGGCGTTGGTCAGATCCTCGCGCGGCACCAGCCGCGGCACCAGCGCCTGATAGCTGGGAGCATTCATGGCCATCGCCATTCCATTCAGGAAAGACAGAGCCACTACTTCCCACACCGTGATCATCTTCAACCACGTGAGCACGGCCATGGTGAATGCCAACAACATCATTGCCGATTGAGTCACAAGCAGCAGCTTGCGCTTGTTGACGCGATCGGCTATGACGCCGCCAAATAGTGTGAACAGAAGAAATGGAATGGACCCCGCAAACCCCACCACTCCGAGCCAGAAAGCAGAGTTGGTGAGTGTAAGCACCAGCCAGCCCTGGGCCACATTCTGCATCCACGTGCCGATGTTGGAAAGAAAATTTCCGCCCCAGAACAAGCGGAAGTTGGCGTGGCGCAATGCCCGCACCACTTGCGGCCACTTTTCGTCCTGCTCGGCGGCAAAGGCTTGCGTGACCGCCGCTGCCTCTTCGACGGCCAGGCTCGGGGGTTCCTGGTTCAACTCGCGATCTGCGCTCAGAACAGGTAGCCTCAGCTCTTAGTGTAAGCTGTGAGTTTATTGTCGTGCGGCCGTCGCTGCTGTATCTAACTCGCGCGCGTCGGGGTGTCAAAACAGCGCGCCGGCCCTCTTGTCCGCACGTAAAGCTGGTTCCGCTCATGAACGTGTACACGTCCGTCGCCTCGCTGCTCGTTTTCGTATCGATTCCTTGCTTGCTTCAGGGACAGTCGCCAGCTCCGTCGCCCGCGCCGACCGTCTTCGGCTTTGCTGACTTTTCTGCGCAAGCCAAAATCGAAGAGAAGTTCCTGTCGGTCCCTAACGCGAAACTCGCCGGCCAGCACCTCAAAACCCTCACCACCGAGCCGCACCTGGCTGCGACACCCGAAGACCACAAGACCGCGCAATACGTTGCGCAGAAGTTTCGCGCCGCCGGCCTGGATACCCAGATCGTTCCCTACCGCGTTTTGCTGAATTGGCCCAAGACCGTGCGCGTAGAAGCCTACGACTCGTCTGGCAAGCGGCTGATGAGCGGACCCACGCGCGAACATGTCGACAGGGACCCCAGCCAGAATAACCCGCGCGTCGTGATGCCTTTCAACGGTTCCTCTGGATCGGGAGACGTAACAGGCGACGTGGTTTACGCCAATTACGGCCGTCTCGAAGATTTCAATGAATTGGCAGCCAGGCATATCGACCTGCATGGCAAGATCGTGATCGCTCGCTACGGCTCCAACTTTCGCGGTGTCAAAGTGTATCTCGCCGAGCAGCGGGGCGCCGTTGGCGTACTGCTCTACTCTGACCCGCAGGACGACGGTTACTACAAAGGCGACGCCTATCCCATGGGGCCCTGGCGGCCTGAGACCGGCGTGCAGCGCGGGTCGGTTCAGTATCTCTTCAAATATGCCGGCGATCCGGAGACTCCGGGCGTAGCCTCCACGCTCGATCTGCCCGACTCGGCCCGGATCAAGAACTTTGTGGGACCCAATGGCGATCAGCCCCGCATTGTCTCCATTCCCATCAGCTACCACGATGCTGCGCCAATCCTGCAGGCGCTTAAGGGACCAGGCGTGCCGCAAGGCTGGCAAGGCGCTCTGCCCTTCAGTTACCACCTGGGGCAAGTTGGCGGGCCCGGTGGGGTAAAGGTCCATCTCGTCTCGGTGCAGGACTATCGACGACGCATTATTTGGGATGTCATTGGAACAATCAGGGGATCGCAGTATCCGGATGATTGGGTTGTCGCCGGCAACCACCGCGATGCCTGGGTCTATGGCGCCGTCGACCCCTCGAGCGGCACCGCCGCCATGCTGGAATCCGTGCATGGCATCGGAGCCTTGCTCGAACAAGGTTGGCGGCCCAAAAGAACCATCGTGTTTTGCAGTTGGGATGCGGAGGAGGAAGGCCTGGTCGGTTCAACCGAATGGGTGGAGCAACATGACCATGCCCTGCAACGTGCCGTAGCCTACTTCAACGTCGATGTAGCCGTCTCGGGACCGGACTTCTCCGCCTCGGCTGTTCCCTCGCTCAAGGAGTTCGTTCGCGGAGTTACGCACGCCGTACCTAGTCCTCTAGGCGGCACAGTCTTCGAGGAATGGAGAACCAGCCACTCGCGCCCCGACGAGAACCGCACGTCAAGCTTTGAACTCCCGGGAGAAGAAGTGCACATGGGAGATCTCGGCTCCGGTTCCGACTTCACGCCGTTCCTGCAGCATGTGGGCGTTCCCTCAACCGATATCGGCTCAAGCGGCCCTTACGGCGTGTACCACTCCACCTTCGACGACTTCGCCTGGTACATCCAGAACGCCGATCCTCACTTCGTTTATCTGCAACAGATGGCGCGCGTGTTCGGGCTTGAAGCCATCCGGATGGCCGACTCAGACGTGCTGCCATACGACTATGTGACCTACGCCCGCGAGATTTCAGCCTATATAGGCCAGGCAAAACGGACTGCGGCAGGCACGGGTCTCAGTTCGCTGGACTTTGAACCCGCCGAAGCCGCAGCAGGTCGCCTGATCACCGCGACCCAAAAGGCGCGCTCACTGGAACAGGCAGCCACTGGAGACCTGGCCAAATTGAATCTGGCCCTTCGTCAGACCGAAACCGCTTTCATCTCGGAAGCCGGCCTCCCCGGTCGCCCCTGGTACCGGCACACCATTTACGCTCCCGGAGAGTTCACCGGCTACTCAGCAGTTGTGATCCCGGGCGTGAATGAGGCCATCGATGCCCGCAACCCCGGCCTCGCCGCCGCGCAGTTGACCGTCCTGACTCAGGCCCTTGACCGAGCCACGCGCACGCTTGACTCGGTAAACTGACGCGGATCGGACCATCCGTTTTACGAGTGAATAGCCGCGGCCAATGAATAATCGCTAAAGAGATTTGCACCGCCGATTTCCAGATTCGCCCATGATCCAGCCGCCAGATCGCACCATAACCTTCTTCGTTCCCCGCATTTAGCGCGATCAAGCGGCAGCCGTTTCGCCTGAGCCGTCCCTCATCAACCATCCCCAAAATGCCGATATGCGTGGCAGCGCATTTGCATTCATATCCGCAAGAAAGGGTTTCCGCCATGATCAATTTTTTAATCGGTCTTGCTTATGTCGCAATCGTTCTTACTCCTGCCATTGTGGCCTCCGTTCAACTACCCAAATCCCACAGTAGCGACCTCTGACGTTGTGTGCAGGCTAATTAAGGTTCGCTGAAATAAAGCGCCACAGGAGCAGAACGACAAAAGACACCGGTTCCTGAAACACCAGTTCCTTCCGGTGAGGCGCAAATTTCGTCTGCGGCGCTTGCTTTGGCGTCCGAATGCTCAGCGCATCCCTTCAAAGTTGCTCATCTCGAGTGACGTACGTCACTCCAAACGGTTGACCCCGGCCGCTCTGCCTCGTATCGTTAGAAGTAGAGTTATGAAGATTTCTGGGAACACCTTGCGGATCGGGATTGCGGTTGCCGTGATAGTGGGCACCATTGGTTGGCTGGCCTTCACAGGCTACGGAGCCAACAAGAGCTATTACGTCACGATTGCGGAGCTGGGCGGCATGGGCGACAAGGCCTATCACAGCCAGTTGCGCGTCGAGGGCTTTGTGCTGCCCGGCTCCATCGAGCAGGACGGCACCCATGTAGCGTTTGTGCTCAACGAGTTCGAGAGCCACAACCCTAAGGCGCCTTCCGGCCGTCTGCTGAAGGTTGTGTACAAAGGCTCAGAGCCGCCCCCGGACACCTTCAAGGACAACGCACAGGCCCTCGCCGAAGGCACCTACGGGCGCGATGGCGAATTCCATGCTTCCGTGCTCCAGGCCAAGTGCGCCAGCAAGTACGCTCCTGCCCAGCCCGGTGCAGCGCCGGCCATGACCCCCGCAAAGCCGGCAGCGGCCTCTACAGCAACACCCCCGGCTAACCAGACTGCGCAAGCAAACTGAGAGAATGACAGCGAGCGAACCGGAGACCGGCACCAGTTCCCCCAACGCACGGCTTGAACAGGTTTCCAAGCTATTTGGTTCCTTTGCCGCCTTGCGCCAGGTTTCAGCCGACCTCGAACCAGGATGCTGCTATGTCCTGATCGGTGAAAACGGCGCCGGCAAATCCACTCTCCTCCGCATCCTCGCCGGCCTGCTCCGTCCCACCCACGGCAAAGTCACAGTCTTCGGCGGACAGGAGCCTCTCCAGGCGCGCGCCCGCATCGGCTACATGAGCCACGCGCCCATGCTCTACGACGAGCTCACCGCCCAGGAAAACCTCCGCTACTTCGCGAACCTTTATTCCGGCCGCGCCTGCCTCGCGCCCTCTGAAGTATTGCGCCAGGTTGGCCTCGATCCAGACCTGTCCCGTACCCTCGGTCAATATTCCCAGGGCATGCGTCAGCGCACCTCGCTTGCCCGCGTCCTCTTGCCCGTCCCCGAACTGCTCCTCCTCGACGAGCCCTTCTCCAATATGGACGTCGAAAGTGTCCAGCAAATGGTCGAACTGCTCGCTGGTTTTCGCCAGAGCAATCGGACCATCGTCATCACAACCCATCAGCGTGAAGCCGCTGCGCCCATCGCCGATTGGATCATTCGCCTGCAGGCCGGACGCGTCGCGTTCTTCGAAAAGGGGTCCCCAACGATAGGTCTTCGTCGTTGGGGCGGTGAACCGGGGAGCCCATCGCTATGAAGACCAACGGCGCCCGCTTCCTTGAAAACCTCGGCATCGCCTTCGAGCTCCGCGAGTACCAAGTCGATCCCGAAGACCTATCTGCCACGACGGTCGCCAAAAAAATCGACATGCCCGCGGAGCAAGTTTTCAAAACGCTTCTCATCACGGGCGGCCCCAACATCTACCGTTTTGCCGTCGTCCCCGGCGACGCCGAACTCGATTTCAAGAAACTCGCCCGCGCCGCCGGCCTCCGCAAGGCTGAGATGGTTCCTCTCAAAGACGTCCAGCCTCTCACCGGCTACATCCGCGGCGGCGTCACCATCTTCGGCGCGCGGAAGCCCTATCCTGTTTACGTCGACGAGACCGCGATCCTCTTTGACAAGATCAGCGTCTCCGCCGGAGCTCGCGGCACGCAGCTAATCCTGAGTCCCGACGACTATCTCCGCGCCGCACAAGCCCTCGAAGTGGAGGTGCAAACCTCGGACCTTACAAAGGATGCTGTGAAGCACCCGGGATCTGCTGGATCGCCAGCCGCGGAGGGCCTATGACCCGCGCCCTCTGGACACACCTCGTCAAGGATCTGAGAATCGAGTGGCGCTCTCTCGACGCCATCATCTCCATGCTCTTCTTTTCGGGCCTCGTCGTAGTCCTCTTCTCCATTGCCTTCGACCCGCGCGGCGCTTTCTCGCAGCAGATCGCCGGCGGTGTCCTCTGCGTCGCCACCATGTTCGCTTCGGTGAGTGCACTCAACCAGGCCTGGGCGCGCGAGATCCGCCACCAGGTAATGGACGCGCAGCGTATGGTGCCCGCCCCTGGCGCGGAGCTACTGCTCGCCAAGGTAATCGTCAACTTCCTCTTCGTCACCATCGTCCAGATCCTTCTCGCCCCTTTCTTCGTCATTTTTTACAACCTGCACATCGCCGGACAGGCCTGGTTGCTCTTGCTGGTGCTTCCCCTGGGCACCTGGGCGCTGGTCTCTAACGG
>JBARBP010000220.1:0-37235 GCA_049793195.1 Occallatibacter sp. | reverse complement strand
CGAAAGCCGCGTGAAGGCTGGTCCTGGCGCCGAAAAAGAAAAGACTCAAAAATGGATTCAGTTCCTTGCCTCGCTGGCATTCATCGGGACCTTGGTCCTACCCTCTCTCGATCGCCGTTTCCTTTGGTCGCACGTCCCGCCCCTATTGGTGATTGCGGGTGACGGCTTGGTGGCGCTTGGATTCTTTGCCGTCTTCATCGTTTACAAAGAGAACACCTTCACTTCCGCAACGATCGAGGTGGCCCCCAACCAGCGCGTGATCTCCACCGGCCCCTACGCATGGGTTCGTCATCCAATGTATGCCGGAGCGCTTGTTATGCTCTTTGGCACTCCCGTTGCTCTCGGGTCGTGGTGGGGAATGCTGATGTCGATTCCTATGACTCTTGTCATCGTGCTGCGCCTTTTAGACGAGGAGAAGTTTCTGCAAAGGAGCTTACCGGGCTATACGGAATACTGCGGGAAGGTCAAGTTCCACCTGGCGCCGCACATCTGGTAATGTGGCGCGTTGCCAGGCCGGCTCGATCCCAGGCTGGCTCGAACCTAGGCAGGCCCGAATTTCGATCGGATTATTCTCGCCGCGCCTTCCACGCCCGCCACTCCTCGGCCGTGATCTCCCAAATCTCCGACGGCAGCCGACCAGACACATAGTCCTTTTCCCCATGCCCCACCAGCCGCATCCCCTGCTTCTCTGAGACGCGTCGCGATGTTGTGTTGCCCACCGCCTTTGAAACCCGAAGCACGTTGAACCCAAGCGTATCGAACCAGAAGTCGTTCACCCACACGCAGGCCTCGCTCATCAGTCCCTGTCCTTGCCACAGCGGCCCCAGCCAAAAGCCGCGATTGTCTTTGTCGCCCCTGGTCAGCGAAATTGACCCGATGATCTGTTCCGGCACTGCACCCAGACGAATCGTCCAGTGCCATGCCTCCTCGCGCTCCATCTGCGGGATTGCGATATCGCGAATATAGTGGAGCGCACCATCCGGCGGATAAGGCCACGGCACCCGGTTCATCAGGAAGCGCACAATCTCCCATTGCGGAAACAGCGCCTGAATCTGTTCCGCATCCGCCAACTCCTGTGGGCGCAGAAGCAACCGTTCGGTTCTGCCCTCAACCATCATGCGGAGATGATATCAATGCTCATTGCCTCAATCCGCGATAATAGGAAGCAGGAGAATCCTTACCCATTGAAATCCGGATTCGTTGCCATTGTCGGCCGACCCAACGTGGGCAAAAGCACGCTGCTCAACGCACTCACCGGCGAAAAAGTGGCCATCGTAACCGCCAAGCCGCAAACCACGCGCAATCGCATCATGGGCGTGGTAGAGGTCCCTGCGCATAAAAACACAAACCCGGCCGCGCAGATCGTCTTCGTCGACACGCCCGGTGTCCACAAGCCCGGTTCGCAGCTCGACCGCCGAATGTTGCAGGAGGTCTACGAAGCTCTCGAATCCCGCGACGTTGTGCTTGTCCTCATGGATGCTACGCGAAGGGTGCAGTTGGAGGGTTCAGAATCTCAGGTCGCGGAGTCGAGTCCTGCGATACCCGCGGTGCTTTCGGTTGAGAACATGCCTGCCCCCAAACACAAAGCCCCCAGTTGGGTCAGCGAAGACGAATTCCTCTTCGGTCTCATTCGTAAGCTCGAGTGCCCTGTCTTCCTCGTGCTCACCAAGATCGACCTGGCGCCTAAGGAACATCTCCTGCCCCTCATCGACTCGCTCACCCGCCAGTTCAATTTCGCCGAGATTATTCCCGTGAGTGCTCGCAAGCGTGATGGCCTCAATATCCTCATCCGCAAGATTGTCGCGGCCCTTCCTGAAGGCGAGCGCTACTACCCCAAAGACCAGTACACCGATCAGCCCCAGCGCTTCATGGTCGCCGAACTCATTCGCGAAACCGTCCTCATCGAAACCGGCGAAGAAGTTCCCTACGCCTCCGCTGTCGTCATTGAGCAGTTTGAAGAACCCGAACCCACCGCGCCGCCGAGGGAAAAGGCCGGGGCTCCCGGCGACAGGTCTTCGTCGCTGGGGTGGAAAAAGGGCCAGGCTCCCGCCCGCCTGCCTCTCACCCGCATTGCCGCCGCTATCTACTGCGAGCGCGATGGACAAAAAGCAATCCTCATCGGCAAAGGCGGCTCCAAACTGAAGGCGATCGGCACGCGCGCACGCATTCAGATTGAGTCGCTGCTTGGCACACGCGTCTATCTCGAGCTTCGCGTCATCGTCGAGCCTGGCTGGCGCGAATCCAGGACCTTCATCGAGTCTCTCGATTGGCGCAACCAGCTTGAGCGCCTGGCGGGGAACCAGATCACAGAGAAGGCCGAGGATAATGAAGAGTGATTCAGCGACACTATCTATTGGCGTGTAAAGAAAGCTGACAGGGAACTAGACTTCCATAACCGCAATGCCCTCCGCCGCGAAAGTTCGAGTCGCGTGGAAGGCATTTTGTTCCGGTTGTTCCCGCGCTTCCTATTTGCTTCTTCTCAGTTTGCGTCATGGGTCACGAGTGGTGCCCTTCTCCGCAGCAGGAGGTCTTGACGCTTTCAGGTTGCTTGTAGCCCTGCGCTGGATCCACAACATAGCCGTGGGCGTACTTATCGTGATGACGCACCCATGCCATGCTGAATGCGAGCCCGTCTTCGTCGCGGCCCTTGGGTGCTACGTCAAGGAAGTTGTAGGCGCCCACGAAGATGTCGAGCCCGCGGCCGAAACTCGAGTAGGTGTGAAATATGTCCCCATTCTCGTCTTTTGCGAAGACACTGAGTCCCGGACCTTCTTCGCTTGGAAACGCGGAGTCGGCGTAGTTGTAGTAGACCTTCCCCGTGGCTTGCTGCTCCGGAGTGAACGACACATGATAGTCGTAGTTGAAGTCGCTTCGGAACGAAGAGACCCAGTTGAAGCGCCAGCCCATGCGCTGCTTGAATGCCGCGATCTCGGGATAGGTCGCCCGAGAAACGACCGCAAACGAAACGTCGCGATTCGCCAGGTGAATTGCCGGCCCATCGAAATGATCGCCTAGATACGAGCAGCTTGGGCAGCCCTCTTTCCATCCCGGACCGAACATGAAGTGGTACACAATCAACTGGCTGCGCTTTTCAAATAATTCGGCGAGGGAGACTCGTCCAGTCGGTCCGTCGAAGAAATATTGCTTCTCGACCGCCTCCCAGGGCAGTGCGCGGCGCTGCCGGCTCAACTCGTCGCGCAACCGCGAGAATTCCTTTTCCTTTTTCAGATGTTCCTTGCGCGCAGTGAGCCATTCACTCCGCGACACCACCTTCGCATTTTCCTTCTCTGTCGCGATCGTTGCCATGGTGAACCTCCTCGGTCTCGTTTTGGGGGAAATTGTTGACTCGGTCTTTCCGGCGGAACAGGCCAACGGTTATCGCCGTCAGCCCACCCCCACCAGCGGCGCTGCTTGCAATCATTGCAGCGGTTGCCATGCACACAGGGCACATAGATATCACCTCAAGGAGAAGCTACAGCAAATTCGGAATTGCTGTAGACCGAAGCCTCGTAGTTAAGTGGCTTTTTCCTCAAGAAAAAGCCACCCTTCAATGAACTCAAAAGGACCACACTAATTCAGAATTTGCTTTAAGCCACCGCCGTGATGTGCTGCAAAAAGGCCGGTACTTCATCGGCGCTGGGACCCCAGGTTGACGGGATCGCAACGTTCAGCACGCGCAGGTAAACGCTGAACTGGCCGCGATGCTGATACCAGTGACTGAACATAATGTTGCGCACAAACTCGCCACGCGGCTGAGCCAGCACTTCGCGGTCGCCGTGCACCAGGCGCCAGGTTTCTTCCATGGCGGCATCGTCGAACTTTGGCAGCAGGTTCCGCACGGTTGTGATGCTTTTGTCGAATTCCCCAAGGATTTCGTCGCGGCTCGCCGGTTGCGGATACACAAAGGCATCTCGAGCTTTCGCCGGATTGTCCGAGACAAGTTGAACAATCCCCGCGGGCACGCTAGCGAGGTGATACGCGAGTTGCCCCGCTGACATGGATTTAGTGTGCGGCTTCCAGGTCAACTTGTCTTCAGGTAGCCGTTCGAGAAACTTGCGCGTGAAAGGCGCCTGCACTTCAAACTCTGCAAGAAACGATTGTGCGATGCTCATGACGGATCTCCTTGTGTTTGGGAAGTTAATGGATTGAGATTGACGCAAGACTCCTCATCCTCTTCGCGCCTTTCGCGAAAAGCAAGGGATGCCTACGATGCGTGAACCCTACTTGGCTTCAGCGCGCGTGCGAATCCGGTCGAGGATCGACTGCCAGCCCTTACTGACGCCTTCCCGGTGCTGGTCTTCGATCACGCCCAGTGCGGTGTGCCGGAAGGTAATCAGCGTGCCGCCATTCTTCTCTGTCAACCGGTATTGCACGTTCGACAGAAATGGATACGACGCGAACAGCGGCCCGCAAATCTCAAGCAGCGTGGGCCGCTTGATAGCCTGCACATGGCCCCAGAAGTGTCCGTTGTCGTCGCCCAGGTCGCGGTACCAGCGCCCGCCCGGCCACGCCTCAAGGACCATCGGCAGGGGTTGGCCGTCGGCCCTTTCGTTGTGGGGTCCCACCTGCTCCAGCAGCGCTTCAAAGGTGGCTTCTACTGGGGCGTGAACTTCAATTTCCTTCTTGATCTCCAGGGTCATATTCTCAATGCCCATCAATGTCTGAACCATGATTCCTCCTTGTTCCTTTTTCAATCGGTTGTGGGGATTTGTGTTCACTTTCCTTGGTTCGCTTTTTCTTCCGCGCGTTCTTTCACGCGAACCAGCTGGTGCTGCCAGTACTTCTCAAACTCACGTGTCCAATCGTGCATAGGCTTGATCGCCGCGGCTTCGGTCCGGTAATACTTGTGCCGCCCATCGCAACGCATCCGCACCAGGCCCACCTTGCGTAATACGCCCAGGTGCTTTGAAACCGAGGGCTGGTCGAGCTTCAGTGCGATTACAATCTCACCCACCGGCCGCTCGTGCGCGGCCAAATAGCTGAGTATCTCGCGTCGCCGTGGTTCCGCTACAGCATTGAACGCATCCGAGGTTGTCGCCGCTCTTGCCATGATTGAGAAAATACATGCTCATATAGGAATATGTCAAGGTCCTTTTTAAAAAACTGCTCAAGCCCGTTCTTTTCATCACCAAGCGTTTGCGTTCCCGCGGGGACCGATTTACCATCCGCAGCTATGAGAAGCTCCGCCTGTTTTCTGCTTGTTTTGGTGCTCGCTGTATTCGCACCCCTCCACGCGCAGGTTTCCGCAGCAAACGCTGGGTCCGCTTCCACGCCTGTTGCGCCGGCGATGAAAAGCTGGTTCATTCGCCTCATTCCTCCTCGTCCCACCTTCGACAAGGACATGACCGACACCGAACAAAAGCTCATGGAAGAACATTTTATTTATTGGAAAGACCAGTTCGCGAAAGGCATATGCGTCTTCGGAGGTCCCGTTCTCGATCCAAAAGGAGTCTATGGCGTGCTGGCCATTCGCGCGGCAACACATGACGCGGCACGAGCTCTCGCCTCCGCCGACCCGAGCGTCAAAGCCGGACTCAATCACATTGAAGTCGCAGAAATCAAGATCGCCTTCCTACCCAAATAGCCATCTGCAGCAAACAAAACAACCGCCGCCGAAGAAATAGTCATCGCTAACGCTAGCCGGGAAATTGCATCTAAAGTCTGATGTGCAATTCCGGCCCTGCCGGTCATGCGCGATTGCAGTTGTGTGCGTCTGCATTCCTTGTGCCCTGGTTCCATTTCAGATCTCCGAGGTGATTGCATGATTCAGAGGCTTCTGTTATTGCTCCTTTTCATTTCTGGTCTGGCCGCGCCTGCCGGTCTCAACGCGCAGGTCCTCATTAACCATGGACCGCCGCCGAACTTTGAATTGTACGGTGGCTACTCCTACGTTTTCCGGGACTACGACCACACCCAGGCCAATCCGTTCGTAGGCGGAATGAGTGGCTGGGACGCATCGCTTCGTGTTCCTCTGCCGGTTGTCGGCCGGTGGCTTGGCATCAAGGGCGACGTTTCAGGCAACTACCGCAACGACGGTCCAAACTTCAATCCGCACAGTTATTTCTTTCTCGCCGGACCGCAGGTCTCAGCGCACTTCGGCCGGTCAACGCTCTTCGTGCATGGATTGTTAGGCAGCGCGCATCTCAATCAGGAGGTGATTCCGTCGCTCAAGTCAGGCAACACATTTGCGGTGGCGGCCGGCGGTGGCCTCGATCTAGGCCTCTCGCGCGCACTGGCTTGGCGAATAACCGGCGACTTCTACAACACCCACTTTCGATCCAGCGATGCGACTGTGCAGGGCATTGTGAACTCGAATGGCCGCATTTCAACGGGGCCGGTGTTGCGCTTCTGAGCGGCGATCGGCTTCGGTCTCTCATCGAATTGAAAACTCCCATCTTTTCGGCGTTCTGTGCAGAAAGGATGGGAGTCCTGCATCCTGCTTCCGTTATAGTTTGCGAAAGGGCATTTCGTTTCGCAAAGGACGCAAGGACATGACGCTGGACCGCCGAACATTTCTCAACGCCTGCACGCGTGCTGGCATTGCTTCTCCGCTGCTTCCCGGAATTCTGTATACGCTGGCTGCGCAGGCGCAAGACACTTCCGTGCCAGTTGCCCCTGCGGCCAAGCCGCCTGGGTTGCCCAAGATCACGTCCGAGATGCTCGACCAGGCGGCCATTCTAGCGGGGGTCGGTCCATTTACGGCCGAGCAGAAGAAGATGATGCTCGACGGCCTCACCGATCAACGTGCCGCCTACGATGCTATCCGTGCCCTCAAGATTCCCAACTCAATTCCGACCGCGTATGTATTTCATCCACAACCGGCGGCAAAGTCGATGGAGGCAACTGCCGACAAAAGAAGTGTGAAGTCGATGCTGCCGGATTTGAATCAGGCAATCTCTGGCGGCGGCCTTTCCAGTATTCCCGACGCGCCCGCACACATCGAAGACCTGGCCTTTGCCGCTGTCGGCGAACTTGGCGGTCTACTCCGCACCCGGAAGATCACCTCCCTCGCCCTCACGCAGATGTATCTCGCCCGTCTCAAACGATACGACCCGAAGTTGCATTTCGTGATTACGCTCACGGAAGAGCGCGCTCTTGCCCAGGCGAAGGCCGCAGACGCCGAGATTGCCGCAGGAAAATATCGTGGGCCGTTGCATGGGATTCCGTGGGGCGCAAAAGATCTTCTCGCAGTCAAAGGCTATCCCACCACCTGGGGCGCGGGTGGCTTCGAGCATCAATCCTTCGATAAAGACGCGACGGTCGTCCAGCGTCTCGATGCTGCCGGAGCCGTTCTGGTCGCCAAGTTCACCCTCGGTGCGCTGGCCATGGGCGACAAGTGGTTTGGCGGACGCACCCGCAATCCCTGGAATCCCGCGCAAGGATCGAGCGGGTCGTCGGCAGGGTCTGCGAGCGCCGTCGCAGCAGGGTGCGTGGCCTTCGCGCTGGGATCGGAGACGTTGGGCTCCATCTCGTCACCTTCCACGCGCTGCGGCGACACAGGCTTACGGCCTACATTCGGTTTTGTTCCGCGGACCGGCGCCATGGCCCTTTGCTGGACCATGGACAAGCTCGGCCCCATCGCTCGCTCCGCCGAAGACTGTGCGCTTGTACTCGAGGCTATTCACGGCCCCGACGGCAAAGATGCGGGAGTCTATCCTGCCAATTTTCATTGGGACCCAAACCTCGACTGGAAGCAGCTCCGCATCGGTTACTTGAAGAGCGAGTTCGACCCGCCTGCTCCGGTCACGCTAACGGAAGCCACCCCGAGCGAAACTGCGGATGAAAAGAAGAAGCGCGACGAACAAAACGCCACCGCGAAAGACGCTCGCGCCCGCCGCGACTACGACCGTCGCTTCGACCTCGCCGCACTCGACAAGCTGCGCACCATGGGCGTCAATCTCATCCCAGTCGAGCTACCCAAGCTGCCTTGGGACGCCATGGTTCCACTGCTTACGGCAGAGGCCGCTGCCGCGTTCGACGAACTCACCATGACTGGCCGCTACAGCCTGCTCACCGAACAAGGAGTCGAAGACTGGCCGAATGCTTTCCGCACCGCCCGCTTCTATCCGGCCGTCGAGTACATCCAGGCCAACCGCGCCCGCACTCTTGGCATTCGCCAGATGTCCGGGCTGTTTGAGAAGATCGACATCATTGTGACCCCTTCCACCGACACGCAGCTCATCGCGACCAACCTAACTGGGCACCCGGCTCTGATCCTTCCGAACGGCCTGCGCGGCGCCGATGCTCCCGCACCTCCAGCCGTCGACGATGGCGACCACGACGACATTGGCGGACCCGGCACGCCCGTCTCGCTCACGTTCCTCGCCGGCCACTACCAGGACGCAAAACTGGCTGCCTTTGCGCGCGCCTATCAACAGGCCACCGGCTTCCACAAACTGCATCCGAAGCTGGATTGATCTTGCTCCGAAACGCGCTCGGGATTTGCCGCCGGTTCTGCATTGAGCCTCAGGCAACACAGATTTCGATCTGAGTTCTGGAATGTAGGCCGGCATAAAGCAGAAATGCCGCCCAAGGGCGGCATCTCTGTGTTCGAGGGAGGGTGAAGTCTTCAGATACCTACACCGAATTCGCCAGCCTGCGACTCACCGGCGTTGGCGTAAAAATCATAAGGAGTGCGCTTCTTGAATTTATAGCGGTTGCGGAGTTCGGCTCCTATAAAGATGCCGAGGGCCGCGACGGCCATGCCAATCGAAAACCAGCCAATCACAATCAGGGCTTTCGAGTCCCTCTTTTCTTCGGGCCCAACTTCTTCGGCGGGTATAAGGTTTTCCGATTCGCTCAACATGACGAGTGCAGCCTCCTGCACCATCATGATACCCCAGTTTTGTATTTGCTGGCCCACATCGCGGGCTGCGCTCACTGTGGAATTGTTTACCGAATAGAGTCGATTCGGGAAAGCCATTCAGCCTTGTCCGGATCGGGAAGAAAGCTGGCCCGAATAGAATTTGACGCGAGTTGGCGTAATTCGTCGCGGCTAAATGCCTGTTCAGTGTGCGCAAGCAGGTATTCATTGGCCAGATCGGAACCAAAGAAGGCCGGATCGTCGGAATTCAGCGTGACCAGCAGGCCGGCGTCGAAGTAGCGTCGAAGGGGATGCTCGGCAAACGAAACGCAAACGCCTGTGCGCACATTCGAAGTAGGGTTTAGCTCTAGAGGTATGCCCCGCTCTTTCAGATCCTCGATCAGGTAAAAATCGCGAACCGCCGAAAGCGCGTGCCCGATGCGTTCTGAGCCGATCGAAAGTGCTTCCCGGATGGCCTCAGGCCCTGTCGTTTCGCCGGCGTGGTTAGTGAGCCGCAGCCCAGCCTCACGCGCCTGGGCATAGAGTGCGCGAAAGGGTTCCGAGCCGTTCAGGCGCTCGTCTCCGCCCAAACCAATGCCAATAATCGACGGGTGTTCACCCCGCATCTCGGCGGCCTTGCGGAAGACGCGCTCCGCTTCCTCGACGGTGAAATGGCGTACGGCGTCGAAGATCCAGTAGAGCGACAAAC
Organism: Occallatibacter sp.; assembly: GCA_049793195.1. Lineage (GTDB taxonomy): Bacteria > Acidobacteriota > Terriglobia > Terriglobales > Acidobacteriaceae > Telmatobacter. Next base: position 27,723 of record JBARBP010000220.1, on the reverse strand, counting down.
CGAGTTCGCGCTCTGCGCGCTCGCGTGCTCGTTCGAGTCCGGCAAAGATCGGCTCGAAGGCCCGCGGGTCGAAGTTGCGCCACATGTAGATGACTCCTACCGAGATGTAGACCTCGGCGTGAACAATGCCCTGCTCGGCCAGATGCTGCATCATGCGCCAGGCGGCCAGCTCGTAATCTTCAGGATCGATCAGCCGCCGCGTGACGGCTTTGAAGGCCTCAATGAAGCCGGTGAAATCGTCGAAACGGTAGTAAGCCTCTGCCTCGTCCAGCGTCATGGGCCGCACATCGTGGCGGGCGCTCAAATCCTTGAGCGTAAGGGGCGTTATGGTGCCTTCGAGATGCAAATGCAACTCGGCCTTGGGAAGGCGGCGAATGAAAGCTTCAATCTCCGTCATGATTCAAGTTTACCGATGTTGTGCAATTCTATCGCTGTGGTGCAAACTCAGACCGGTGGCGGCTATAGAAAAAGTAGATCAACAGTCCCATAATGAGCCACGCAAAGAAGGCTGCCCATGTCATCACTTCCAGCCCCATCATCAACACAATGCAGAAGATGATGCTGAGCACAGGAAACACCGGTCCCAGCGGAGTGCGAAAACCGCGCGGCCGCTCCGGTTCGCGATAGCGCAGAATCAGCACCGCGATCGAAACCAGAACAAACGCAAACAGAGTACCGATATTCGACAGGTTCGATACCGTCCCGATGTCCAGCAGCCCTGCAGGGACCCCGACCACAAATCCAGCAACCCAGGTGGCGAAGGCGGGCGTGCGGAACTGCGGGTGAATGCGACTGAAGACCGTGGGCAACAGTCCGTCGCGTGACATGGCAAACCATACCCGCGCCTGCCCAAGTTGAAACACCAGGATCGACGAGATCATGCCCATTAGGGCGCCCACTAAAACAAACAGCCGCACCCAGTGCAATCCGCTGCCACCCGGAAGCAGCGACAGCTTCTTGAGCGCGTTGACCACTGGCGCAGCATCGCCCATCACCGACTGCCAGGGAACAATGCCGCTCAACACGATCGCCACGCCGCCGTAAAGCACGGTGCACGCCACCAGAGTGGCCAGGATGCCGATGGGCATGTCGCGCTGCGGATTTTTGCACTCTTCGGCCGCCGTTGAGACCGAATCGAAGCCGATATATGTGAAGAAAATAATGGATCCGCCAGTCAGCACGCCCGTCCAGCCGTTGGGCATGAAGGGATGCCAGTAATGTGGCTTGATGAAGCTCGCTCCGGCGAACACAAAAACCAGAATGGCGGCTATCTTCACCATGACCATCACGTTGTTGGCGCGCGCCGACTCGCGAATCCCGCGCACGAGGATCACTGTGAGGATCATCACCACCAGGAACGCCGGAATATTGAACCCGAAGTGCCAGCCCGCCTTGTAGAGATCGTTGCCGGCCAGGTCCTGCAAGCCTGTCGGCAGATAGGCGGGGGAGATCCACATCAGCGGCATGTGCACGCCGAACCAGTCCAGCAGGTCGACGATGTGCGCGGCAAACCCCACGCTCACACTCATGTTGCTGAAGGCATACTCGAGAATCAGATCCCAGCCGATGATCCACGCAACCAGCTCGCCCAGCGTCGCGTATGTGTAGGTGTAGGCTGAACCGGCGATGGGGATCATCGACGAAAGTTCGGCGTAGCACAGGCCCGTGAAGGCACAAACAACCGCCACCAACACCAGCGAGAGAGCAAGTGCCGGACCCGCGCCCGGCCGTCCGGCCATTGCGGAGTGAGTAATCAGCCAGTGAATCAGGGGCGTGGCACCGATTGAAGGCTCATCGAACTTTTGCCCCGCCATCGCGGTGCCGATGACCGTGAAAATTCCCGAACCGATCACGGCGCCAATGCCCAGTGCGGTCAGCGACCAGGGACCCAGGCTCTTCTTCAGCGAGCGCCCCGGCTCTTCCGATTCCCGGATGAGCTTGTCGATCGATTTGCGGGCCAGCAGTTGGTCGAGCAGTTCAGTTCTCCTCACGTCCCTGGGCGGAAGATTCGCCTCCGGGAAGTTGTCACAGAATACAGTCCATCTGCAAGGGGAGGAGCATTGGCGGGACAGCTTCCAGCTTCCAGCTTCTAGCCTCTAGCTCTACTCAGTCCCGCTGAGCAATCGCCTGCACAGGAGATACGAGGAGCTAGATGCCAGAAGCTGGTCGCCACGTTTAGCGCTTCGACTGTCCGCGTGCGAGCTTTTTAACCTTCTTCTTCTTTGAGCCGCGCGGTTCGGTGCGCTTTGCCTTGGGGGCGGCCTTCTTGCGCGCCACGCGTTTCAGCTTCTTCCGTTCCAGCTTGTCTTCTACCTTGGTGGTGTCGGCCACGTATAACCTCTTTCCCTCGAATCTCTTCAGTGTTTCCCTTATGTCGGGCTGTGCGACCTCTAGAATAGCAGGGAATCGGAGCCTGTGAAAGCAGCGTCCTGGGGTACGATCCGCGCTTCTCACCGCATTCTGACCGGCGTTTCTTCAGTTTCCAGCGTACAATTGAGATAGTCCAGAGATTGACCAGCCTGCTCGGCGCTTGCCGTTCCTTCCGCTTCTGACGAGCTCAGTACCTCCACGCAACAATCACCTTGTTCGCCGGAGTTCGTCATGCGTTCCAACCAAATCCATAAAGCCCTCGCGCAGGGTATGAACCGATTTGAAGTCTGTCAGCTTGTTTCCAAGGGCGTCAAGGCCACCCACAAGACCGGGTCGCGCTTCGAGGACTCAATCAACGATGTGCTGCAATATCTGGGCACCCACGATACGCCCAGAGAAAGTCTCCACCCCGCAATTCCCCAAGTCAGCGTGAAAAGCCTCAAGCCCGCCGCGTAAAGCCAATCGTTAGTGATTAGTTGTTAGTTTCCAGGGCACAACCTTCGCAGGAAGGCCGTAATCAGCCATCTGGGTTTGCTGGCAGCCTTGATCTCGAACTGCCCAAACTCCATCAAACGCAAGAAGAGGGACGGCAGATTTGCCGTCCCTCTTCTTTTGAAACTCGAACCGGTTGTACGGGGTTAGCCCTTAGACAACCTGAACGTTCTCTGCCTGCCAGCCCTTGGGACCCTTGGTCACATTGAACTGAACGCGCTGGCCTTCCTGCAGTGAACGGAAACCGTTCGACTGAATGGCCGTGTGATGAACGAATACGTCTTCGCCATTTTCACGGCTCAGAAATCCAAAACCCTTGGCATCGTTGAACCACTTGACTGTGCCTTGTTCCATTTGTGTTGCTCCTCTTTACTGATTTACCGCGAATGCAATGTGGAAGTGTTGCGTGCAGGCGGTAACCGGAACAGGCAAGAACTTCAGATCGAATTCTACAGTTAGATAAAGTGTAGCACGGATTTGGCAAATCGCCTGTAAATCATTTCGCTTCAAAGAGAAAATGCCGACGCCCGAGAATTCCCCTGATCTGTGACGGCCACCCCTGCACGCCGCTTCGACCTCAGCGTAAACTCGATTTCGCTGTGAGGTAACCTCTCCGAGGTATGTCTTGACGCTCCACACCCAAACCGCCGGCACGGAGCAGCACCCGCGCAGTCAGGTGCTGGCGATCAACCCTGGATCAACCTCGACGAAATTCGGCCTGTACACCCGTCACGGCGCTGAGTGGGTCCGCACAGTTCGCCACGGTGACGAAGAACTGACTCGTTTTGGCGGCCGTCCCATGATCGCCCGCCTCGAATACCGCACCGAATTGATCGCTAGTGCCCTGGAGCAGTCCGGCTATCAGCCCGGACAGATCGCAGCCGTTGCCGGACGTGGCGGCCTCTTGCCGCCCGTCACCTGCGGCACTTACCTGGTCGATGACGTCATGGTAGAAGAGCTTCGCCTGGCGCGCCGCGGCGAGCATGCGTCGAATCTAGGCGCGTTACTCGCGCTCCGGTTTGCCCAGGCCGCCGGTGTCAATGCCTACATCGTCGACCCGGTCACAGCCGACGAGTGGCAGCCCTGCGCGCGGCTCTCTGGTTCTCCGCTCATCGAGCGTTCCCCCATCGGCCATGTCTTGAATACCCGCGCCGTCGCCCGCCGCTTTGCCCGCGAGCAGGGCCGCCCCTACGAAACTCTGCGCCTGATTGTCGCCCACATGGGCAGCGGCATCACCGTCTCCGCCCATCGCGCCGGCCGCCAGATCGACAGCAACACCATCGAAGAAGGCCCCTTCGGCCCGGATCGAACGGGAGGGTTGCCAGTCCGCGCCTTGATTAAACTTTGTTTTAGCGGGCAGTTCGCGCAAAAGGAGATTGACCACAAGGTCTTCGGAGACGGCGGCCTCTACGCCTATCTCGGCACGCGCGACCTGGAAGAGATAGAGCGCCGCATCGACGCAGGGGACCAACAGGCCGCGCTCGTTTTTGACGCCATGGTCTACCAGATCGCCAAGGAAGCCGGAGCCATGGCCGCCGTCCTCGAAGGCAAAGTGGACGCGCTCCTGCTCACCGGCGGAATGGCGCACTCCGAGAGGGTCATCCAGCGTCTCCGCGCTCATCTCGAATGGATCGCGCCCATCCGCGTCTATCCCGGCGAAGACGAATTGCAGGCTCTCGCCGAAGGCGTCTTCCGCGTCCTTGACGGCGAAGAAAATGCCAGGCATCTCTGGGAAGAAGGCCGCGGTCCCGCGAAAGCCACTGCAGCCAGGGAGCCCCTCGTTATCGGCCTGGAATAGCACCGTTCGAATCCCAGGCGCTCACATCTCGATGCGTTCGGCTCTTAAAAAATGCGCGCCGATAAAAATGATTCCGAAGTGAAGATGCATTATTTACATTTTCATCTTTGCGCGGTAGATTGCAGAAAAGCAGAGGCTGCCTGCTTGGGTCGTTCCCCGCAGCCCAATTCCCCATATCTGAAAATTCAAGTGCCAAAGGAGAAACTCTCATGCCTTTCCACAAGTCAGTCCGGGCATGCACGATTCTTGCTTGCCTGGCCTTTGTCTCGATCGTCGCCCGCGCTGCTCTGCCCACCTACACTGCCATCTACGTCTTCGGCGACAGTTATAGCGACGTCGGTAATGCCTATCTCGCCACCCACGGCGCCGATCCCGCCGCACCTTACTACAACGGCAGGTTCTCGAACGGACCCATCTGGGTCGATCATGTTGCTGGCGCTTTGGGGCTGCCATTGTTTCCCTACCTGGACACTGTCGATAAAGGGACCGACTACGCCGTTGGCGGGGCATGGGTTACCCAGCCTCAGACGATCCTTAGCCAAACCGTCCCCGATGTGCCGCAGCAAGTACTGATCTATCTCGCCGCGCACGGGAACAAGGCCGACCCCAAGGCGCTCTACATCATCCAGGGCGGCGGCAACGACATCCTCGGCAACCTCAGCAGCGGAATAAAAGCGCAGACGCTCGGCTTCCAAATCGCGCTCGGCATCTCCGAAAGCGAACTGCTGCTCCGCCAGGCCGGAGCAAGGAACTTCATCATTCCCAATCTCTTCAACGCGGGTCTGCTACCTGCGGCCCAGGTGGGTCCGGGCACTTCCACATTTGCCAAAGCGGCATCCACTGCCACCAACCAATCCCTCAACACGTTGCTGGCTCTGGAAATGCTTCTCGAAGGGGTTCGGATTCAGCGCATCGATGTGTTCACACTCCTCCAGGCAGTCCAAACCGCTCCCACCCACTTTGGGTTCGTCAATGTCACCACGCCCTGCCTGAACAGCGCCCTCGTCGTGTGCACCAATCCCGATCCCGACCATACCTTCTTTTGGGATTCCTATCACCCCACCGAGTTCGGGCACGCCTTCTTCGCGGTCACGGTGGTCAATGCTCTGAGCCAGTAACGCGTCCACATCCAAGCGGGTGTCCCATGTCTCGATTCTGAGACATGGGATGTGGCCGCCCTTCACATGATTGCCGATGAGAATTGGGTGTCGCCGGGTTCCTACTTGGGCAGCAGCGCCCGAGCAATCGAATCCAGCATTCCATTCAGGAAATTGATTGACTCCGGCGCAGAATACCTTCGCCCAATCTCCAGCGCCTCGTTGATCACAATGGGAAACGGCGTGCCTTTGAAGCCAATCATCTCGCCGACGGCCATGCGGAGCAAATTGCGATCGACCGCCGGCATGCGTTCCAGACGCCAGTGTTTCGAGTTGGCGACGAGCAACTCGTCGATCTGTTCCTGGTGCGCGATAGCAACGCGAAAAAGATCTTCGGCAAAGCCACGGACATCGGGCTCGACTTCGTCGCCAGCCTTCCAGAACGTGGCGCGCACCTGGTCCGGGGTCTGCTTGCCAATGTCCGCCTGAAAGAGCATCTGCATGGCGAGCTCGCGAGATTTGCGGCGGCCCGCACCGCCGTGATGTTGTCCGGGGGTCGGACGATGTTGACCAGAGGTCACCCGATTTTGCCCGGCGGTCAACCTGTGCCGCCCGTCTCGACTTCACTCGAGGAGAGCTTGCGGCGCAGGCTCGCCATCTCGATGGCGGCGGCGGCGGCTTCAAATCCCTTATTTCCGGCCTTGATGCCGGCGCGGTTGAGGGCCTGCTCCAGCGTCTCGCAGGCGAGCACGCCAAAGCTGTGGGGAATGCCCGTCTCTTGTTGCGACTGGCCTATGCCGCGAGCCACTTCGTTGTAGATGGCTTCGTAGTGCGCTGTCTCTCCGCGCAACAAGCAGCCTAGCGTAATGATCGCGTCCACATGTCCTGAGTTGGTCCCCTGATTCGCAATCGTCCGCGCAGCCGCGGGGATCTCCCATGCGCCGGGAACCCGAACCACCTGAATATCGGAGCGGGAAGCGCCGCTGCGCATCAGCGCGTCGAGCGCGCCATCGAGCAGGCGCTCAGTGATGACTGCATTCCAGCGAGCGACAACGATGGCAAACTTCATGCCTGCCGCCGAAAGGTCGCCCTCAACGGCTGCGGGTTTGCCTTTGACGGGATCGGTCCATGCCCAGAAGCTGAACGGGAAGCCGGGCTCGGGCTCGACGGTGAAGATGCGGGACTTCCAATGTGTCTCCGTGATGTTTGAGAGGCGCGCGACGCTTGCGGTCCCGGCCTGCGCGCGAAGCCATGATTCGGCGGCCTGGTGGACGGCATCGAGCGCAGTGACTTCGACAAGGACGTCGGCAGTCGCAGGAAACGTGCCGTCAACGAATTCGAGATTGCCGAGCGGGGCGACAAACGAAACGCCCTTGCTCTCCTGTTCATTCCAGCCCTTGCCGAGCGCAAAACCCAGCGCAGAAAAAAAGCTCGCAAGCCGATCGTAAGCCTGGGGGCTTCCAGCGGGACGTAGAAAGGAGATGCCCTTGATCATGGTTTGATTCTATCTTGCGATGTCAGGGGTCCGGGTCAATAGAAATGGGATCAGAAAGATGAGCTCTTTTCGATGAACTCCCAGGACCGATCCGCAACGGCGGACGAGTCCCTTTGGCAGACTCAGTGAAGGCTTTTGAGCATCAAGCAAGAAGGCCGGCGCGAGGCCGGCCTTTCTTGTGTGTGACCCAATGAGGCGTCAAGCTATGTGCCCCCGAGGCTACGTTGTTGTGCGAGGCACTACGGCGATGGCCGTGGCGGGAATGATGGTTCCAGGAGTGCCGTTGAAGGTGCAGCCAACGTCCAGGCCGCCGTTCGTAACGGACGTGCAAGCGGGAAGATTTGGGCTGATCTGCTGGACGTCAGTGGGCGGCGTGGCCGGCGACGGGTTCGCTGGAATACTGATGCGGTGTATCTGGTTGTCGCCCGCAGTGGATACGAAGAAGTTGGAGTCGTCGGCGGTGAAAGCGCCGGCCAAAGGCGCAGTGATTGTCGAGCTGCCATTAAGCGTGACGTAGCCAACCGTTCCGGGTGCGCCGTTGGCGCCTGGCACATAATAGGGCAGCTGGGCTTCCGCGCTAGCGCCGTTGTATGTGATGAAGGCAAGGTTGGATACCGGCGAAGCCACGATCTGGTTGATTTCCGTGGCATTCACAGTGACAGCAGCCTGCGTGTAGGGTGTGGCGGCGTGCTGGATTGGGAGCGGCAACAGCGTCTGCGTGCCACCGGAGGTTGAGGTAGGACATGCGCCGTTGGGAACACTGATTGCAATGTCGCTCAGCGTGATTCCGCCGCCGAGCAGCGCGGCACTCAATATATGACTTCCGTCCGTAGTGGCAGTCAGAACATCGGACTGCACAGGCTGGTCATCGCCGCCCTCGGTCGCCACGGTGCCCGGAAAGGGTCCGGGATAGAGACCGCTGATGGTGCTGCCGGTGCTGGTCACCGTGCCTGTCGGACACCAGACATGGGCAACTGTTGGGGTTCCCCTGAGATAAGCGCCTACGCTGGGAATGGTGAGCGCCGGCGTTTGCATGGTGGGGGAAACGGCCACGTTCGCCACCAGGTTGCCTGGAGGAATGGAGCCGGGAGGCAGCGGGCTGGGCGGAAGCGGGTAAGTGCTCCAGCCGCTGCTTTGGCTATAGACGTATAGCGTGTCGGTATGCCCGGTGATCGTGGTCCCGTTGTTCAGTGCCGCGTTGTCGGTGATGTAGAGCGTCTTGGAGTCCGGCGTCCAAATCGCCGCATTGCCCATTCCACCCTGGGAAGTGTAGGTACCGCCGGCCGTGTTGTAGAGATAGAAGAGCTTGCGCACCTGATCGTTGATAAGGATCTGCCCGGCACTCGGCGAAACGGCAAGCACCACGCCGGGAACGTTGGGATCCTGCTTCGTGAGGGTGTTTGAATTTGTGCCGAACACCATCAACTCGCGAGTCGATCCGAAGAAGAGACTGGTTCCTCCGCTGTCCATCACCATGGAGTTGGGCACGTAAGGCAGGCGAACTGTAGACCCCGCTGTGCCGGTGAGCAAAGAGATGGGGACGAAGTACTGCGAGAGGCCGGGCGAGGCGAACCACACATTGTCGGTGATGGTTCCTGGCGTTGTGATGTTCACCGGATTCGATGAAACTGAGAGACCGGTGCCATTCAGGCCCAGCTCATTGATAGGCGCCGGGTTACACACGGAAGGCTGGCAGAGTGCATAGACAGAGGCAACGCCAGGGAATCGGGAAGTGACGCTGCCACTGCTGCTGACGCTGATGTCGATGGGATTTGTGGACTGGTAGTCAAGGACTAAGCCCGAGAGCGACTGATTATTGGTGTCAAGGACAGTGGTGGTGAGATTCTGCGGTACTCCCTGGGTGATGGTTCCCTTGGTAGTCCCGTTGGCCAGGGTCACGTTGATTGATTTCGGCGGGCACGTCGAGAAGTATCCTGCCGAGGAACCCGAACCGGCGATTGAAGCGTTGATGGCCGTCGTGCCCGGCGCATTGGCGGTTATCTGATTGGTATTGGTGTTGATGGTCCCGATGGCGGAGGTGCCCACGGTGAAGAAGAAATAGCCGATCGAAGAAGTGCAGTTGGGAATGGAAGCCAACGTTTGGCCGGGAGGTACCGGACAGGCGAGATTGGGAGAAGGCGCTGTTGTGACGGAGGACGGAGCGCAGATAAGGTACTGTTGGCCATTCACGCTGTAGCAAGCCTGAGCATCGAGCGAGGCTGTCTGCGTTTGAGAGGTGCATTGCTGGGGCCCGACCAGCGCGACTGAACTCACCTGGGCATGAACGAAAACTTTGACGGGGTTGGACGTCACCGCGTCAGCCGACGCAGTGATATAGGCCGTGGTAAAAGGCAGACCGCCTGTGGAAGGAAGCGGATTGGGAAAATTGCAGTAGGTATAGTCGGCGATGCCGCCGCCCGTGTTTCGGTTCCATGTTCCGGCACAGAGCATGCCGGAGGGAGAGATGTCGACCAGTTTGTTGTTCGTGGTTCCGTAGGTCCACTGGTTTGCAGCTACGGAAGCGCCTGCGCCCGTGCAGGTGATAGCTGTGGGTGACTGCACTTGCTGGGTCTGCCCATAAGCCAGCGAAATGCCGGTGGTCTGAGGCTGGAGCGTAATCGAGGCCACGTCAGTGTTCTTCAAGCCGTAAGCAAGACCATAGCAATAGTTGCCCGCAGGGTTGCGGGTGCAGCCGGAGATGGAAATCCCTGCCGGAATGGCCAGGCACAACATAAAGACAAGCGTCAAAAACCGCCGCATGAATCCTCCCCGCCCCGCTGTGTCAAGCCGCGGAACGGTCTGTCCGAATTACGTGAGAAGAAGTGAGTTATAGCACCCAACGCCTGGCCATGGATTAGCCTGCGGCGGGTGAAATCCGCCCCATCTACCGGTCTACGGCTAAATGCGCCTGCATGCAGCCGACCGGCAAAACGCCCTCTCAAAGACTCCAAGAAAAAAGTGTATCAGGACGAGCCCCTCTCTGGCTTACGCAGCCCTGCGCGGCTGCCCACCCCTTTGTCATGCTCTATCAGCCTGCCAGTTGTCTCTTTGAATAGACTTTCCGGCGGCCGGTTCGGGAGCATGCCCAAGGACCTTTGGTCAACTATGCGGCGGCATGTAACGCGTGAACCAGCCCACTGCGCGCTCCAACACATCACGGGTGTGGGCAGGATCGACAAAGCCATGACCTTCATTGGGGTAGACCACGAGTTGCGATGGAACGTTGAGATCGCGGAGGGCGTGCCAGAACTCGAACGACTGAGGAGCAGGACACTCGCCGTCCCGATCGCCGACAACCGCGAGCGTCGGTGTATGGGCCTGCTTGATGTACGTGATCGCCGAACTCCTGGCATAAACCTGGGGATCGTCGTACACCGAAGCGCCAAAGTAGGGAATCATCCACTGGTCAATGGAGTTCTCGCCGTAGTAGCTGAGCCAGTCGGAGATGCCGGCGCCCGCCACAGCAGCTTTGAAGCGGTTGGTCTGGGTGATGGCAAACATGGTCATAAATCCGCCGTAGCTCCAGCCCATGATTCCAATACGATTGGGATCGACAGAGTATTTCGCAAGCACGGTATCGACGCCGGCGAGAATGTCACGGAGGTCGCCATAGCCAAAGTCCTTGCGGTTGGCCTGGGTAAAGGCCTCTCCCTGTCCATAACTGCCACGCGGGTTGGGCATCAGCACAAAGTAGCCCAGAGCCGAGAACGCCGTCGCACTGAACCCTCCCGGGCCTCCGTCCCATAGACCGAGCACCGCCGCGGCCGGCCCGCCATGCACCCCGACTATCAAAGGATACTTTTTGGACGGATCGTAGTCCCAGGGCAGCATAAGCCAGCCTTGCACATGGAAGGCGTCGCTGTTCCAGTCGAGCGAGACGGTCTTTCCCCAGTTGGCTTTGACTCCGTCGTTCAGGTGGGTTAGTTGGGTAAGGCCGGCATATTCGTCGCCGGATGCTGAAGAGACATGCTCGTCCGGCCCTGCCGCGTAGATCTCAGGTGGGCGGTTGAAGCTGCCTGCGTTGAAAACAAAGAGCGAACGGTCTGCGGTGGACGAGAGGCTTAGCTCCATGCGGCCGTCGCTCGCACTGCCCGGAATGCTGAATACAGGTTTCCCCGCAGTGGCAGAGACGCGCTCTCCCACGGGATCGCGATTGAGATTGAGTTGGACGAGTTGGCTTCGTCCGCCTGCGATTTCGTTTGCAAAGAGACGATCGTTGCCTTCCCACATAATCCAGGCCGGCGAAGTGTGCCGCTGCAGAGTCAGGTCAGAGGGCTGGCCACCGGAGGCGGAAACGATCCACACGTCGCCGCCCGTCGCTCCCTGATCGCTCATCAGTCCGCCGATGAAGGCAATGGCCTTGCCATCGGGCGACCAGCGGGGCACGGCAATCTGCAGCCCGTGAAGCGGGCCGGAGACCTCGCCTGGAGCGAGAACGGTTTTCGGTTCTTCACCCGGCGATTGCGTGTAGAGTTTGGCCGCCCACCAGTTGTTTTCGCCGGGGGGATCGGCGGCAATGTAAGCGAGAGACTTCGAATCGGGCGCCCAGTCAAACTCGTAAACATGCAGGTTAGGCGGAGTCAGAAAATTGAAGAGCGAAATAAGATGGCCCAATGTACGCGACGCCAAGGGCCGATTGTCAGCTGGCGTTGGCTGAGTCTCCTCGTTCCAGTTCAGGAGGGGCAGGGTCACCTGGGCAACCCGCTGGATTTCGACGCCATCCTCGCCGATAACCCCCAATGGGGGGGGCATCGCAGCGAGGGCTCCGGCGGGCCGGGTGGCTCCCTTGACGTATAGGAAAGCGATGGCCGTCCCATCCGGCGAAAAGGCGAGGTCGTTGACGTAGCCCGGCAGCGCGGTGATGCGGTGGGCAGGGCCAGAAGCATCCAGGCGGGCAGCGTAAATGCCCGTCTGACCGGTCGATTTGCCATCTTCATCGGTGCATTCGTAGAGAAACGCCAGCGCCGTCGAGTCCGGAGACCAGGTGATTTGACCTTCGAGGCAATGCTCATCGGGAGTGGCAGCCGCGGTGATGCGCTGACTTTTTCCGAGATCGCCGAAGGGCGCCACGCGAATCTCTCCGCCCATGCGCCCACCCGGTACCCAGGCCAGCCGCTTTCCGTCCGGCGAAATGGCGACCTGGCCAAAACTATGGCCGCGGTTCAGACTATGCAGTACCTGGTCTGTGGACTCGCGGCTTGCAGTCTGTGAATCCTGACCGATTAGACCATGCGAGGCAACGAGGAGAAGTCCGGCGGTAAGGGCCGCGCGCAAGTACTTGCGAGGGGACGGCAAAAGCATACGGAAATGCTAACAGGGGTGACTGTTAGGAGCGGAGGGATCAACGGGATCGGCAGTGGTGCAGTTTCCGGTTAGCCGACAACTCGGGCGCTGGTTATTTGGTGGATACATCGGCGTTTGTCAGGATCAATCAACTCACTTTGGCTTAAATAGCTGTGGATGAGCGGTAAGCCCTGTTCGCAACAGTTGAAGATACTATCTGCCAGCAATCGATAGTGGTAGCCGAAGCTATTTGTCTCGATAAATTCGTGAAGATGATGCAACACTTAATAGGAAGGTACAACGGCACTTTCATATGCCTGCTTCAGAAGGCGAGTCGTTCTCAGTTCGTAGTTCGAATCTGTCTGCTGAGCGCCAAATAAAGCGAGTCCGAGAATGGACCTGACGTCATCCATTGGATATGCCCCTTTGAGCCCAGCAAGATCACGCCGGCGTGGCTTTCGTCGGTGACCTGCAATCTCTGTTTCCAAAGACTCTCATCTCGACACAAGAGTATGGTTCGGTCCTGCATGGCCAGAGGCATTCCGCCTCTGATACCTGAGATAGCCGCAGGACGAAACAATCGGGGAACAGATTCTAGAAAGATCACGGTATAGATGACCAGGTGGGAGTCTTTCGATAGGTGTTGCGCCCAGTTCTGCGCATCACGACCGCCTGCACGACTAAAAGACAGCATCACGACCGCCGGGCTTTCACCGGCGGCCGCGGGAAGACCAAGCCACTTACCGGTGAGAGCCTGACCGTCAAGCGCCGGCATCGTGTCGCCAGGTTTCAGATGGTACGATGCGGATTGAGCAGGAGCCGGTGTTGTCAGGAGCATCACCAAGACCACTAAGCCGCCAGCAACGGATTTCTGTCGGAACTTCATGTCGCTTCTCCCAGCCGGATTACGGCCCGCGTTGTCGGTTCAACGATGATGAACCGGTGTAGGAGTTTCTCTCGAAAGAATCGGCGATCATCGGAACCGAATTCGACCCCTTGTTCACAGCCACCTCCATGCCTGGCCACTCCAACTCAGTCCGCGGTCAGACTGAAGGTACACCTGTATAGGCACGGGTTCGGTTTTGACAACTTCTGAAAACGCTCGAAGAAGCGTTCGCCTTGAAGCCTCTCAACGATCCGTTCCCATGCGGCATGATCCGCCGCCTGCGCGTAGTTGGTTACGCGCGTTCCGTCTAGACTTTTGTGAATGCTTGCCGAAATCCAGCCGGGCATTCCGCTCACCCGCTGGATCGCATCTTTTAGCAGATCCGCAAGCGCGTCCTGGTTGTGGGGATCGACTTCGAACACGTTGATTTGAGTTATTACTTGATCGTCGGCATGAATCTTAGCCATTCTCATCTCCTTTGAAAGATCGGATCTGGCCGAAGTAACGAACTTCAACCATCTGGTTGAATTATCCGACTTCAGGTCCGGCGTGTCAACCATCTGGTTGAAGATGCCCCTGAATTGTTCCATACTGGAGAAGGAGATTCATGATGGCTAGCGGGAAAAGCGGAACTACGAATTCGCAAGCCTCCCAGCGAAGCAAAGGTAGGGGCAAAGAGATTGCTCGCGCCGCCTACCATGCCATAGCAGAGAAGGGGTTTGAGGGCCTTCGCATGCGTGAAATTGCCGCCCGGGTTGGGCTCAACCACTCGACTCTGCATTACTACTACCCCGGCAAGGAAGCGCTGATCGCCGGTGTTATGGCCTATATGATCGAGGAACTCTCCCTTGGGCGCGACGATGCGGCATCTGAGAGTCCCCGCGGACAACTCTCCGCCCATTTCTCTGCCCTTCTGCATCAGGCACGAGAGCACCCGGAGATGTTCGTGGTTCTCGCAGAAATCCATGGCCGCTCCGCCCGCGATCCCGGGATCCGCTCGGTGATGGGTCACAACGAGCGGGCGTGGAAGAAGTTCGTTTTCGACATTTTGCGTGCGGGCATTCTCTGTGGTGACTTCTCCCCCGGACTTGACGCCGATGCCGCCTCAGAGGTGGTGGTTGCTTTGATTCGCGGTCTAAATTTCGGACATTCCGGCGGCATTAGGAGAGTGGAGGGCGCCCTGAGCCAACTCATGAGATGGCTTGAAGGGGGCACGTGAGGCATGATTCGGAACGACTGGCACATTCTCGATTCTGAGTTCCGCCTCCTGCGCTCGTCAGCTCGCGCATAATCTCCAACGCCCTCAATGAAGGCGGATGGGACCTGGAATGTCAGCTTCTGGGAAGTGATCCGTTGCTCCAGAGCGATAGCTTATCCGGAAACTGCACCACTCCCAAGGAATCGGAGTTCAATGTTTCTCTGGTGGAACGTGTGCAATCAGGATGCAGGAGCCTGCGGTTTGGCGGGAGGCGTAAGGACGAATCCCTTGCGCACCAGGGCAAATCCCGCCTGCGGAAGTTCGGCCTGAAGAAGCTGGTTTTCCGGGCCGGAAAACAGGTCGGTTCTGGCCCCGGCAATCGTCGCAACCAGATGATGTACTGTGATCGGCTTGCCGTTTTCGGTCCCCTGCTCGTCCGCGTAGGTAGCCAGTTGAATGGGAGCGACGGAACTGGATTCGGAGCCGGATTGTTTGGGGATGATGGCCCACAGGTCACGATTATTGCGAGTGACGGCCAGGGCCAACAGCGTTTCCAGCGCGCCAGGATCGAAATCGGGAAGGAAGACAGCGGCTGGGTAACCGGCAAGGCGCGCGGTGGAACTGCGGCCGTTGGCGGAGACATTGACAAGAAGCTGGGTCGAGTCAGGCGCGGCAGTGACGTTAACGGCCGAACCGTTGATCGTGGCGCTCAATAGCACATGTTTAAGTTCATTGGCAGCAGAGAGGGTCTCGGTCTTTGAGAGAGAGTAATCAAGACCCTCCATGGCGACCTGCACCATCGAAGTCGAGTCGTAGCCGTCGGAGGTCGCGGAGAAGTTGAAGCTGGCGGTCCCAACAGTGTGGCCGCGCTGCGCAACATCAAAGCTGCCCGCCTGGCCAGAGGCGGTCGCTGCTGAAACCGAGGCAAGAAAAACTGCAAATAAAAGGGAACCTACGTTGCGCACGGATGTCTGGGACACTCCTGCCTGTATAGACGGCCGCACGAGGAAAGAGTTGCGCAAGACGGGAGTCAGACGACAGGGAAAAGCTACCTGATTTGGCTTCGTGGTCTCCCATCCTTGCGGCGGAAACAAGCCGCAAGGATGGGGCGCGGAAGGCTTGTGACGGGACGAGGCAAGGGCTTCGGGCTTCTCTAATCCCTGTTCTCTATTCCCTGTCCCCTGCCTTTTTCACCCTTTGGCAGTAGCAAAGCGATTGTTGACTTCTTCCCAGTTGACGACGTTCCACCAGGCGGCAAGATAGTCGGGGCGGCGGTTCTGGTATTTCAGATAGTAGGCATGCTCCCAAACATCGTTCCCCAGAATCGGGTAGAGCCCCTGCGAGAGCGGCGAGTCCTGGTTGGCCGTGGTCATTACCTTGAGCTTGCCGCCGGAGAAGACCAGCCAGCCCCAGCCGGAACCGAACTGCTTGGCCGTAGTCTCGTTGAAGGTCTTCTTGAACGCGTCGAAATCGCCAAAATCGGCGGAGATCTGTTTGGCAATGGCGCCCGAAGGATGGCCGCCGACGCCAGAGGTGTTGGCCGGGCCCATCAGCTTCCAGAAAGCAGTATGGTTGGAGTGGCCTCCGCCGTTGTTGCGGACGACGCCGCGGATGTCTTCGGGAACCGCAGCCAGATCGCTGATTAGATCGTCGACGGATTTGGCGGCGAGCGCGGGGTGGCTGGCCAGAGCGGCATTCACATTGTTGATATAGGTCTGGTGGTGCTTGTCGTGGTGGAGCTTCATCGTTTCGGCATCGATGAAAGGTTCAAGGGCGGCGTAGTCGTAGGACAGCGGTGCTAATTCATAAGCCATAGGGGAAATTCCTCCGTTCGAATTGTACTGTGAGGGTTTAGCCCTGCGCACGGCGACAACAGGCAAGGCATTGAAAGCTCGGGGTGCTGCAACAAGATTTTCACACGCGGCAGCGGGCCCTTCTGTTCCTATGGATGCAGAAATTCGAGAACAAGGTTCAAAAGACTGGGAATAACGGCAAAGACGAAACCTTTACGGCGCGGGAAACATCGATAATGAGGGTGGCAGCAGGCGACTTCCCCGTTCCTCTTCGCTTGACCCTGAATCTGATGCAGCTTTCAAATTCCTTCAAATGGACGACTGTGTACAACCATGAGCGATCAGGCAAACTATCTGTGGCTTGAGCAGCAGGGCGAAGCGTTCGGCGCGCCCGGCCTTGAACCGCGCTGGACTTCAAGCGTAAAAGATGCGGTCTGCACGGCCTACTCGGCTTCAAGCCGGGTCTGGTTTACCTGCTCGCACGGAATTCTAAACGAGTTCTATCACCCCACCCTCGACCGTGCCCAGGTCCGCGACATGGAATTCCTCGTCACCGACGGCGAGACCTTCTTCCACGAAGAAAAGCGCGATCTTCAATCCAGGTTTGAATACATTGACCCCGAGGCGCTGGGCGTCCGCTATATCAACAGCGATCCTGACGGCCGTTACAGGCTGATTAAGGAAATCATCTGCGACCCGCATCACTCCGTGGTGTTGACCCACGTAAGACTCGAAGGCCACCCATCCCTCCTTCCCCGCCTGAAGATCTACGCGTTGCTTGCTCCACATCTCGACGACGGCGGAGCCCGGAACACAGCCCGCGCCGTAGACATTGCCGGCAAAAAAGTGCTGCTCGCCTGGAAGAACGACTGGGCCCTCGCCATGGCCTCGAATTGCGGATTCTCGCGCGTTAGTTGCGGCTTTGTGGGCGCGAGCGACGGCTGGCGCGACCTGATGGACAATTTCCGCATGGACTGGGAGTTCGGCTCAGCCACCGGCGGCAACGTCGCCGTCATAGGCG
Organism: Occallatibacter sp.; assembly: GCA_049793195.1. GTDB lineage: Bacteria > Acidobacteriota > Terriglobia > Terriglobales > Acidobacteriaceae > Telmatobacter. The sequence continues at coordinate 10,290 of JBARBP010000220.1, read as the reverse complement.
AGTTGGCACTCGACAACGCCGTGCAGGGAGACTCGGAGATGGGCGGTGCGCGCGAGTTCACTCTCGCCATCGGCCTGGGACAGGGGCTCCACACGGCAGCACAAAAAACCATGGGCTCGCTGGTCACGCAGTATGAGGAGCATCGCAAGCGCTTTATCGAACAGTGGCACCGCGTCGCCAATCCCGAGTGGCTTGCGGTGCGTTCGGGCGACGGCGGCAAGCTGATGCGCACCAGCCATAACGTTCTCCTGGCCCACGAGGACAAGACTTACACCGGGGCCTTCGTCGCTTCGGCTTCCATTCCCTGGGGCCAGGCAAAAAGCGACGACGATCTGGGCGGCTACCATCTGGTCTGGACCCGCGACATGGTGCAAACGGCAACTGCCCTGCTTGCCTGTGGCCGCGTCGAAACGGCGCGCCGCGCACTGGTTTACCTTGCCTGCACCCAGCAGCCGGGTGGCGGATTTGCCCAGAATTTCTGGATCGACGGAACGCCCTACTGGAGTGGGTTGCAGCTCGACGAAGTAGCGTTTCCGCTCATCCTTGCCTGGCGGCTATGGAAAGCCAACGGGCTCGGCGAGATGAAGATATTTCCGTTTGTCGAGCGCGCCGCCGGATTTCTGGTGCGCCACAGCCCCATAACCAACCAGGAGCGATGGGAAGAGAATGCAGGTTATTCGCCTTCGACGCTGGCGGCGGTGATCTCCGGCCTCATCTGCGCCGCGGAGATGGCGCGCGCCCACGACGCGGCTGAGATGGCGGATTTTCTTGAGGAGTTCGCCGATTGGATCGAGAAGCATCTTGAAGATTGGACAGTGACCGACAATGGCGTCCTGGATCCCGAGATCAAACGCCACTACATGCGAATCCGGCCCCCGGAGTGCGGCGAGGCCTACGCACACGAGAGTTGCGGCAAAGAAGTAATCCATCTCTCGAATCGTCCTCCGGGCACACGCACCGAGTTCGAAGCGCGGGAGATTATTGACGCTGGATTTCTTGAGCTGGTGCGGTACGGCGTGCGCCGCGCCGACGATCCGCTGATCAAAGACTCGCTCAAAGTGGTGGACGCGGTGCTGAAATGCGATTTGCCGCAGGGCCCCGGATGGCGCCGCTACAACTGGGACGGCTACGGCGACCAGCCGGACGGTGGGCCATTTCAGGGTTGGGGTCAGGGGCATGTCTGGCCACTGCTCACCGGCGAACGCGCTCACTACGAGCTTGCGGCAGGCAACGGCTATGAGGCGCTGGTGAGAACCTATGAGGCATTTGCCACCTGCGGGCAGATGATGCCGGAACAGGTTTGGGACCTGCCGGATTCGCCAGAGTCGAGCCAGCGCCTGGGAAAGCCGGCCGGTTCGGCTGTACCGCTGGTGTGGGCACACGCCGAGTACCTCAAGCTGCTGCGCTCGGCCGTGGACGGAAAAGTCTTCGATCGCATCGATCCGGTGTATGAACGGTACTGCGAACCTGAAGGCAGACAGAAACTGCGGCGCGATCTGGAGATCTACAGCCGCCACCGGCCGATCCAGAGTATGGCAGCAGGCAACACTCTCCGTATCCTGGACGATCGGCAATTTGAGGTGATCTGGACCGTGGACGGCTGGAAGTCCACGGAAACCGCGCTCAGCCGCAACCTGGGAAGCGCTGGGTTCAGCGCGGACATAAAACCAGGAGCCACGGTGGAGTGGACTCTGCACTGGCCAGAGCAGGCCTCCTGGCTTGGATACAATGTTGAAGTTAAGGTCGATGGCAATTGAGCAATTTCATTGGTGCAGAACGCACCATTACGAAAGGAAAAGTCACAGGCCAAAATGACTCCCTCCCTTACCGATACCTCTCTCGATACATTGTCCGTTGACACTTTGCGGCTACTCGCCGTCGACACCGTGGAGAAGGCCAAGAGCGGCCACCCAGGCGCTCCCCTGGGTTGCGCGCCCATTGCGTATCTTCTGTTTCACAAGCTGATGAAGCACAATCCGGGCCACTCCAAGTGGACCAACCGAGACCGCTTTGTTTTGTCGAACGGCCATGCATCGGCGATGCTCTATTCCACTCTGTTCCTCAGCGGCTACAGCGTCACGCTCGACGACCTGAAGGGCTTCCGCCAGTGGGGATCGCGGACGCCGGGACATCCCGAGCGCGGCGTGCTTGACGGTGTTGAAGTCACAACTGGCCCGCTCGGCCAGGGCTTGGGAATGGCTGTAGGCATGGCCATGGCGGAGAGGCACCTGGGCGCGATCTACAACAAGCCCGGGTTTAACGTGGTGGACCACTACACCTATGCGCTCGCGGGCGACGGCGACATGATGGAAGGCCTCTCCCACGAGGCGGCCTCGCTGGCCGGAACGCTGGGCCTGGGTAAGCTGATCGTCCTCTACGACGACAATCTGATCTCACTCGACGGGCCAACTGAGCTGAGCTTTACAGAGAACGTCTACAAGCGCTTCGAGGCCTACAACTGGCACGTGCAACGAGTGATGGACGGCAACGACCTGGCCGGTATCGAGGTGGCCATCGAAAATGCCAAGGCCGAATCCGATAAACCATCGTTGATCGCGGTGCGCACAGTGATTGGCTACGGCTCGCCCAAGGCGGGTAGCAGCAAAGCGCACGGCGAGCCGCTGGGCGCGGACGACGTGGTGGCGACAAAAAAATTCTTTGGATTCCCGGAAGATCAGAGCTTCTATCTTCCTGAGGAAGCGCTGGCCAACTGGCGGAAGGCAGGCGAACGCGGCGCGGCCTTTGAGTCAGAATGGAAAAAGCTGTTCGCGGACTACGCAGCGGCTTTCCCCGACCTGGCGGCACAGTTCGAGCGCACCCAGAAAGACCAGCTCAAGGCAGGATGGGAGAAAACCATCCCCAGCTTCCCGGTTGGCAAGGCCGTGGCTACGCGCAACGCCGGACAGGCGGTGATGAATGCCATTGCCGAAAGTGTTCCCGAGCTGTTTGGCGGGGCCGCGGACCTGACCGCCTCCACCAAGACAATCTTCAAGCCAGGAGTCAGTTTCCACGTCGACCCGGCGGGCCGCAACGTCTTCTTCGGCGTGCGCGAACTGGGCATGTGCGCGGCAGTCAATGGAATGGCGGCGCACGGCGGCCTCATTCCCTTCGGATCGACCTTCTTTGTCTTTTCCGATTACGCCAAGCCGGCCCTGCGCATCGCCGCGCTGATGGAGGTCCACTCGCTGTTTGTGTTCACGCACGACTCCATTGGCGTGGGTGAGGACGGCCCGACGCATGAGCCTATCGAGCACTTGATGGCGTTGCGCGCGGTCCCGCACATCACCGACTTTCGCCCCGCTGATGCCAATGAAACAGCCGCCGCATGGCGACTGGCTCTGGAGCGCAAGGGACCGTGCTTCTTTGCGCTCACTCGTCAGGACCTGCCTGTAATCGACCCGACCACCCACGATGCCTACGCTTCTGTCAGCAAGGGCGCGTACGTGCTTGAAGATGCAGCGAAGCCTCAGGTCGTTCTTATCGCCACGGGCTCTGAAGTCTGGCCTGCTCTCGACGCCGCCAAGCTCCTGGCAGCCGATGGAATTCCGGCGCGTGTAGTCAGCATGCCCAGTTGGAGAATCTTTGAAGAGCAGACCGCTGCGTACAAAACCAGTGTGCTGCCGGCGGGCGTGCCCAGACTGGCCGTTGAGGCGGGAGCCACGCTTGGCTGGTGGAAGTACGTCGGCCTGGATGGCGATGTCATCGGCCTGGATCGCTTTGGAGCCTCGGCCCCCGGCCCAATCGTGATGAAGGAATTAGGCTTCAGCCCAGAAAACGTGGCCGCAAGGGCAAAGAAGCTGTTGAAGTAGACGGGAAGCGGAGTCAGCAGCGCTCCGCAAGCACCGCTAGCCCCGCTTTTGAAAGGACCATCGTGAAACTCGTAATCGCCTCCGACCACGCGGGCTTTTCTCTCAAAGAAGAGGTTCGCGCCCACTTGGCCCAGTCTGGCTACGAAGTCCTTGATCTGGGCGCCTATAAAATCGAGCCCCAGGACGACTATCCCGACTTTGCCGAACGCGTCGGTTTGGCCATCAAGCAGGGCGAAGCCCCGCGCGGCATCCTCATTTGCGGTTCCGGTGTCGGCGTTTGTGTCGCGGCCAACAAGATTCCCGGCATCCGCGCAGGCATGTGCCACGACACCTACTCCGCACACCAGGGCGTAGAGCACGACGACATGAACGTGATTGTGCTGGGCGCGCGCGTCATTGGATCCGCACTGGCATTCGAGGTCGTCGATGCATTTATCAGGGCGCAGTTCATCACCAAGGAAGAGCGCTTCACACGGCGGTTCAAGAAAGTCCTGGCCATCGAAGCGAAGTATATGTGCGGAGATGGGTCCGCAAATCAGGCCTGACGCAAGGTAACATTTCACAGCGCCAGCTTGCGGGAGGTCCGCACGGCTGGCGGCTACTCAAGACTTCATCAAATATTCATCGCGGTGACGCACACTGAAAGGCGCCGATGTTCCCCTTCGACGTGATCCTCTTTGATGTGGGCGGAGTCCTGCTGACCAACGGCTGGGACACGCACGAACGTGCACTTGCGGTGGAACATTTCCATCTCGATTCGGCCACCGTTGAGGCCGGGCACCACGAAGCCTATCCGGCATGGGAGCGGGGCGCGATTTCGGTGGATGCCTATCTCGACGCGACGGTCTTCACCGAGCCGCGCAGCTTTTCCCATGAAGATTTCTTCGCATTCATGATCGCGCAGTCGAAGATACTTCCCGATGGCGCTCTCGGAACTTTGAAGCAACTGGCGGCATCCAATCAGTGCATGTTAGGCGCTCTCAATAATGAAGCGCGCGAAACCAACAAGTATCGTTTCGAGACCTTCGGCCTCTTTCAATCCTTCAAAGTGGCGCTAAGTTCCTGTTACCTCGGATTGCGCAAGCCGGATCCGGCAATCTACCAGGCGGCCCTCGACATTCTCGGCCGCCCGGCAGATCGGATTCTCTTCATCGACGACCGCCCCGAGAATGTGGACGGCGCCGTAAAAGCGGGAATGAAAGCCATCCGCTTTGAAGGCGAGGACAGATTACGCAAGCAGTTAGCAAGTCTGGGCGTCTTGTAGCAAATCAACGACTGGAGGAGTTATGCAACTTGGATTAATCGGCCTGGGCAAGATGGGCGGTAACATGGCGGAGCGGCTGCGTCTGGGCGGGCACCAGGTGGTCGGCTTCGATTTCAACGCCGATGCAGTTGCGAAGTTGACGGCCACCGGCAACCTGGGCGCCAATTCACTGGAAAATCTGGTCCAAAATCTGAACGGGCGAAGAGCCATTTGGATCATGGTGCCGCAGGGTGCGCCCGTCGACCAAACGATGGCTAAGCTGGAGCCGCTGCTCAATCCCGGGGATATTCTCATCGATGGCGGCAACTCCTACTACAAAGACTCGATGCGCCGCCACGCGGAAGTTATCGCGAAGGGTTTCCAGTTTGTCGACGTCGGCACCTCCGGCGGCGTCTGGGGCCTGAAAGAGGGCTACAGCATGATGATTGGCGGCGACAAGGAGCCGGTCGAATATCTGCGCCCCATCTTCGAAACACTGGCCCCTGCCGCCAACAAAGGATGGGGACACGTGGGCCCCGGCGGCTCAGGACACTTTGTGAAGATGATTCATAACGGCATCGAGTACGGCATGATGCAAGCCTACGCCGAGGGCTTTACGATCATGGAACAGAAAAAGGAGTTTGAGCTGAACCTTCCCCAGATTTCTCAAATCTGGCGCTACGGCAGCGTAGTGCGCAGCTGGTTGCTCGACCTCACGGCCGACGCGCTTGGCAAGAACCCAACTCTGCAAGGGCTCGAGGCGTTTGTCGAGGATTCCGGCGAGGGACGCTGGACCGTGATTGAAGCGATCGACCTCAACGTCTCCGCGCCCATCATTACTGAGTCGCTGATGCGCCGCATCCGCTCGCGCGAAGAGAATAACTTCACCGACCGCATGCTAGCCATCATGCGCAATGAGTTTGGCGGCCACGCGGTGAAGAAAGACTAATGTTCGAGGATTAAGGGCTTCTAGCTAGAAACTAGAGGCTGGGAGCCAGGTGGAGGGGAAGAATGGCAACAATCCAAGCAAACGTGCGACCGGAAGATCTTTCGCATGTCGCGAAGAGTGCGGAGCGGATTCCCGATCCGGGGATTCTGGTGATCTTTGGCGCCTCCGGCGATCTGACCAAGCGCAAGCTTTTGCCGGCGTTGTTTCACCTCCGCCAGGCTGACCTGCTGCCCAAAGACTTCGCGATCGTGGGCGTAGCGCGGCGGCCCCTTGGCGATGAGTTCGCAGCCGACATGCGCGCCGGCATCGTGGAGTTCGGCAGCGTGGATGCGAGCGATCCCAAGCTGGACGAGTTCGCCAAACATATAAGCTACTTTCCGCTCAACTTCGATGATCCGGCGGACTATGCGGGCCTGAAGGCGGAACTGGATCGGATCGACAAGGAACGGAACATTGGCGGGAAGCGGATCTTTTACCTGGCCACGGCGCCGGAGTTTTTCGCCGGAATCGTTGAGAATCTGGGCGCGCAAGGCATGGCGCAACCGGAAAAGGGTGTTGCGTCAGTGGTGATCGAAAAACCCTTCGGCCACGACCTCGACTCGGCGCGCGAATTGAACCACCAGGTGAACGCCGTCTTCCACGAGGACCAGGTCTTCCGCATCGACCACTATCTCGGCAAGGAAACCGTTCAGAACATATTGGTGTTCCGGTTTGCGAATGGGATGTTCGAGCCCGTTTGGAACCGCAATTACATCGATCATGTGCAGATCACGGCCGCCGAAACTCTGGGTGTTGAAGGGCGCGGCCCGTTTTATGAAAAGGCCGGCGCGCTGCGCGACGTGGTGCAGAACCACATGATGGAGTTGCTCAGCTTTGTGGCCATGGAGCCGCCTTCGAGTTTTGATTCCGAGGCTGTGCGGCGCGAAAAAGTGAAGGCCTGGCGCGCGATTCCGCCGGTACCAATCCTCAATGCCGTGCGTGGCCAGTACGGGCCCGGGATCGTCGAAGGTCAGCATGTGGTGGGCTATCGCGACGAAGAGCGCGTAAATCCCAATTCGGGCACGGAGACCTATGCAGCGCTGCGGCTGGAGATTGAGAACTGGCGCTGGGCTGGTGTTCCTTTTTATCTGCGGGCCGGCAAGCGGCTCAAGAAGCGCGCCACCGAAATCAGCATCCAGTTCAAGCAGCCACCGCTTCTCATCTTCAACCGCATGGCGGGCAGCGGCCCTTGCCAGGACATTCAGCCCAACTTGCTCACCATCCGCATTCAGCCCGACGAGGGAATCGCCTTGCGCTTTGGCGCCAAGGTGCCCACCACGCCCAACATGGACGTCTGCCCGGTGAATATGGACTTCGACTACGAAGCGGCCTTCGGCAAGTCGAGCGCCAACGGCTACGAGCGCCTTCTGCTGGACGCCATGCTGGGCGACCAGACCCTGTTCTCGCACCGCGACGGCGTCGAAATCAACTGGGCGCTCTATACACCCATCCTGCAGGCCTGGGCAGCGAAGAAACCCGAGGTCTTCCCCAACTACTTCGCCGGCTCCTGGGGCCCCGAGTGCGCCGACCACCTGCTGGAGCGCTGGGGGCACACCTGGCGCAACGATCTGGGACGCAAGGCGTAGCGGAGCAGTGTTAGCGGAGTTAGTCGCGCTTTGAGTGTGTTCGCGGAGTCAGCTGCAGAAAACGGAAGAGTACCCCACCAATCGCGCAGTTTCATCGCGCGATTGGTGGGAGAGAGCATGCACTCCACCGTCTCATTTCGAACGTGCCTTTTTCGTTTTAGGGCGCTGAACATGCCCTAGATCAGCCGAAACCCGTTCAACTGCTTCGCGGCGTCCTGGTCAAACGTCAGAGTTGCAGAGCAACCTCGCCAACTACCTATGGCGCCGATCAATGCGTCTTCGAACGTACCCGTTCCATTTCTGAGCGCAACGACTGCTTGATAAACCTCCTGCTCATTTTGCACCTCAAGGGTATCGGCCGCCAGGATCATTTCGATATGTTGAGCGATCTCCCAACGAGTGCGCTTGTACAAACTTCCAAGAACCCAAACGATCTCGAGAATGCAGACGAGGCTGACAAAACCAGGACTGCGCTCAGTCAATCGGCGTTCGATGATCTCAGTCGCCCGAACCGACTGCGCCGGATCGTCCTGCACCAGGTAGCGCAAAATGACGTTTGTATCGAGCGCGATCATTTCTTCCGCCGAAATCTCTCGGTGGCGCCTGCCTCTATGGCCTGATCGATTTCTTCGGCAGATACCCGCCGCGCCAGTTTGGGAACGCTCCCTTTCAGGCGTTTGGTCGGAATCTTGGGCAGAATAAGCACGCCGTCCGGGTGGAAGAAGAACTTGAATCGGTCCCCTGCGCTGATCTGCAGCCGTTCCCGAACCGCTTTTGGAATCGTGGCCTGCCCCTTGCCGCTGAGTTTGGCTTCCATGGTCAAGCACCCCTCTTTACATTCTACCAAAAGTAAAGAAACTTCGAGCCCCAGCCTCGAATGCGCTCGCCACCCACCTGGAAAAGAGGGTCAAACTTGGCGCAACTTACTCTGAAGCAAAGCATAATCAGAATTAGCGGTGCTCGCGGAGTTGGCTGGCATTTCAATCCCCGAGCAAAAAGTCGCTAGTTCGTAACTCCGCGAACCCCGCCAGCACCGCTAACTCCGCTTCTTCCCCATGCCCTCGTCCATCGCTTCATTTGCCAGCCGGTCGGCTTCCTTATTCCCGCCCCGCAGCGTGTGGCGCATCTCGAACCCGTCGAGCCTCCCCGCCAGCCGCCGCGCCTCCTGCCATAGCGGCAGCAACCCCGGGCTTTTCACCTTGTACTGCCCCTTGATCTGCTTGACCATCAGTTCTGAGTCGGACACCACCCGCAAACGTTTTGCCCCGTGAGTGTGAGCCCATTCGAGGACCGCAATCAGGCCGGAGTACTCCGCGTAGTTATTGGTTTGTGTGCCTAGAAAGCGGTTCAGCCGGGCGACTACCTGCCCTTTGGCATCCTCGACCACCGCGCCGTAGCCGGATGGGCCAGGGTTGCCGCGGGAGCCGCCGTCGCAGTGGGCTGTGAACCATTCGGTTGGCGATTCAGAGGGGGTGAGGGTTTCAAACAGATTTCCGGTCATCGGCTTCCAGTGTACCCGGACGCGCCAGGCAAGCGACCGCACCCAGCCAGCTTCCCGCGATGGGAACATATAACCCAGACCGACCGTCCGGTAACCTCAAAAATGGGTTACCAAACCCGTGATTTAGCGTCTACTCCAGTACAAACAATTTCTACGGCATGTTCCGGATTGCCGTAGGGCTGCCAGGCAGCTGGGGAGCGGGTTATCCCCCTAAAGAACACGAATTCGGAAGATCGGAGATTCGATGGCGGCAGAGGTTGTGATTCACCCGGCTTCTCCGGCCGGAGTTGCGCTTGGTTTGGCATGGCCGTCCACGCGGAAGGTACAATCCTCAGCAGGTATGGCTGCATCGAGTGCGATGGGCGGAGCGGGACGGGACGGCGCGAGTCGAGACGCCGAACGCCAGCAGGCCCGCGCCGAAGAGATGGAACTCATCCGCGAGGCACAGGCCGGTTCGCGCGTGGCCTTCGATACGCTGGTCCGGCAATATGAGCACCAGGTGTTGCGCCTGGCCCTGCATCTGCCCGGCAGTGAGCACGATGCGGAGGACCTCTACCAGGAGGCCTTTCTCAAGGCCTTCCGGTATATCGGGAACTTCCGCTTCGAATGCTCGTTTTATACGTGGATCTACCGGATCGTCACCAACCTTTGCCTCGATCAGTTGCGCCGCAAGAAAACCCGGCGCGAAGATCACGCGGTAGTGGTGGACCACTCCGGCGACGAGATCGACCTGTTGGCTTCAGTCTCAGACAACCGGTCGTTTTCCAATCCCGCCAAGGAGCTGGACCGCAAGGTCCTGGGACAGAAGATTCAGGCGGCGCTGGTCAAGCTCACGCCTCGCGAACGGATGGTCTTTGAGTTGAAGCACTATCAGGGACTGCGCCTGCGCACCATCGGCGAAATGCTGCACACAACGGAAGAAACCGCGAAGAATACGCTTTTCAGGGCTACCAAGAAGCTGAGAACGCAATTGGCGGATTTGAGGTAGTTTTTATTGACTTGCTCGTCGATGCGCGGGATGAACTGGACGATGGAAGTTAACACGGCAGGAGGAGCTAAAGGCTGGAAACTAAAAGCTGAATGCTCGTATTCATTGAACTTTCTTGAGGCTGGAAGGACGTAGATTATGAATTGCGAACTTGCACATGAACGGATTGTTACGG
>JBARBP010000219.1:0-2860 GCA_049793195.1 Occallatibacter sp. | reverse complement strand
GTTTTATCGGGGAGTAATCCAGCCGCAAGCGGCAGGTTGAGACTCGATTGATTGGAAAGCCGCAGACGGGCCCCCACCGCATTCGCCGTTCGGAGGTTCCGTCCGCTTATGACTCCTCGCGCCCGCCGCGCACTCTTCACTGTAGTTCTCTTTTTCGCCGTCTGCGCCATTGTCGGCAGCGTGTTGCAGCGCAGAGTTGGCGCGCAGTCCGCGACCGACGAAAGCCAGCTTCGCGACAGCCTCAAGTCGTTCACCGACGTTTATTCGCTGGTGGAAAAGAACTACGCCGAGCCCATCGATGGCGACAAGGCAGACACTGCCATCTACGACGGGGCCATCCCCGGCATGCTTCGCGTTCTGGACCCGCACTCCAATTTTTACGATCCCAAGGCCTACGCCCGCCTGCGCGAAGATCAGCGCGGCCACTATTACGGCGTCGGCATGGTCATCCAGCAGCAGGGAAATAAAGTGTTTGTGATCACGCCGTATGAGGGCACTCCCTCATTCCGGGCTGGCATTCACCCCGGCGATATCATCGCAGCGGTCGACGGCAAAGCCACAGACAGCTGGACGTCGGACCAGGTTGCCAAGGCACTGAAAGGCCCCAAGGGCACCCATGTGCAAGTGACCACGACGCGCATTGGCCAGGCGGCTCCTCTGGTATTTGACCTGGTACGCGACGAAATTCCTCACCCCTCCGTGGACCTGAAATACGAGATCAAGCCCGGAATCGGCTACATCCATCTCACCCAATTCCAGGAGACCACCGGCGACGAGATGACCGAATCCATCAACAGCTTCGGCGACCTGAGGGGCCTTGTGATCGACCTGCGCAACAACCCCGGCGGGTTGCTAAGCCAGGCGGTCGATGTTTGCGACCATCTGCTGACCAAGGGACAGACAATCGTATCCCAGCGCGGGCGCGCCTACCCCGACCAGAATTACACGGCCACGCACGGCAATAACGGCAAGACTTTTCCTATCGTTGTGCTGGTCAACCGCGGTACGGCCTCGGCGGCTGAGATTGTCTCCGGCGCTCTGCAGGATCACGATCGCGCCCTCATCGTCGGCGAGACCACCTTTGGCAAGGGCCTGGTGCAAACCGTCTACAACCTGAGCGAGAATACCGGCCTCGCGCTCACGACCTATCACTACTACACGCCATCCGGCCGGCTGATCCAGCGCAACTACACCGGCGTTTCGCTCTACGACTACTACTACAACCATGCCGGCGCGCTGCCTTCCAACTCCACCAACCAGGAAGTCAAGCTCACCGATTCAGGACGCACGGTCTATGGCGGCGGCGGCATCACGCCGGATGAAAAGATCGACTCGCCGCAGGCCAATCACTTCCAGGACGAGCTCCTGGGCAAGGATGTGTTCTTCAAGTTTGCACCCGTGTATGTTTCTACCCACACCGCGGACAAGAACTTCCAGGTAGACGACGCGGTGCTGGCCGACTTCAAGAAGTACCTCACCAGCCAGAACGTCGAGTGGACCCAGGCGGAGATGGACGGCGTGGCGGATTGGGTGAAGGTGCGCATCAAGGAAAAAATTGTCACCATCCAGTTTGGACAGTTGCAGGGCTTGCGCACTCTCGCCGATTGGGACCCCGAGATTCAGAAGGCGGTCACTTATCTGCCTGAAGCTCAGGCCCTCGAAGACAATGCGCACAAGGTGCTCACCGAAAAAGCCATGGCGCGCAACGCTGCCCAAGGCGTTACGGCACAGCCGTAGAGCAGCGCAATCACAATCTATCGCCAGAGCAAAACGGCCGTCCCTGTGGGGTCGGCCGTTTTGTTTGGATTCATCTTCGGTAATGCTCTTATGCCGCGAAAGTTCTATTGTCCGCGGTCTGGTCGCCCAGTCCAGCGAGCAATCCAGCGACCGAAATGTCCTCGTCGAGAGCTTCCCAGTGGAGGCCGCGGCTGGTGATTCTGACTTGTTCGCGCTCGTCAGCCGTGCCGCGCAGCAGGCGGGGAAACCAAGCCAGCGGAACCCCGATGGTTCTACCGTCACTTAAGTCGACCCACATGCTGTCCGAATCGAAACGGACGCGCATTGCACTAACTGAAGAACTCATTCCATGCCCTCTCGATCCGGTCCCGGTTCGCCTCGACAAGCCCCAGCAACTCACGAAGAGTGCGGGCGTCATATCCGTCATTGTAGGCCACTCGGACTCCAGGGAAAAGCCAGAATTTCGCTTCCACATCGTCCCTTTCGACATGAATGTGCACCGGCTCGCGCGGTGATCCCTCGTTTGAGTAGAAAAAGAACCGGAAGCCACGTTCACGAAAACAACTGGCATAGCGATATTTTATTGTATTTTCGACCGGTCAACTTGCCTGCTAAGCAGCAAATACAAACGGCCGTCTCCTCGCGAATAGCCAAGTGCTTTGCTCCTTCTGGAATTGCCGGGCTTACTCAAACGCCGGCAATCCCGCCAGCGCCATCGCAATCTCCTCCGCCGGATATTCATAATTCTCCAGCTTGCCAGCCTGGTACGCGATGTAGCTTTGCATGTCGAAGTGCCCGTGCCCACTCAGGTTGAATAGAATCGTGCGCGCCTTGCCTTCCGCTTTCGCCTGCAGCGCTTCGCTAATGGCTCCGGCAACCGCGTGATTTGCTTCTGGCGCGGGAATAATTCCTTCCGCGCGGGCAAACTGAATGCCTGCCGCGAATGCATCCAACTGCTGCACGGTCACTGCTTCCGCAAGCCCCAGATCCAGCACATGCGAAACCAGCGGCGCCATGCCGTGATAGCGCAAGCCACCGGCATGGATTCCCGGCGGAATAAACGTGCTGCCCAGCGTATGCATTTTGACCAACGGAGTCAGGTGGCCCGTATCGCCGAAATCAT
>JBARBP010000218.1:0-12347 GCA_049793195.1 Occallatibacter sp. | reverse complement strand
GCAAAGCAGGTGGGCGATCAACGCTGGTTGAACCAACATTCAATGAACAGGGGCTCAACTCGACAATCGGTTCTGTGTGCCGTGTCCGCCAGTCCGGAATGCCTAATGAACCGCGGAGAGCTCCACCGTCTTAGGACGGGTTCACCAGCGCATCAACCACGGCCCCGTGGGTCGGATTCTACTTCTCTTGACAATTCCTTCAAGCACCACGCCCTTTCGGGCGAATGCCGTATCCTTTGACTGGTGCATCCAGTTCTATTCCACATCGGCGCGTTTCTGATTCCGTCATATGGCGCGTCGGCCGCCATTGGCGTTCTGCTGGCGCTTTTCCTGGCGCAGCACACTGCGCCAGTTGCAGGGCTGAACGCGGGCAACGTGTGGAATCTGTGCGTGGTGTCGCTGTTTGCGGCGCTGGTGGCGCAGCGATTGTTACTGGTGGCGATGAACCTTGGTGAGCTGCGCCATCATCCCGCATGGGCGCTTTCGCTGGCCATGGTGCATCATCCGCTGCTGGCCGCAGTGGGGGCGGTGGCGGGTGCCGGGTGTGCGGCGATTTTCGCTTGGTGGCAGAAGATGGCGCTTCGCACGACGGCCGATGCACTGGCTGCGCCGCTGGCCCTGGGACTGGCGTTCGAGCAGTTGGGCGCGCTGCTGGCTGGTTCAGGTTATGGAACCGAGACGACCGTGGGATGGGCAGTGACCTATAACCGTCCTTTGGCTGCGATATGGAGCGGGACGCCGCTGGGGATTCCGCTGCATCCCGTGCAGGCTTACGCGGGACTGGCGTTTCTTTCACTCTCGATTTTCCTGGTGGTTTGGCAGCCGGCGGTCCGACAGGCAGGCGACCTGGCAGGGATGGGATTGATGGGCGGCGGAGTAGCTGTCTACATCACCGAGCTTTGGCGTGACACCGAAGGGCGGGGCGCGATGTTCAACGGCGCGCTCGATGGACCGCAGGTTGGGGCGATCATGCTGGTGGTGGTTGGGGCGCTGTTGTTGCTTGAGCAGAAAGACGGGCACACAAAGAACGAGGCCGCTCATGACTGAATCTCGTGCTGAGGCTGGCGATTTTCAAGAGCAGACAATCAATGTTTCAGCCGAAGCTGCCGGGCAGCGGCTGGATCAGTTTATCGCCGCGCAACTGGAGGGCGTGAGCCGCTCGCGTGTGCAGCTGCTGATCGACCAGGGCGATGTGCTGGTGAATGGCGAGCATGAAAAGGCTTCGCTGAAGTTGCGCGGCGGCGAGCAAATTGTGCTGACGGGCAAGCCGCATCCTGCGTCTTTGAAGGCGACAGCTGAAGATATTCCGCTGGACGTGGTGTTTGAGGATGCGGACCTAGCGGTGGTGAACAAGCCGGCAGGAATGATGGTGCATGCCGGGGCCGGACAGAACGACGACGAGCGCAGCCGGGGAACGCTGGTGAACGCACTGCTTTATCGCTTCAAGAAACTCTCATCGACCGGAGGCGAACTGCGGCCCGGCATTGTGCACCGCCTGGATAAGGACACCAGCGGGCTGATTGTGGTGGCCAAGAACGACCGCGCGCACGCGGCGTTAGGTGAGATGTTTGCGAGCCGACACATCAAGAAGACTTACATTGCGCTGGTGTCGGGAGCTGTGGAGCGGGAGAAGGGCACCATTACGGCAGGCGTGAGCCGTGATCCGATGCGGCGGACGCGCATGACGGTGCATCCTAACGAAAACGCGCGCACGGCAGTCTCACACTACGAAGTCATTCGGCGGCTGGTTACACGCTTCGGAAAATTTACCCTGGTGAAGGTGCGCATCGAAACTGGCAGGACTCATCAGATCCGGGTGCACATGGCGTCCATTGGCAATCCGGTGGTGGGCGACACGCTATACGGCGGGGCCGGGCAACTGACGGACCAGGTGGCGGCACAGGCAGCGCAGTCCAAGGCTGCGCGGAGAAAGGCCGATCCAGAGGTGCTGCGGCTGGGGCGCAACTTTCTTCACGCGGCGCGACTCGAATTCGCCCACCCGGTGACCGGAAAGGCGTTGCAGTTTGAGGCACCGTTGCCGGAGGAATTGGAGAGGTTTTTGGCGAGACTGGAAAGCGGGCCAGGCGGTTCCGCAAATGCTGGCCGAGCCCCGTCGATGACTTAAGTAATTGAACAGGTTCCGGCGACCAGAGATGAATGCCTTTGCAGGGAGGCAATTGTTAAGATAGAGAAGATATGACAAGACTGACTTTTGCTACCCCAGCGACAGTCGCCCGCCATTGGGGGATTGGGGTTTTAGGCCTCGCACTTGTGGCCGGGCTTGAGACCGGCTCAGTGCCCGCGCAACAATCCGTAGCGCCTGCCTCACAGGCTGCACCGGCTGCCGCTCCGGGCAACCCCCCACAGCAGGACGCGGCTCAAGCTGGGGCGCAGCCAAATGCATCGGGAGCCGATGTAGGCGTGACGACGCTGAAGACGAACGTGAATGAGGTCAACCTCATCTTTACCGTCACGGACAAACACGGCCATTACATCCCCAACCTGCGCCTCAACGACTTTGCTTTGCTGGACGACCAGAAGGCGCCGTCGAAGGTGACTTCGTTTCATCAGCAGAGCAATCTGCCGCTGCGCGTGGGGATTGTGATCGACACCAGTACGTCGATTCACTCGCGGTTCAAGTTCGAGCAGCAGGCCGCCCAGGAGTTTCTATTACAGGTTTTGAAGGCCAAAAGCGACCGGGCCTTTGTGATGGGCTTCGATGTAACGCCGACGGTGCAGGCTGACTGGACGAACGATCTCGACAAGCTCGAATCGGGCGTCGACCGCCTGAGCCCCGGTGGCGGCACGGCGCTGTTCGACGCTGTGTACACGGCTTGCCGCGACAAACTTCTGGACGAATCGCGTGGGCAGGAGCCGGTGCGCAAAGCGATCATCCTCCTCTCGGACGGCGACGACAACCAGAGCCGTGTTTATCTCACTGAAGCCATCAAGGAATGCCAGCGGGCGGAGACCATTATCTACAGCATCAGCACCAACTGGACACCAAGCCGCGGTGAGGGCGACAAGGTGATGGCACAGTTGGCGGGCGACACAGGCGGCCAGGTCTTCTTTCCGCCCTCGGTGGAAGAGGTCTCGACGAGCTTCCACGACATCGAGGAGGAGTTGCGCAGCCAGTATGCGTTGACCTATGCTCCGGCGGACTTCAAGAACGACGGCGCCTTTCGCACCATCTATCTTTATTGCAACGACCGGCGGTACCAAGTGCGCGCGAAAAAAGGTTACTTTGCGCCGCGGCAGTAGTTTAAAAACGCGAAGAAATATTTAGATTGCTTAGCATATTCTCATCCATTCAGGAGCGGGGCATGCCCTCGCTTCTGAGATGACGCGATTCCGCACAACGATTCTCCAGTCCAGATGAGCGACTGTCCTGAACCAGGACAGTTCTGTGCTTTGAATCTAATTCTGGCTCTTCACGACAATCCCTCGCCGCCCGGCTCACCTATTTTCCCATCCGCCCGATGAAGTAAAGGAAGACGCTTTCGAGACTGTTCCATTCGGAATGCCGCGCGGCCGGCGGGAAATCCGGTTGGCCCGCGATGAACCGGCTGGAGCGAGGACTGGAAACGTCGAAGCCGCGGAAAGACTGTGCGGACTGGGGGAAATGCGGTGATCCGGCAGGCAATATCGTGCGATATCTGCGCATCGGAGAAGAAGCAGACGAATCATTGGTTCGTGGCCTATGAACAGGGAGGCGAGCTGCGGGTGAGCGGATGGCAGTCGCGCAATCGGTTGCGCCCTGGGTCGAAACACCTTTGCGGGCAAACCTGCCTGCACAAGCTGGTGGACGAGTTCATGGCAAAAGCGATTGCCGTGCGGGGGCACGCAGCCGCAGCGGACGTGGCGGAGGTTGCGGAGTTGCAGGAGCAGGCTGTTGGCGTGGACACCAGCCTGACTTCGAAAGCGGCATACGTCGATTTGGAATCGTCCGCGCGGCTGGTTGCAACGAAGGCGCCGGCGGCGCCCGCACTCACGTTCAAGGCTCAAGCCGAGCTGGTGACGATGCCGGGAAGGCCGTCTGCGGAAACATTAGCGCCGGTGGTGGACGATCCGCCGCGCTATGCCTCGCGTAACTGGCGCGCGGAAGCCTGGGAGCGGGAGCGGGAACGGGAGCTGCGCGCTATCGAACACAGGCCCGACATCGCTGCGCGGCGACGGTCGCGTGCTTAAGTTCGAGCGCATCAGTTCAGACGTATAGGCAGGAGGCGGCCATGTGGGTGGACGTGTTGTTGCTTCTGGTGGCGGTGTTGCCGCTGCTTGTGGAGAACCAATCCGATAGATCACATAGCGGGTCGAATGAACTTGCGGTGCCCGAAGAGTTTCCTATTCTTTCGCCGATCCGGATTGAAGCAGCGCCAGCAGGCCAGCCTCGTCAATGACTGGAACCTTGAGTTCGAGGGCTTTGTCGAGTTTTGAGCCGGCCTCTTCGCCTGCCACAACGTAGCTCGTCTTTTTGCTGACCGATCCGGCTGTCTTGCCGCCGGCGTCTTCGATTCGCTTCTTGGCCTCGTCGCGGGCGAGGGTCGGCAGCGTGCCGGTGAGCACCAACGTCAGGCCGGCGAGTTGCGTGGAACGCGGCTTTTTCTCCGCGGTCATATCGTCGCCGGCCGTCGTCAGACTTTCGATGAGCGCCAGGTTTGCCGGCTGGGCAAAGAACTCCAGAATGGCCTGCGAGATGCGCGGGCCGACTTCTTCTACGCGCTCAAGCTCTTCAGCGCCGGCCTTCTCGAGCGCTTCGATGGAGCCGAATTCTTCTGCGAGCAACTCAGCGGTGCGCTCGCCGACGAAGCGGATGCCAAGGCCCATGAGCACACGCGCGAGACCGGCTTTTTTTGACCCTTCAATTTCTGCGATAAGGGCGCGCGCGGATTTTTCAGCGAAGCGATCGAGGCCGGCGAGTTGCTCTTCAGTGAGCCCGTAAAGGTCAGCGACGCTTGCGACCATCTTGCGATCGAGCAATTGCTGCACTACTGCATCGCCCAAGCCTTCGATGTTCATCACTCCGCGGCGGCCAAAGTGGAGGAGGCTTTCGCGGATCTTGGCCGGGCAATCGGCGTTGACGCAGCGGTAGTCGACTTCGCCTTCGGCGCGGACTACTTCGCTGCCACATTCGGGACACTTCGATGGGAACTCGAAACGCCGCTCACCGCGCGGGTGGTCGTTGTCTGCAATGACCTCGACAACTTTGGGGATGACATCACCGCCGCGCTCGACCTTGACGGTATCGCCGATCTTGAGGCCGAGGCGCTCAATGAAGTCGGCGTTGTGGAGCGTGGCCCGGCTAACCGTGGTGCCGCCGATAAACACCGGCGTTAGCTCGGCGACGGGCGTGAGCTTGCCGGTGCGGCCTACCTGCACGGTGATGGCATTGACCTGGGTAATGCCCGATTTGGCCGTAAATTTGTAGGCAATGGCCCAGCGTGGGGCGCGGCCGGTGTAGCCAAGGCGCTGCTGGGTGGCGTGCGAATCCACTTTGAGGACGACGCCGTCGATTTCATAGCCGAGGGTTTCGCGATCGGACTCGGCTTTGTCGATGAACTTCATCATTCCGTCGACAGAGTGGACGCGGCCGCGATGCGGGTTGACGCGAAAGCCGAGAGTGGTGAGAGCATCGAGGGTAGCCGTTTGGCCAGCGGCGAAGTACTCGCCTTCGATGAGGAGAAAATAGGCGAAGAACACGAGACGGCGGTTGGCGACGATGCTGGGCTCGAGCGTGCGCAGTGTGCCGGCGGCGGCGTTGCGGGGATTGACAGCCGGGGGCAGGCCCTCCCTCTCGCGCTCTTCGTTGAGGCGCTGGAAGGCGGCTTCAGGCATGACGACTTCGCCGCGGATTTCAAATGCATCCGGCATTTTCGCTTTCTTCAGACGATCGGAGGAGATGGAGAGAGGCACGCTGCGGATAGTGCGGATGTTGGAGGTTACGTCTTCGCCGGTTTGGCCGTCGCCGCGAGTGACGCCAGTGGCCAGGCGGGCTCCGCCCGTTCCGCTCGCTTGATACTGCAACGCAACACTTAGGCCGTCGAGCTTAGGTTCGGCGATGTACTCGACGGGAAGATTACCGGCCAACTCGCGCACACGGCGGTCCCAGTCGGCAAGCTCTTCGGCGGAGTAGGCATTGTCGAGCGAGAGCATCGGGCGTGAGTGGCGGACCTTCTTGAAGCCTTCGGCGGGCTTGCCGCCAACGCGCTGGGTGGGCGAGTCGGGGGTAAGCAGGTCTGGATGCGCGGCCTCGATGCGCTTTAGCTCGTTCATGAGGGCGTCGTACTCAGCGTCGGAGATTTCGGGGGCGTCGAGGACATAGTAGAGGTGCTCGTGGCGACGGAGTTCCGTGCGTAGTTCTTCGGCGCGCGCCGCTGCTTTGCGGGTTGGGTCGGGGCTGGCTGAGCCCGGCTTGTTTGGTTCGGCCATGGGGTGAATTATAGGAGGCGGCGGGGGGGGGTTAAACAAAGGCAGCAGGTTAGCTCCCGCTTCGCGGGAATTGTGGGTTAGCAAGTCAGCCCCGGCATTGGTGGGATGACAAGCTGCGCCTTGCGCTCTCGGTTTGTGGGACGAAGCGCTGGCAGGTTGGCGGAGCAGGTTAGGATGGTTGGCAGAGAACATGGACCCAGTTACACATTTTCTAACGGGAGCATGCATTGGCCGCGCGGGGCTGAATCGGAAGACAGCCTACGCGACGCTGGCCGCGGTGCTGGCGGCTGAGGCTGCCGATCTCGATATGTTCTGGTCCCTTGCAGGGCCCGTGGAAGAACTGAAGCACCATCGGGGCATTACGCACACGTTTCTGGGCGCGCCTTTTGTGGCCGGGGCGGTCGTGGGCCTGGTCTGGCTTGGCCATCGCTGGCGCGAAGGGCGGCGTGTTCGAAAGATTGACGCTCTGGTCCAAGACGCAAAAGCGCCCCCGGCGCTGCCGACGCGGCAACCAGTGCATTGGGGCTGGCTTTACTTGACGGCACTGATTGCCGCACTGAGCCATCTGCTACTGGACTGGACAAACAACTACGGGTTGCGACCCTTCTTCCCTTTCAACCCACGATGGTATGCGGGGAGCTTTGTGTTTATCGCCGAACCTGTGCTGTGGGCGCTGCTCCTGCTGGCCATGGTGATGCCCTGGATCTTCGGCCTGGCCGATAGCGAGATTGGAGCACGCCGCAAACCCTTTCGCGGGCGCGGCTGGGCGATTTTTGCGCTTGTAGGGATGGTGGCGCTTTGGTGCTGGCGCTGGGGCGAGCAGGCGCAGGCGCGGGGAATGCTCGATAACGTGCAGGTGACCTCGGCTCCAGTGAAACGAGTAGCTCTTGAGCCTTATCCGGTAAACATGTACCGCTGGCACGCCATTCTCGAGACGCCAGATTTTTATCAGACTGCGGAGATCAATACGTGGACCGGGGCGATCGAGAGCGATCCCCAGCACAACACAATCTTTAAACCTGCCGACACACCTGCCGTGGAAGCGGCCAAACAGACGCCACTCGGCAAGGTCTACCTCGACTGGGGGCGCTGGGCTTTGGTCCGCGATCTGGGTCAGGAGCCTGTGGAGGAGCTGCGACCACCTGACTTGCCGCCAAATCGCACCTGGACCACGGTGGAGTTTTCCGATCTTCGATTTGCCTATCGATTCTTGACCTCCCAGACTTCTGGCGGGCGAGCGCCTCTGGGTGGATGGGTTTATATCGTGGACGGCCGCGAAGATGCAGGCGAGGGAATGGGGGGACGCCAGCAGAAGTAGGCAGTTTTGCTCCGGATGGAAAGATTTGTTGGCCCGATGGAACGGTTTAGGTTGACCCCGCGCTCTCGGGACCGCAGAATGAATAGGAAGAGTAAAGGCGGTCGGACACGGCAATCCCTGCTCTTGCCCTGCCCCGGGAGACCCTCCCGGAAAATCAAGAGGATGAGGTCTTCATGGTCGCTTATCTGCTGTTGCTGGTCGCTGTCCTGACTCGTGTTCTGCCCCATGCGGGGTGGTTGAACTTTACCGCGGTGGGCGGTGCGCTACTGTACTTTGGCGCGCGGCGTTCGTGGCGGGAGATGGCGGCCCCACTCGTCGTGCTCGCGGCCACGGATTATTTCCTCACCGTTTACAGCTATCACTACGCGTTCCAGTGGACTGCCTATCTGCCCACCTGGGCTTGGTACGTGATGGCGATGGCGCTGGGACAGATTCTGCTGAGCGCACGGTCCACGTTTGTGCGCGTGGCGGCGGCAACCTTGCTTGGGCCGACTTCGTTTTTTTTGGTTTCGAACTATGCCGTGTGGGCGGGGGGCTTCATGTATCCGCATACGCTGGCTGGGCTCGAGGCCTGCTTTGTGGCGGCTATTCCGTTCTACCGGAACGATCTGGCGTCGACGGCGATCGTGCTGGGCGTTGCGTTTGGGGTTCCTGCGCTGTTGCGGCGGCTGAATGCGGCCCCTGCGCAAGCGGCGCTGGCGGGGAAGTAGTCGGCCGTCTTCAAGTTGAGTTTTGGCCTGTCCCGCCCTTTCGCCAGAGACAAAGCGCGACCCAGTGGGTCCCCCGATGGGGCACGGAAGTCTTTTGCGAATAGCTAGCCAAAGGCTTATTTAGTCTTCGAGCAGTTTTTGCGAATAGCTAGCCAAAGGCTTATTTAGTCTTCGAGCAGTTTTCCGGAGCGTTTCTTCTTCATCCACCACCAGGTGAATCCAAGCACAGCCAGCAGGCCGACTATGCCGACCAAGCGGAGGGCGTGGTGCGCGACGAGATCGGCCGCGCCAGGGCCGAGTTTGAGCACCAGTACGGACAGGACGAGCCAGCGCACCATTCTTCCCGTGAAGACGGCGAGCATGAAGGGGAGAATCCGCATCTCGAAGACGCCCGCGGCGAAGATGAACATTTTCCATGGCGCGGGCGGCGGCAGCATGGAAGGAATCATTACGGCCAGAAATTCCTGACGCTCGAAGCGCAGACGTATACGGTCGAAGCGCGCGCGGTCGATGCGCTTGAGCAGGAACAACTCGCCGCCGGCACGGCCGAGGCCATAGGGGAGCAGGCCTCCGATAGCCGAGCCTATGGCCGCCATCAAGCAATAGAGCCAGAAGTGAGACTTGTTGTTCCAGACATAGACGGCGAGAATCGCATCCATGGGGACTGGGATGGTGGAGGAATCAAGCAGCGCGATGGCGCCTATGCCCCAGAAACCCAGTTTGGCCAGTGCGGGGAGAGCGACGAGTTTCCACCAGCCTATAATTCCTACAAAAAACTGCTTCAAACAAGTTCCCTTTCCGGCTTCTTACACGTCCATTCAGAAAGACCATTGTACGAGGCTGACCGTCCCGGACGAAGAGGGGGGTTTTGTGCCAACGGCGCAAACCGGCACTGGATGAGGGTTTAAGCGGGATGAGAGAATAGATAGGAAGGACTCACTGCGGAGCCGGCAAGGCAGAACGCCCTCTGCGAGGCCAATCAGGAACGAATGCCCACAAGCGAAGCGCCAGCCACGGACGTGAACGAGCCTAACGAGCCAAACGGGCCGCCCCAGGCGAGTGTTGTGAAAGGACCTGAGCAGGAGAGTTCTGTCCTGGTGGATGATGCTCGCGAAGCTCCGCCGACGGCTACGCGCGGTTCCCGCTGGGTGGACTACGACACCCACGAATTGCTGGAGATGATCAGCGAGCTCGAAGATGAGCGGCGCTGGGCGCGGCTGCGCGAGGGAGCACTATGGGCACTGCTGGTGCACCTGGCCATACTGCTGGGGCTATTCCTGTTGCCGAAGTACATCACCGTTCCGCAGGTGGTGGACAAGACCGCAAAGCTGGACAAGGACGAGTTCACGTACATGGACACGCCACGGTTCCGCCCGAAGGTCGAGGTGAAGCCCGCGATCAAGCCGCCCGTGATCGACAAGCAGACGCTGGAGGAGATGCGGAAGGAATCTCCGCAGGCCGTGACCCCTCCGCCCGAAACCAAGCCGCAGGAGCCCGCGCCAGTTCAACCGCAGCCTTCACAGCCCATACCGCCGAGCCAGCAGTCGCAGGTTGAAGCGCCGCGTCCGGCGGCCGTGCCCGCAAGGCCCAACTTTGCGATGAACTCCTCAAATCCGGCAGACCAGCTTCGCGAGGCGATGAGAAACGCCGCGCGCAGCCACGGCGCGGGCGAGGCGGATAACTCGAACTCCCGCGGACTGGCGATGCACCCCGGCGCCGGGTCCGGAGGCGTTCAAGTTCTGTCCGATACTCAGGGCGTGGACTTCAGCAACTGGCTGCAGCGCTGGCACTGGGAGACCGAGCGCACCTGGGATCCGTTGATTCCCGATGAAGTGAATCCTCCCATCAACAAGTCGGGCATGGTGGCCATCGAGTTCAAAGTGCTGCCGAATGGGCGGCTGATGCCGGACAGCGTACACCTGGTGGGGCGCTCGGGAGACACGGCACTGGATCGAGCGGCGTGGGGCGCGCTCACGGGTTCCAGCTATCCGGCGCTGCCGAGGGAGTTCCACGGGCCATACCTGGAGCTGCGGGCATATTTTCTTTACAACATGGAACCGCCGCGATAAGGAAGACAGTGGTCAGCGGTTAACGATTGCATTTTTTGTGCGGGCGAGGGCTCGCGGAATCACGTCGAGAAAAGCAAAGCCCATGCATCGAAGGTCGATGCATGGGCTTTGTTGCGTCCGGGGGAGGACTCGGGTTGATGCCGGCTATTGTTGGGGTAGTGGCAGCTTCTTGCGCGGCTCAGGCTGATCGGTGGTGTTCGCCTGAGCCTGATCGGGATTTTGCGCGGAGTTCTCCGACGCATTCGACATGGCAGCCAGATCTGACTGCTGGTACTTCGACGAGCTCACGTATCCATGGATGTGATCTTTGCCGATGTCGTTAATGACCACCTCGACAGGCTGCTGACTGTCGGGCGTCGAGAACATGACCGGCTGGTAAATGTTCACATGCTTTTGTGACAGGTTGCGATCGTTCACCATCAATTCAAGATCAGCAAACTGGTGGCGGCCATTGGCCTTTTTCAGGCGGATCTGGAGCGGCCCCGCGCGGCGGAACTCTTTCACTTTTGGAAGGTCGAACTCGGCGTAGCTTCGTTCGCCTTTCTTCTCGAGTAACACGAGTTCGTCATGAGTGTGCGCAATGGAGCCGGTGAGCTCAGTGCGCGCACTATCAAGGTTGCCTTGGGTAGTGGTAAGGCCGGTGCGGGTATCGTCAATCTCTTTGCCCTGAGCGTCGAGTTGCGCCTGCAACTTCTTGAAGCGCGGATCGTCGGCCCGGCGATGCGCTGCCGCGGGACGGGAGCCAGCTGCAACCCTCGCGGGCTGCGGCGCAGTCGGAGCCGGCGGGGCTTCGGCCCGCGTCGCCAGC
This sequence comes from Occallatibacter sp., assembly GCA_049793195.1. Taxonomy (GTDB): domain Bacteria; phylum Acidobacteriota; class Terriglobia; order Terriglobales; family Acidobacteriaceae; genus Telmatobacter. The sequence goes on along the minus strand of JBARBP010000218.1, from coordinate 1,016 downwards.
TCATTCACCTTGGCAGTGAGGTCGCCAATCTGATGTTGCGTCGCGGAGAGCGCACTGACCTGCTGAGCATTCTGGGTCGCGAGGTCTTGCGCGGTGCGGTGCTCGTGGAACGCATAGCCGACAAGAACGCAGCCCAGAACCACGACTCCAGCAATGATGGCCATGCCCTTGTGAGCAAATCTCTCAGGCAAAGAATCAAACTCCGCCATAAATCCTCCTGGGAAGGCGACATAGCGCGCCCCTCCACCCATGTGAGAGCACGTTCGATACCAGTCTGCTGCGATTGGGAAGTTCTCTGCTTGCCGCATGTTGCGGTTTTCTGTGCGGTGGATGGGATGGAAAGAATTGCTGGTCTGCGGTAATTTTTACGCACCAGCCCGTTCATGATCTTCCGGATAAACGGTGATTCTCCGGTGGCAAAACGGCTATCCTCACGGAAAAGCCAGAAGGCCCGACGCAGGCCCATAGCAGTTATCGAGGCGATATGGTCGTAATAGATTTTCTGAGGCGAATGTCACGATTTTCCTGAAAGAGCGCCGAGAGTGAGACTCATCTCCTCGTCCACTCGCGGATCGATACTGCCGGATGCGCGCCACTGTTTCTGAAGCGCAGTTACAATTCTGATCGTAATGTCCCTATAATGCTTGAATCTCTTCAGCTCGAAGATTGCAGCACACTGACGGTCCACGTATGTTTTTCCGTCTTCAGATGGCTGAACCAGTTCCTTAATTAGTCTGTGGTATGCCTCAAATTGACGATTCTTTGCGTCGCTCGAGCGAGTTAGTAAGAACTGAGCGGCTTGCCAAATCAGCGTGCAAGATGACATAAGAACCGCGATAGCTGATGAAGTTTCTGTGGACATTGAGAAGTCCCCCTAGCGTATTTTATTTGGGGCGGCCAGCAAGAACCGGAACAACTTTCGTTCAGCCATTTTGGAACACGCCGTTAAGAAGAAAGCCCACGCTTTAGGAGCGTGGGCTTTCGTTTCTGAAATAGCGTTCGGTATGATGGCTATC
>JBARBP010000217.1:0-5472 GCA_049793195.1 Occallatibacter sp. | reverse complement strand
TTTCTGGCCCTGCTGGAACTGGTACGACTGCAAGCCATTTTGCTGCGCCAGGATCGGGCCTTCAGCGAGATCTTCATCAAAAAGCACACCGGCTTTGAGAGCGTGATGAATGAAGGGCTGGACCGCGCGCGGGACGACTGGCGGTAATTGTTATAACTTTAGTTAGTATATATGCTATGCTGTTTACAGGAGGCTTTCATGCCTGCGACCGCAAAGATCATCTCCGTCGGCAACTCTTCCGGGATCATTCTGCCCAAGGAAACGCTGGCTCGCCTGAACGTGAAAAAAGGCGATACGCTCTACATCACCGAAGGTCCCAACGGTATTCACCTGGTGCCGTTTGATCAGGATTTCGCCACACAAATGGAGGCGGCGCGCCAGATCATGCGGGAAAACCGGGATGTGCTGCAGAGACTTGCGGAGTGAGCGAGCCCGTCTGGATCAACAAGAATGCAGTCATCTCTATGCATCTTGAGGCTCTTATGCACCACGGGGGGGCCGACGGCATTCGCGACATCGGGCTGCTGGAGTCCGCGCTGGCACGTCCTGAAAACCTATATGCTTACTCGGAAGAGCCTCCATCCCTCGCCCAACTTGCGGCCGCCTACGCCAAAGGAATTGTCGCGAATCATCCATTCGTGGACGGGAACAAGCGGACAGCTTTCATCGTTTCCGCCACTTTCCTGCTGCTGAATGGTCAAAAGCTGACCGCGGCAAAAGAGGACCGGGTCCTCACCTTTTGGAGCCTCGCGGACGGTTCACTCTCTGAAGAGCAGTTAGCCGATTGGTTCGAGAGGTCGACGGCTCCGCGTTAATTCTCTCCCCGCCCCCGCTTTTCCACCGTACTTGCCAGTGCATTCTGGGTCCTCCTCCTATCTGGTGTAGAATCAAGGGTAGCCCGGCGTGAGCTTCCCGGTTGCCGGGTAAACAATCGTGATCTGATTCGATTGTTGGGGTTTTATGGACGCCTTTTTAGCCGACTCTTCACACTCCTGTAACAGGCCATCCCCTTTCTATTCGCTTTCGAACTTCGCCGTTGAGCTTCAATGCTGGAGGCCCAGGCGTGCCCGGAATGATTCCGGCCGCCGTGGTGATCTCTGATGGCCGACCTCGCGACGGTTGTTGAAGTTATGCCTGCGGGCGAATCTCTGCTTGACCGCAAGATGAAGAAATCTTCAGGCCGTGCGGGGATCGTTGCATTCCTGATAGCACTGACGGGCGGCATGGCCTATATCGCGTTTCACGTGGCAAAAGATCTGGACAACGTCACCATCACCAGCGCGTGGCCTTATCTGCTGCTGGCCCTGGCATTGCTGATCGCTCTCGGATTTGAATTTGTAAACGGCTTTCACGACACCGCCAACGCGGTCGCTACGGTCATCTACACCCACTCGCTGGAACCGAACGTGGCCGTGGTGTGGTCTGGAATCTGCAACCTGGCGGGCGTTCTGCTTTCTACGGGCACTGTTGCCTTTGCGGTTGTCACGCTGCTTCCTGTCGAACTGATTCTTCAAGTTAGCTCTGGCGCGGGATTCGCAATGGTCTTTGCGCTGTTGATCGCGGCCATCCTGTGGAATCTGGGCACATGGTGGTTCGGCCTGCCGGCATCTAGTTCGCACACCATGGTCGGCTCAATCATCGGCGTCGGCTTGGCGAACCAGGTCCTGTCTCTCCGCAGCGGCGCTTCGGGACTGGACTGGCAGCAGGTCATCAAGGTTTTGAAGGCGCTGCTGATATCGCCCTTGCTTGGCTTTGCGCTGGCTGGGCTTTTGATCCTGATTTCAAAGCGGCTTCTTGATTTCCCCGCACTCTACGAGGCGCCCAAGAACAACGAGCCGCCGCCCTTTCCCATCCGCGCACTGATGGTGTTGACCTGCACCGGCGTCAGCTTCTTCCACGGCTCCAACGATGGGCAGAAGGGGATGGGGCTGATCATGCTGATCCTCATCGGCACGGTGCCGACGGCCTACGCGCTGAACCACGCCGTGAGCCCCGCGCAGATCCAGTCCTTCATCGCCGCCTCGGAGCAGGCAGGGCAAATCCTGGAGCAGCATGCGAACAAAACGGGTGTGCCCGGTTCCAATCCTCGTGCCGAAGTGACGAACTACATCCGCACCCAGCAGTTGCAGCCGGATACGATCCTCGCCCTGAGGGAACTGGTGGTGGAAGTGAACCGCGAAGTTGTCCTCTACAAGGAGTTCAAGTCAGTGCCGGCGCAGGACCAGACCAACGTGCGCAATGACATGTACCTGACCAGCGAGGCGATCCGGCTGATGGAAAAGGACCACAACCCGGAGTTCACCGGGCAGGAAACCGCCGCGCTCAGCAATTACAAGAGCAGGCTCGACAAGGCAACCAAGTTTATCCCCGACTGGGTAAAGGTGGCCGTGGCTCTGGCGTTGGGACTGGGCACGATGGTGGGCTGGAAGCGGGTAGTGGTGACCGTGGGTGAAAAGATTGGCAAGGAGCACCTGACCTATGCGCAGGGCGCAAGCGCTGGCCTCGTGACCATGGCGACCATCTTTGCCGCTGACCAGTTCGGGTTGCCGGTGAGCACGACCCACATTCTCAGTTCCGGTGTCGCCGGGACGATGGCTGCCAACGGAAGCGGGCTGCGGCTGTCCACGGTCAAGCAAATCGCCGCCGGCTGGGTTCTAACGCTGCCTGCGGCCGCGCTGCTCTCCGGGCTGCTCTATTTCCTGTTCCGCACCATGTCGTAGCCTGTTCGGCGTAGCAACCACGCTGCGGCTCACGCAATTGCTCGCCTCCAATCCTGAGATTCCCTTTTCGCGACCCGACATTCTCTCAAGTGCGCAGCGCGCGCAGCCGATAAACGACCAGAGCGGTCCTTCCAATTGCGGGGTGAATCCGGCGACGCGCGGTCTCTTGTTGAAAGAAGAGCCCCCATTGCGTATGCGGTTTCTCTGCGGGATTGGCTGAACCGCGATGAGGGAAGACTCGCATGGCAGCGCAGGCTGGAATGGCGAACGGCATAAGTGTCGTACCGACGGAGTTGGCCGGCGAGCTGCGGTACGTGGCGCGCCAGCCAATTCTCGACATGCAAGGGCGCGTGCACGGATACGATCTTCTCTTCCGGAATGCTCCCGAGGTGATGCTTCATCGGGATGCCGAGCTGGCAATGCAAACCATGCTGGACAATGAAGTGATCTTCGGGCTGGAGCGGTTGACGAACGGGTTGCCTGCGTTTATCACTTGCACGGCGGAGGCGCTCACCGAGAACTCGGTGCTGGTTCTTTCGCCAGCGCTGACTGTTCTAGGCGTGCCCGCGAGCCTTGAGACGGGACCCAGGCTCGTGGATGCCTGCCGCAATTTGAGAGCCCGTGGATTCCGGTTGGCGCTGGACGATTTTTCGGCTCGCGAGAAGCCACACCCATTGCTCGATCAAGCTGACTACGTGCGACTCGACTTCGCGCGCTTTCGCGAGGCAGAGAAACAGCAAATCTACAAGGGGGCTACGAATCCGGTTGTGATGGTGGCGCAAAAGGTAGCGACTTACGCGGACCACCGCAAGGCCTGCTCGATGGGCTTTACGCTTTTCCAGGGCGACTACTTCTGCCACCCTGTGCTCTTGAAGAAACGCAAGGTGCCTGCCAGCGGGAGGGCACACTTTGAGATTGTGCGCGAGTTGTATCACGATCCGATCGACATCCGGAAGGTGGGCGAACTGGTGCGGCGGGACGCTTCGCTGACGTACCGGCTGCTGCGGCTGGTGAACTCGCCGATTTACGGCATCTACCAGGAGGTTCGATCCATTGAGGCGGCGATTACGGTACTGGGGGAGGCGACGTTTCGCAGAATCGTGTCGCTAGCGGTGCTGAGCGAACTGAATGGGGACCAGCCTGCGGAGATTCTGCATATGGCTCTGGCGCGGGCACGCTTTTGCGAACTGGCAGCGCGCAAGTTTGGACAGGATCCGGACGAACAATATCTGCTGGGGATGCTAAGTCTGCTGCCGGCGATGCTCGGGGTTCCCATGGAGGAGGTTGTGCCGATTCTCCCGTTGCGGGGGCAGATTTGCGAGGCTCTGGCTGGAACGATGAATCCCGAGCGCAAACTGCTTGCCTGGCTGGAGTTCCACGAGCATGGCGACTGGGAAGCCTGCGACCGGATTGTGGCGGGCTACAAGCTGGATTCGAAACAATTGGTTCAATGCTACGTTGAGGCAGCTTCGTGGGCTGAGCAGCCCGCCACTGCCTGAAATGGATCGGAAGCCGCAGCCCCGCTCGCTCAGCGCATCCGCTTTTCCGGCTTAAGCGGCGAAAAAATGCCGCGTTTTCGACCGGGTTTACAATTCATCTCCGATTCACATTGCAGCCATCTGCCATTCATCTATTCCCTATATCCCTTGCAGAGTCTGGATAATTGGCTCTCCCCGGCCGGACCGGACGAACACCCATTTCGATTCTGGAGTCTCACGATGGCCGACCTGGCAACGACTGCACCGCTTCGCCCCCCTGCCGCTGCGCTGTTTGACAAGAAGATGAAGAAATCCCACGCGTGGATCAGCGGCGGGATCGTGGTGATGGCGCTGCTCGGAGGCCTTGGTTACATTGGCTTCCACATTTCGGAGGACCTGACCAACATCAGCATGACCAGTTTCTGGCCTTATGCGCTGTTGGGAGTGGCTCTGCTGATCGCGCTTGGCTTTGAGTTCGTGAATGGGTTCCACGACACCGCGAACGCCGTGGCTACGGTCATCTATACGCACTCGCTCGATCCCAACATCGCCGTGGTCTGGTCCGGCTTTTGCAATCTGGCCGGCGTATTGGTCTCAAGCGGCGCGGTTGCTTTCAGCGTGATCACTCTGCTTCCCGTCGAACTGATTCTTCAGGTCAGTTCCGGCGCCGGGTTCGCCATGGTCTTTGCCCTGTTGATCGCGGCCATCATCTGGAATCTGAGCACCTGGTGGTTCGGGCTGCCCGCATCCAGCTCGCATACCATGGTCGGATCGATCATCGGTGTGGGCGTGGCCAACCAGTTGATGAATGCTCACACGGGCACTTCCGGCGTGGATTGGGAGCAGGCAACCAAGGTCTTCAAGGTGCTGCTGATCTCGCCGATCGTTGGATTCGGCGCCGCCGGGCTGTTGTTTCTGCTTTCCAAGTGGCTCATCAAGTATCCGGCACTCTACCAAGCGCCGAAGGACAATACGCCTCCACCGTGGCCGATTCGCGCGCTGCTGATTCTCACCTGCTCAGGCGTCAGCTTTTCTCACGGTTCCAACGACGGCCAAAAGGGAATGGGGCTCATCATGCTGATCCTCATCGGCACTGTTCCCACGGCCTACGCGCTTAACCATGCGGTCTCCACGAGCGACGTCCAGGCTTTTGTCGCCGCTTCAGAACAGGCCGGCCAAGTCATCGACCACCACGTGGACAAGAGCGGTACTCTGGGCGCCGATCCACGCAGCGAAGTCACCGATTACATTCGCACTAAAGAACTGCAGCCGGA
>JBARBP010000216.1:0-22362 GCA_049793195.1 Occallatibacter sp. | reverse complement strand
GTGTATCCAGCCGCATCGCATCGCAGGGCGCACCGAGCCAGACGGAAACCTGCTGACCGAGAGCGCCGTTGTGATCGTCCTGAATGCGGATGGCCAGGAGGCGGTTGTTCTGGATCTTCAAATCGGCGTGGAAGGTGGCCGAGGCGCGAAGCTGATACGGGCCTTGAATCGCAGAGCCGTTGATGTCACGCGGGAAGCGGGCGGCCTTGGCCGAGGGAAGCGTGCTCTGACAGCCATCGACTGTCAGGCGCAAACTCAGGTAGCGTCCGCGCATTGGCAACTCCGGATCGATGGCCACAGTGCGCGCCCAGACGCGGGGGCATGTCGCACGCTGGTAGAGATACTTGGCCGCGATGGACGAAACGATTACCAACTGGATGAGAAGCAACGCTATTGAGGTCTTTGAAGGAGCGGAGATCGACAGTTTCATAGCGCCTCCTGAATTGTGCTAGTGCCGTCCATGCCGGCCAGGATACGCCGTCGCATCTTTTCCAACGCCCAACCGCCTGCGAGGAAGAGAACGCCTAACCCGATGAGGCCCAGCGAGCGGCCGACCTTGTCAAAAATGTCGCTGAAGTAGAACCACGCTACAGTGACCGCGAAGCCGACGATGCCCAGATTGACCAGCGCCTTCGACGCCATGCGCACACCCCACCAGCACAGGAAGAGCGCAAAGGCCGCGACCAGGGCGTGAGCGGCGAGGTTGGGCTCGGTGCGGGTCCAGACGTGCTTTCCGCCCCGGTTACCCCAATCCATGGTCTCGGTCCAGGTTCGGTGGCACCACGGGAGCGCGATTGAATACACCACTGCAAGAGCCGGGGGGATCAGGCCCTTATGTCCATGGAAGGCTGCAATCACCAGGGGCAGAGCAGCAAGCGCGATCCATGCCCATACACGGGTGCTGAACGGAACCAGACTCTGGTCCGCCGACCAGGACTGCCATCCGTCCAGCATCATCCCGGTGCCCACTGCCGCGGCAATTGCCGCGGCGGCGAAGAGAATTCCCTTTACGATTTTGTGTTTTGAACCCAGGAAGAACGTGAGATAGAAGATGGCCCAAACGAAGAGGAAGCGGCCGAGATAGACATCCTCTCCGATACGGCCCTCCATCTGGAACGACAGCTCGCAAAGCATCCAGGCCGGGAAGAGCAGCAGCGTAAGCGTCTGTTGCGCCTGGTCCCGGAGCAGAATCCAGCCGGTCAGGGCAGCCAACGCCCACATCAGAACTGCAGCCGGCCAATGCTCCTGGATATTGAATATCTGGCCAACGAGGGCGATGGCAGCGCCCGTCGAGAGGGTTCCGACGGCGTGCAGCGTGGTGGAGAGGCCGAGAAAATCTTTGCGCACGAAACCACCGGCGAGGTGGAAGATCGACACCATCGCAATGACGATTGCAAAGCGCGCAACGGGGCCGAGCTCGTCCCAATGCGCCGAGACGAAGAGAGCGACTCCGCAGGCCAGCAGGATGGCGCCAAGGATGAGGGCCACCATGCCCTGCCAGCGTAATCCGGAGGGTTTCTCCTGCTTTTCTTCGAAGGCGCGGATGCGGGCGGTGGCAGGTGCGTCCAGGACGCCGGCGGTTTGCCAGCGATTTAGCAACGATTCAATGTCAGCCATGGTAGTTGGGCAACATTAGAGCACATTGGGGTGGAAGGTGCGTGAAAACATCTATGATCGGGAGGTATGCGGTTTGAGATTATTACGATTTTTCCGGGATTCTTTGACGGGATTTTTGAGAACGGGATTCTGCGGCGGGCGCTTGCCGAGGGGCTGGTCGAGGTGGGGGTGCACGACCTGCGCGCCTTTACACACGACCGGCACAGGACCGTGGACGACAGGCCCTTTGGCGGCGGCGAGGGGATGGTGCTGAAGGCTGAGCCGCTGGCCGAGGCGCTGGCTTCGCTGGGGATTGCGCCGAAGGTAGATATTGGATCGGTGAATGAGTCGATTGAGGGAAGAAGCAGAGATTCGAGCGTTGCCGAAGAAGAATGTACCTCAGGGGCTGAAGCCCAATCTTCGTCAGCGGGTCTTGATGCCGGGGTTGAAACCCCGGCCTACCGCACCCGAACACGAGTGATTCTGCTCTCCGCGCAAGGACGGCGGTTTACGCAGGCGGTGGCGCGGGAGTTGGCGGATTCGAAGCTCGACCGCGTGGTGTTGATTTGCGGGCGCTACGAGGGCGTGGACGAACGCATCAACGAGCTTTATTGCGATATGGAACTCTCGATCGGAGATTACGTGCTGAGCGGCGGCGAGCTTGCCGCGGCGGTGGTGGTTGATGCGGCCATGCGGCTGATTCCCGGAGTCCTGGGCAACGAGGCTTCAGGGGAGTTTGAGAGCTTTGGCGTGGCCGACGCGGAGATTACTTCGGACACCGAGGGAGTGCCGCGATCGCAGCACGGATCCGGGGGGCTGCTGGATTATCCGCATTACACGCGGCCTGCGGAGTATGGCGGACTGTGCGCCCCGGAGGTGCTGTTGAATGGCGACCACCTTGCGATTCGGCGCTGGCGGCGGGAACAGCAGTTGCGCAAGACGCTGGCCAATCGGCCCGATTTGCTGGAGGGCGCGGCGTTGAGCCCGGAAGACCGGCGGCTGCTGGATGCGATCAAGCACGACGAGCGATGACGGCTGACAGAGCGCAGTCATTAATGTTTTACTGATGCGGGAGAAAATCATGGAGAATTTTGCAATTGAGAATGCAACTTTGAATCAGGGCCGGCGCAACTTTCTGCGCACGGCATCGGTTGCCGCCGCGGCCGGTCTTGCGCTTGCAGACTCACGCGTGTTTGCAGCTCATGCCGAAGGCCAGGACGCGGCACCCGCCGGGATCCAGCTTTTCACCGCCGAGACTCTCGATGGAGACATCAAATCCATGCAGGCTGCGCCGGCCAACAACACGATTGTGACCGACAGGAATTTTACCGTGATGCTGATCGTGGAGAAGACCAAGAGCGCGACGGAGTTTGAATACCACGAGGGCCGCGACCATGTGTTTTACATCCTGGAAGGTACCACGGTGTATGCGGTGGGCGGAACGCCGAAGGGTGCGCACAGCACCAAGCAGGGGGAGTGGCTTGCGCCTGAGTCGGAGGGGGCAGTGACTTACAAGCTGAAGAAGGGCGATGTACTGGTGCTTCCCCGGGGAACACCGCACAAGCGGACCACTGAGAGCAGCGTCACGATGATGCTGATTTCGCCTATGGGAACTTAGACCTCTGATCTCTGGCTACTCTTGTCCGTTCATGGCTTGAAGGATGACCTTCGCGGTGGTGTCTTCATCTTCGCGAGAGGAAATCATCAGGTCGTAGAGGTGAATGTTGCACCAACTCTTGCCATAATACTGTTGCAGGTACTTGGCGCGTTCTCCATCGACGGTGCGAATGCGCTGCTCGATATCGGCGCCCTTTTCGAGCCGTTTGCGCAGGCGCAGGATGCGATCGCGAATCGGCGCGTAGACGAAGGCGTGGAAGACGTCGGGCTTGTGCTGAAGAACGCACTGGGAGCCGCGGCCGACGATGACGCAGTTGCCTTCTGTCCAAGCTTCCTCGATGATCTTCTGCGATATCTTCACCATCTCTTCCGCGTCGAAGACCGCGTTGTCGCCGAGCTCGAGGCCCGCCGCGAGCGCCGCGCCGCGCATGGCCTGCTGATTCAGCCGGCGGAGCCATGAGTCCACGTGCTCATCGTAATGGCGGACTACCTTGGTATCGACATGCGCCGCGTACGCAATGGCGTCGATGATGTCGCGATCCAGAAGCTTCCAGCCGAGCCATCCGGCGATGGTTTGCGCAATGCGCCCGCCGCCGCTTCCGAACTCCCTGTTAACAGTCAATACACGGTAATTCACGTTCTCCTCCCGTGCCACCAACTAATTAAGGTTACTCCTGTTCCGCAGGCTGACCCAAATGCGGTGGGTAAAGAAGACCTGCTCTGCGCGGAGTGACGGAGCGGATGTGACGTACACTGTAGCCGTGCGTTCCGGTGGCGCACCCTTCTGCGCTCGCCGGAGAGTACGCGGAAGGCAGGCTGGCATGAAAACGATCGGCGTTCTGTTTGGCATGGAGAACAGTTTTCCCGGCGCGCTGGTGGAGCATATCAATGCCCGGAACAGCGAAGGGATACGCGCGGAGTTTGTGCAGACCGGCGCAGTCGAGCTCGACACGGCTCCTCACTACGCAGTGATTGTGGACCGCATCTCCCACGACATCCCCTTCTATCGCGCGTTTCTGAAACACGCCGCTATCAACGGAACGGTGATCATTAATAATCCTTTTTGGTGGTCGGCGGACGACAAGTTTTTCAATTACACGCTGGCCCGGCGGCTGGGCGTGGCTGTGCCCCCTACGGTGATTCTGCCGCACAAGCATCTTCCCGAGGGGACCACGGAACGATCGATGCGCAACCTGGAGTATCCGCTGAACTGGGACGCGGTGTTTGCTTATGTGGGCGAGCACGGATTTTTGAAGCCGGTGGACGGCGGGGGTTGGCGCGATGTGTACCACATCCACAATCGCGAAGAGTTTTTCAGGGCTTACGATCAGTCGCGCGATTTGTGCATGATGTATCAGAAAGCTGTGGATTTCAAGGAGTACTTTCGCTGCTATGTAGTGGCGCAGAGAAAAGTCCGCATCATGGCGTACGATCCGCGCAGGCCTCATGCGGAGCGCTATCTTCAGAATCCGCCGCGGTACAGCAAGGGGCTGCTGTGGCGAGTGGAGCAGGACGCGCTAAAACTTTGCCGCGCGTTGGGCTACGACCTGAACACGGTGGAGTTTGCGGTGGAGAACGACGTTCCCTACGCGATCGACTTTATGAACCCAGCGCCGGACGCTGATTTGAATTCAGTGGGCGCAGCGAATTTCGACTGGGTTGTGCGCGCCGTGGCAGACATGGCGATCGCCAAGGCCAAAACTGCTCCGCACGTTCCCGAGCTGCGCTGGTCGGCATTTCTGGGTGGGAAAGCGGCTAAGGCGAAAAGGAAGAGCGCGGCTGGCGCAAGAGCTCCGGCGGCTAGGACAAAATCTGCGAAAAGCAGCGAGACTGGCCCAGCTCAACTTTGAAAGTGTTGCCGGTGCCGGAGAGTTTCGCCTTTCGAGAAGACAGTGGCATGGGAGATGCGGAGGGCAGTTGCCCGTGCTGGAGCCCGAGTTTCCTGTTCTATTTCGAATCCGATGCCGCAATCGTCTGCCGGAGCCGCTGCTCCGCGCTGGCGTTCCAGTAGCCGCAATCGAGTTCGAAGAAAACAGAGGTATAGGGAATGGTCATTTCCGTCTTGATGATGAGGATGCGGAAGAGCTGAGCGGATCGGTCGAGTTTGGCAATGATTTCTTCGTGGGGGATGTAGGCGACGTGAGCGTCGTGGAGCGCAGCGGCGAGTTCTCGACGGTAGTCCTCAATGCCCGGAGCGTCGATTTCAGGGACAAAGTCGAGTTCCTTGTCTACATAGATGTTGGCGCGGACGTGGATGCTGGAAGCGATGGCGTCGAGAACATGCCGAACCACAGGAAACTGATCGGCCCCGGAGACGAGGGTTTCGATGCCGTCTCTCGATTGCGCAGGATAAGCTGCATCCGCAACGACGATCCAGTTACGGTGGCCATAAAGCGGGAGGATAGAGCTGATTTGGGCTTCCCAATCGCCGGTTGTGATCGTGGTCATCGTTCGCTCCTCAGGTTACACGGCTAATCTAGTTTTTTATCCCGGCAGATGGCGACATTGCCGCGTTGGTCGAAGGTCTTGGCGCATAGGCATCAACGGCTTTGCCTGCTGCTCCTTGCCGATAAGAAGGCTACCGTCTAATCCGACCATTGCGCAACTTTGCACTCAACTTTGCATTCCAGGCGGCCATGAGCGGCAGGCTGTTTGAGGGATTTGGCTAACGCGGTGCGGCGGCGAGCGACGCCCGAGACGACCGGCGAGGTGAAGAAATCCGTTCAGCCCGCGGCGCGCACCAGCAGGCAGGTGATGTTGTCTCTGCCGCCGGCGGTATTGGCCGCATCGACCAGGCGGGTGCACAGGTTGGCAAGAGGAGTAAAGACAGGAAGGCCTTCGCCAAGGAGAGATTCGATTTTCTGGTCCGGGAGTTCGCGGGTGAGTCCATCGGAGCAGAGCAGGAAGAGGTCGCCGGGTTCGGCTTCGAGTTCGAAGATATCCGGAGTCACGCGGCTCTGTGTGCCAAGCGCCCTGGTGATTACATTTCTTAGCGGTGAGCGGAGCGCCTCAGCAGGAGTCATTTTGCCCAGCCGGACCTGCTCATCAACCAGCGAATGATCCTGGGTGATCTGCTCGAGATGTTCGGCCCGCAGGCGGTAGCAGCGGCTGTCCCCAACGTTGACTACGCGGACGCAGCGCTCCTCGACCACCAGGGCCACCAGGGTGGTTCCCATGCCGTTTAACCTTGGGTTCACCTGGGAGCGGGAGTAGATGGCCTGGTTGGCTTCGGAGACGGCCTGCTCGATGAGGTCCGGAAGCAAGGCGCCGTCAGGGCGGCCGGTGAGCAAGCGCATGAACTCGTCGACGGCCAGGGAACTGGCTATTTCCCCGGCTGCTGCGCCACCCATGCCGTCGCAGACCACGTAGGTGCCGTGCTCGATGGAGTATCCAAATGCATCTTCGTTGGAGGCACGCTTGCGGCCCCGATCGGAGACCGCCGCAGCCGAGTAGTGAACAACTGCCGTGCCCAAATGGAAACTCCCATCGCCCAGTGTACACGGGAATTCGAACGCGGTGGCCGTACGCACCCGTTATTCTTGATGGGCATCTACCTCGGGTTTCGCTTGCCGAGCTCCGACGCCGGAGTAGAATCTGAGCAACATAAACCGTTGAGGGTGAGCGCCGTGAAAAAGTGGCCGTGGAAGATGATCCTTGTCTGCGTTGGCTGGTTGCTGGTGGTGGCGGGCGTGACGCCGGGAGCCTACATTCTGGTCCGGCTGGGGAATGCTCACAATCAGGAGCCGCTCTCTGTCCCTGTCACGCTCAAGCAGGGAGCGTTTACTTCGCCCTACTTCACGACCGGTTCGGGTGGTGATTATCAGATCGATTTGAATTGGGATATGATTCCGGCGCGGCAAACCGCCGTGGACCTGGACTGGAAGATTGTGACCGATAACGGGTCGGTGGTGGAGCAGGGGACCATTAACAGCGTGTTGCGCGGCGCCAACGCTATAACGCTGGGGAGTTACAATCCGCCTGCGGGACAGCGCGAGCAGATCCTTCTGGATGTGCACGAGGACGTTGACCAAGGCGGCGCCCATGCGAAGTTGGAGATCGGCCCACAGGATATTTCGGCGGGATTATCCCAGGCAATCCCATTCGCCGCCGGCTGGGCGGTCTTTGTAGCTGGGCCGGGCGCGATCCTGCTGATTGCGTTGGCGATTCTGGGGGCGAAGCGGCGGAAAGCAGCGGCTGTCAAGGCTTGATGGGGAGTTCGTCTTTCTTCAACTCACATTTTGATCAAAGATCAATGGGCAGATTGTTTCCCGGCTTCTTCGGGCACCGGAGGGGGCGCGGGCAGCTCGAAGACCTGGATGGCGCCATCGTTGAGCACGGCCACACGCTTGCCTGAGGGTGACACGGCCACGTTGCCGCCTGCATCGAGCACCGGGCTGGCAGGTGACTCGAATGCCACCTCGCCGGTAGCCGCATCGAAGATGCGGACCAACTGCCCCTTGATGTCGTCGATGCCGAGGGGCGCGTAGGCGCTGACGGGATGGGTGACGGCGAGCGTTTCCTGGGTGACGCGGAGGCCGTTTGGCGATGGGGTGAGGATGGGCCAGATCGCCGTATCCCGATCCAAATCGTCCCAAAGGATTTTGCCCTCGGTCGTCAACGCTATAAGCTTTTGGCCTCCCGAGCCGTCGCAGGCCGTCACCAGCACCTCCTGCTGCGCGATGAACTCGATTGTGGGCGCGCATGCCGAACTCACGCTGCCCAGAATCCTGCTGCCGCCGGTAAAGAAGTTCAGGTTCAGTACCCATTGCTCGCCTGCTCCGCGCAGGCTCTCAAGATAACCATCGGCATTGATCGGCAGGTGGACCGTGGAGCGGACGCGGCTGACCAGCATCACCTGGCCGGACTCACGGTGCAGGATGCGGACCACCGTTTTGGGCGCCTCGGAACTGTCGTTGCTGCTGGAACTGCCCCCCGGGTTGCTCGACGAACTCTGGTTATCTTGCATGATGGTGGCGGAGGCCGTTGCCGGACTGGTAACATCGTCCGGCTTTTCAGGAGCCGCAACCGGTTCGAGCGAGTTGGAAACCAGAAACTGCTGCGTGGGGTCGAGCTCCAGCCAGAGAAGTGGGCCCGGGAACTGCAGCAGTGGTTTCAGAAGCAGATGGACGTCCCCCTGCTGCAGGTTATTTTTGTCGCGGAGGAGGAAGTGCCCGTCGTTGAGCATCCACAGGTAGCGCGTGCGGTCATGAACGGTCCACAAGCCCTCGGTCTCGACGTTTCCGTCCGGCAGGGTCAAAACCACGGCTCGAATCTGCCGTTCTTCGCTGTCCGCGGTTTCGCCGGGCTTGAGCTCGCGGTGAATGAGGCCCGGAACACGGAAGGTGAAGAGCAAGCGGTTTTCGCCAATGAAGTCCAGAGAAACCAGGCTGTTCCGTTGCCCCAAATAGAGCGGGCCGGGAGGAGAAAAGCCGAGAGGCTCGACGGGAATGGTAAACACCGACGGCAGGGAGGGTTTGAGCGGGAGGCCGCCGGACAGCAGGCGCTCCTTTACCGGATGAGGCCGCTCGGGCCCGAACCCAGGTTTGCCCTGCGCCTGCGCGCTGTGAACTGCGGCGAGCAACAAGGCGGCCGAAAAGCCAGTCGCCACCAGGCACCGGCCGACGTATGTCCCTGGATTCACTTTCGTCGCCCGTTCAACCGCCAGCCGTTTCATCATCGATATGTATTCTCGCCGATCAGGCGCAGTTTGGGCAGTGATACCCGATTCGCGCGCGTGTGCGACAGTAATGAAGGGATGGAAGAGCAACTGACAGCAGCGCCGCGCATCAGGTTTCTGGGCTACGGCGCATGTGCGCTGGCCGGGTGCTTGTGGGGCACGGGGTTCTACTTCGGCAGGCTGGCGCTGAACGAGATGAGCGTGGAGTGGATGGTGCTCTACCGCTTTGCGTTTGCCTCGCTGGGCATGTTGCCGGTAATGCTGTTCCACGGCGGCGGGCGCTTAAGGTTGAGCTGGGCCGAGGTGCGGATTCTGCTGATTGCGGCCTTCTTCGGCGTGCCAATCCAGTTTCTTCTGCAATTTCATGGACTGGTAAGGACCACAGTAAGCCACGCTGCGCTCATGGTAGGCGCCATGCCGGTGATGCTGGCCGTGGCGGCCACGATGTTTGCCGGCGAGAAACTCGATTGGCTGGGCTGGGTTGCCCTCTGCGGATCTACGGCGGGGGCGGCACTTGTGACCCTGGGCGGAAGCCGGACCCCGGGCGGACGCGAAGTGCCCACGCTGCTGGGCGACCTGATGGTGATCGCTTCGCTGTTTGTCGCCCTGGCCTGGATTCTGCTCAGCAAGAAGCTGATGGAGACGCATAGCGCGCCTGTCGTGACCGCATACACGATTCTTTCCGGGGGCGCGATGCTGGCGATGTGGGTTCTGGGGCCGTGGCTCTTGTCGCCGCTCACTCATCAAAAATTGCAGGCGCCTCCGTTTGCTCACGTGAGCGTGACCGCCTGGTCTGCGCTTGCTTTCAGCGGCCTGCTATGCACGGCAACAACGACGTTGCTGTGGAACTGGGGTATCCATCGCGTACCGGCATCGCGTGCGGGAGTGTTCCTGAACATTGAGCCGGCCATGGGTTCGTTTCTGGGAGTGGAGTTGCTGGGCGAGCACCTGGGCTCCTTCGCCTGGCTGGGCGGCGCGCTGATTCTGGCCGCGGCCGTGGCGCTGACCACGCGTGGGCATGAGCCGGAGCCGGCTGTGATTCTGGAATAGGCATGTGAGATTGCCTTAAGATCATCTTCATGGCAGACGGCCCGGGGCAGAGTCAAAATGGCGACATCGCCGCGAGATTACGAGACAAGCGGCGCGCCGCAATCGAAATCGCCGTTGCCTACATTCTGATTCTCGCGGTGATCTGGGCGCCGCGGCCTTGGCAGCGGATTTTGTGGTTTGTCGCCGTGGCTGGGATAGCGGTCATGACCTGCCGCGCATTCGAAGGCCTCGAAGCGATGGGACTGCGGCGGAAGAATTTCTTCCGTTCGCTTTGGGTGGTGGGCGCGGCGCTGGCCATCGCGGCTGTGGCGATTGCAGTCGCGGGCGCGATGCACACGCTGCAGGTTCCGAGCGGTCCGCTTCAGTTCATCAGGACATTCTGGGCCTATGCGATCTGGACATTTGTGCAACAGTTTTTGATGCAGTGTTTTTTTCTATTGCGGTTGCTGCGCGTTCTGCCGGGCCCCAGGTCGGCGGCGTTCACTGCCGCGCTCCTGTTCGCGCTGGCGCACTTGCCTAATCCAATCCTTGCTCCGGCCACGCTGGTCTGGGGCTTTGCCGCGTGCCTGATTTTTCTGCACTATCGCAATCTTTATCCCCTGGGAATGGCTCACGCCATCTTCGGCATCACGATAGCCATTACAGTTCCGGGTCCGGTGGTACATAACATGAGGGTCGGGCTGGGTTACCTGACCTATGGACACAGACACGCTCACCCACTCCAGCCGCTACTTCAGCCAGAGCGACCAGAGCGCGTCCACTGAAGCGTGGGTGACCGCGGAGGCGCCGACGCGGCGTTGCTGACGCCATGCGCGGCCATAGAAGATGCCTGCCAACGCGGCAAGCAGCACGTAGCGCCAGTTGAAGTGCACGGCGCGCTTATTGAAGTGAGCCAATCCGAAGAGGGCCGCGGTGAGGAAGAGGGCCGGGTGGCGGCCTATGCGGCGTTCGAGAAGATTTTGCAGCCAGCCGCGAAAGAACAGCTCCTCAGGGACGGCGATGAAGAAGAACGTGAAGATCCACGCAAAGGCAATGGAGGTGAGCGGTGGCCACGCTGCATGCAGATGCAAAAAGTCCAGGCTGAGGCCGAGAGCGAGCGCGATGGGAGTGTAAAAGGCCAGCCCTCGAAGGCCGATGGCGACATCGCGGAAGCGAAGACGGAGATCGAAGCCGGTTCCCTCAAGATTGCGCAGCAGAACGAATCCGTAAATGCCCGCATCGAGTAAAAGCACCTTGTTGAAGATGGCCAGGTGAGGCGGCCATGCGGCTTCGAACCAGCGCAGGTCTACTGCCAGTCCCAGGACGGCAAGAACAAGAAAATCCTGCCATGCGCCGCGCTGGTGAATGTCATGTTGCGCGGATTGCCAAAGCAGAATGGCCACGGCCACTGGAAGTGCCGCATAGAGAGCGAAGCACTCCCAGCGAAAACTGCCGGAGGCACACGTCACCAGAACATAGGGGAGGCTCAGCAGGGCTGGACACGAAAGCCGCACCCACAAGGGGAGCAAGCGCGCGCACCCTGCCAGGCGCTGCGGGAAAAAGGCTGCGGACAGGAATGGAATGAGGGCGAGGCAAGCCGCGATTCCGTTTGCTGGGGTGATGAGACTGGACAGGTCCATGGCGCGCCTTCATCCATTGTGCACTCTCGGCGCAAGGAAAGAAGACCGCGATTAATGCGATCCATGGTCCCATGCGAGAGGAGCGAGACAAACCTTAGTCACCTTCCCCGGCAAATTACCGATAGCGCCGTGCCAACGTCCGTCGATAACTCCATTGGTGATTAACGGAGGCTCATGTGTCGCTTCTAACCTGGAATCATGCCAGCTCTGTAAACGTACGCGCCATGGACGACCAGCACGGCATCCTTATGGACACGGTCAACGAACTCCGCCTGACGCTGGTGCACGGAGGCGGCGCCGAGGTTGTGAGCGGGCATCTTGACCGGCTGATCGAGTTCACACGGATGCACTTCTGGAGTGAGGAGCAATTAATGGAGCAGGCGGGATTTCCCGGCCTGCATGAACATCGAGCCGAACACCACAGGATGTTGGCCGAGATGCTGCAATCGGCCCACTGCCTGCAACATGGCGAGGGCGTGCGGACACGCGCGATGCTTTGCGCGCTGCGGGACGGGTATATCGAGCACATCGAGGGCCTGGACCGCGAGTACGGCCCGTGGCTGAACGATCGGGGCATTTCCTAGGATCACTCTCTCCGCCGGACGGCCAGGAAGAATGATGCAAGGATGAACTCACATCCAACTTCTTCCCGCAGTCGCCGACGCATTTATTTCAGAGATTAATTTCCAGTGGAGGGGTTGAATGGCTTTATTGAGATGGAACAAGAAATATTCAGTAGGCGTGAGCGGTCTTGACTCTGAGCATGCCGCCTTTCTCCGGTGTCTGAACCGGCTGCATGCAGCAATGATCAAGGGCTAGGGAAAGAACGTGACCGGAAGATTGCTGCGTGGACTCCCGGCTGGCGCACGCAATCATTTTGCCGCGGAAGAACTGTTGATGAAGAACACAAATTATCCGAGACTCGCCGAACACCGCGCCAGGCACGAGGAGTTCGCCCGGTATCTCAACGAACTTGCCACTCTTATGGAACGAGGGGAGAGAGGCCTGAGCATTCTTCTGCTGCATTTCATGCGTGAATGGATTTCAAACCACATTCAGCAGGACGACAAAGAATACGCCCCGTGGCTAGATGAGCATCGCGTCCGGTGAGCCTGTCCCCGCACTGCCTCAAATCTGCGGAAGCTTGATTCATCCTTCCTTTTGCACTTTCCCTTCAACTTCCTGCCTGCCCTTCCGATACATCCATTACCGGCACATGCCGGAAGGGGGACGCGCATGGCGCTCTTAAGTTGGAGCAGTAAATATTCGGTTGGGGTTCAATCATTGGACAGTCAGCATACCGTTTTGTTCGGGATGCTGAACGACTTGCACGAAGCAATGATGAGGGGACAGGCACAAAAAATCGCCGGGGATCTGCTGGACAAACTCGCGAAGTATACGCGCGACCACTTTACGGCAGAAGAGGCGATGCTGGCGTCGACCGGGTATCCGGAGCTGGCTCAACACCGCATCAAGCATCGCGACCTGATTAAACAGGTAGATGAGTATGCGGCCCGTTACAAGCGCGGCGAACCAGCGCTGAACCTGCAACTGCTAAACTTTCTCCGCGACTGGCTCACGAACCACATTCAGAATGTAGACCAGAGATATACCTCTTGGTTGAACGAGCACGGCACACGCTGACTTCAGCCTTGCTAGCTCTCGAACGATAACTGAGCGGAGGCCCATACCGGAGGCGCGGGCTTGGGCTCGGAGGCAAGTTCGTAGACCAGGCGCTCGAGGACCAGGCGCTTGTCGGGCGGCGAGGAGCGCAGTTCGAGGTCGGCGCGTGCGACCAGCTTGAGCGCGCGCGTGAGTTCACGGCGGCTTTTGTAGCGGCGCGCCTGGCGGATAAGATCGTCGGCGGCAAAGGGCGGCATGCGGAAGCCCTGCCACAAGGCCTGCCAGATGGCGCGCGAGTCACGGACGTTCTTTTCCAGGATCACGAGCATTTGCCGGAAGGTGCGGGCCAGCATGTAGAGATGGCCGATGGCCGCGTCTTCGCCGGCATCGGAACTGTTGAGCAACCCTTGCAGCAACGCCAGCGCGCGTGTGCGGTCATGGGCGCTGATGGCGTCGGTCAGTTCGTAAAGCGAGCGCTGCTTTGCGCCCAGCACCATGGTCTCCACGTCGCCC
Organism: Occallatibacter sp.; assembly: GCA_049793195.1. Lineage (GTDB taxonomy): Bacteria > Acidobacteriota > Terriglobia > Terriglobales > Acidobacteriaceae > Telmatobacter. The sequence goes on along the minus strand of JBARBP010000216.1, from coordinate 8,667 downwards.
AGAGTGATGCGGCCGCGGCCCAGAGCATAGAGCAGCAGCTTTTCCAGTTCTGAAGACACGAGCATCATGTCGGCGCCAAGCGCATCCACCAACTCGTGAGCGGCGTCGGGTTCGACGCGCACCTGGGACTCCTGCGCCGTGGATACAATCCAGCGCATCGCGTCTTCTTCATTAACACGCGCCAGCTCGACCATGCCGCAGTGTTGGCCCAGGGTTTCGGTCAGGCGCTCGTAGCGGTTCTTGTCGTCCATCTCCATGCGGCGCGCGTCGGAGGGAACGCGAAGGAAATCGGCGATGAAGAGGAGGAGCGCCTGCGGATTCGGCGAGCGGAAGTAGCGATCCAGCGCCGCAAACTCGTCTTTCTTGGCGCCGCGCGTGTAAAGCTGGCGCACGTTGCGCACGAAAATCACTTGGAAGGGCGACATCAGAGACGGCGTCTGCGCGCGGTCGAGAACTTCAAAGATGGAGGTCGTGGCCAGGTCGAGATCGGAGAGGCAGAAATCGCGCAGATCGGGCGGGACAAAGCCTTTGAGGACGGCGGCGCGGCAACGATCCAGCAGGAAGACTTCGTCGCCGGCGAGGACATAGCCGGGCCGAAGTGGACCACCGTTCGTCGCGGCAGCCTCGATCTCGGCAACAAAGCGGCCGACGGCGGCGAAGCCCGCGCCCCAACGCCCGGCGGTCAAAGGACCAGCCTCTGGCGGGTTGATTTCAAGGTAAAACCTCGAATTGGCGCGGGGTTCATTCGGCTCCAGAATATCCTGTGTGGCGTATTCAAGCCAGCCCCATGAAGGAAAACAGGATCAGATTGCAATCAAGCTAGCCATGCCTGCCATGCGGCTTTCGCCTTTTGGTTGACAATAATCGCTACTCACGCAGCTTCTTTTTCCCCAGAGAACGATAGCCTGGGTGAACCCCCGGAGTGAGCCCTTGCTGTGCAGCGATCCGGCGGCAGAGCTCGGCCAATTGCAACTTCTCTTCCATGCTGAGAACGGCGCAGAACTCTTCCTCATGCTCGGCGGCGATACGAGAGATTTGGCCCATCACCTCGCGCCCCCGATCTGTAAGCATTAGTTCGTAATTGCGGCGATCCTCAGCGCTGCGCCGTCGCTCGACAATGCCGCCGCTTTCGAGAGCGTCCACCAGCGCGACCATGCGGCTCGGCATCACGCCCAGGTGCTCCGCCAGAGCCTGCTGGCTGATCCCTGGGTCCGACGCGATCTTCCTCAGCAGGCCTGCATCGGCTGGGGTAAGGCCAATCTCCGAAACACGTTGAGCAAAACGGCGCGCGCCCTGCGCGCCTACCTGAGCCAGCAGAAAGGCGGTGCCGGCCGGCCGGCCTTGGGCAGGAGTTTTGTCTTGTGCCGTCATAGTCCTAATAATACCATTTGACAATCATTCTTTATATGAATCATTATTATGATAAATTAATTTCCCTGGAGGTCACATGATTCCTTCTCCTGAAACATCCCATCTCACAACCACTCAGCGCCATCGTGCTCCCCATCCAGGGGCACTGGCCATCGTCTACACGGTGCTCTTTCTGGCCGGTCTCTATCCGGTCATCAGCTTTACCGGGGGGCCGCATTTTCCTGGTCCCTGGGAATCGAGCGACGTCATCGCGGCCTACTTTCAGGCCCAGCCCAACGCGGTGCTGATCTGCGCATTCCTTCAATTTGGCGCGGCAATTCCGCTCGGAATCTACACCGCGACCATCGTGAGCCGCCTGCGATTTCTTGGGATACGCGCCGCCGGCCCCTATATCGCGCTCTTCGGCGGCTTGGCAACAGCGTTTAATATCATGGCCTGCGCACAGGTTCTCTGGGTTATGGTCAGGCCCGGCCTCGCGCAGGATGTCAGCCTACTGCGTGCCCTGTATTACCTCTCCTATTCCTTTGGCGGGCCAGGATTCTCGGTACCGATGGGGCTGCTATTAGCAGGAATTTCTGTTGCCGCTGGATTCAAAAGGCTTTTGCCGAAGTGGGTCGTGGCACTTGGCCTGGCATTGGCGGTATGTGGCGAACTAAGCTGGATCAGCCTGGTAGTACCGAATGCACTATTCCTGATCCCGCTCACCCGGTTTCCAGGATTTATCTGGCTGATCGCTGCCGGATTCCTGCTGCCGAATTCGGTGACTCGCCGAGTGGAAATGGCAGAGCAGTAGCAACAAATGGCCGCTCTTTTCGATTGGGCCCGTTCAGAAGCCTTCAAGCACGTCGGCGACGAGCTGGCGAGCAAAGGCGCGGGAAAGGCGATCGACGGCGGCTGGGTTTTCCTGGATGAAGGTGGTGAGGTCGGTGGTGGATTGGTACTGCTCGCGGAAGACGTAGTTGTTGTTCTGGTAGAGGACCTTGCCGTCCCGGCCGTTGAGCGTAACGGAAGCCTGAATGGTGATGAGGAAGCTGGAAGACTGCTGCGTCGAAGCGTTGTAGGTGAGCGGCGCTACGGATTCCTTGAGGATGGTTCCGTGGAGGACCGCATCGGCATCGGGCGACTCAATCGGCGTGACACGGAAATGAGTGCGCGTGGCAAATTCGCGGATGACCGCATTAGTCATCACGGTTTCTGTGTGATAGGCCTCGGTGCGCGTCGCAAACACCGGTACGGAAAGAGTCCTCAGGTCAGGCGGGAGGTGAGTAGAGGCGCCCAGGGTGTGATATCCGCAGCCGGACAAACCCAGCAAGAGGGTAGCAACCGGGAAAAGAGCAAACAGGCGCATGATTCATCTTAACGCGCGGCTGCTGCTCGACTGGCGGCTCATAACCAGGCGGTGGCCAACATGCCGATGCGCACCGGGGAGAGCTTGAGACCGTCGGCGCGATCCTTGAAGTAAAGTTCGTTGAGGCGGTCTGTATCGGCCTGCTCGATGCGCTGGAATCCAGCGACGCGCAGTTCCCTTTCCAACGCATCGGGTGCGAAAAAGAGACGGAATGGCTCGCCGGCCGCCTCCACGCGCTTCGCCAAGGTGTCGAAGACCAGACGGCGCTTGGGGCTGAGCGTATCGGGCGAGAAGACGTAGTCGAAGCTGACGCCGGTGCCTGCCGGCGACCGCCCAATGGTGGCAAGTGTGGAGCGAAAAGCATCGAGCGTGAGATAGGGAACGACGCCCAGCCAGCCGAAAAATGCCGGCGCGCTGGAATCGAATCCCGCCTCGGCCAGGCCCTCGGCAAGCGTCTTATGCTCAAAATCGAGAGGGACAAAAGTGAGGTTGGCGGGGAAGGCGATGGCGGCTTCGGCGAGCAAGGTGCGCTTCCACTGCTGGGTGGCAGGAAAATCCACTTCAAAGACACGCAGCGATGGAGAAGGATTGCGGTAAGCGAAGGTGTCGAGACCGGCGCCAAGGATCACGTATTGCGTGACTCCTTGCGCGACAGCGCTTGCCAACTGGTCTTCGGCATAACGGCTGCGGGAGGCCATGAACAGGCGAAAATCGCGGGCTACCGTGTGCATGGCGCGCTCCATGTCGCGGTCGAACCCGGGGCCGAGCAGGCGCACGGCAATGGGGTCGTCAAGTACCAGGGGCCGGTCGATGATCTGATGCGCGGCGCGGCGAATGGCGACGCGAAGAGCTGTCCTGCTGGCGCGGCCTGTCTCCATGATTGGAGTCTAGAGCACCGTCGTAGGCGTCGGGCCGCGTACCATATTTCGTATGACCTGGATTGGATGGGCGCTTCTGTCTGCCGTCTTTGCCGCCGCGACGGCTTTGCTGGCCAAGGTGGGCGTGGCACACGTTGATCCAAACCTGGCAATGGCGCTGCGCACCAGTGTGGTGGTGGTCTTTGCCTGGGGCATCGCGCTGGCGCTGGGAAAACACGGCGAGATTCGCGATCTGGACCGGCGGACTGTGCTGTTTCTCGCGCTTTCGGGGCTCGCTACGGGGTTGTCGTGGATCTGCTACTTCCGCGCCTTGCAGTTGGGGCCAGCGTCGCGGGTTGCGCCGCTGGACAAGCTGAGCGTGCCGCTGGTGATGGTGCTCGCGTGGCTGCTGCTGGGAGAAAAGCTGAATGCGTATGCGCTGGTGGGCGGCGTGCTAATTACGGCGGGAGCGATCGTGATGGTGATGGGGTGAAGACCGCGTCTGCGTCCGCGCCTTGCCTATACTGAGAAGTGAGAACATCGAAAGCATCCGTAACCGAGAGGATCCCGTGCCCTCGCAGCCCCAATCCGAAGGACCACCAAGGCGCATTGTGCTTACAGGCTTCATGGGATCGGGCAAGACGACGGTCGGCCCGCTGGTCGCGGCGCGGCTGGGCTGGAGATTTGTTGACGCGGACGACGTGATTGAGGACCAGGCCGGCATGCCGATCGCTGAGATTTTCGCGCGGCGCGGTGAGGTGTTCTTCCGCGAACAGGAGCACGCGGCAATTGCGCGGCTTGTTGAGGGTGATGGCTTGGTTCTGGCTCTGGGCGGAGGCGCCATTGAAACGGCGGCGACACGGGAGCTGCTCTTGTCGAGGCCGGGAACGACTCTCGTCCACCTGGAAGTCGAGCTCGCCACCACACTGGCCCGTTGTGGCGGAACCGAGCACAGCCGCCCCATCCTCGCCGACCAGGTCAACCTGGCCAGCCGCTATGAACGACGCTTGCCGCTTTACCGGATGGCGCACGTGTCGATCGCCGTGGACGCATTGACTCCTGAACAGGTTGCGGAGGCTATTTTACAGACTGCACGGATAGGCTGACCGGAAGATGGCACGTTGGGCACCTTGCGGTTGCTGCACCATTCGGCGCAGCATGGATTAAGTGGCGTGAAGGAAAAAATGACGGATACTCCCAGAGACGACATGAGTGCCGACATCCAGGCTGAACAAGTCGCAGGTGCCGATGATGAATACGAGCGCGCAATGAAGGACGCCATTGCGTTGATGGAGAAGGGTTTCCACCTGGGCGGAATTCATAAACTGGATCGCGACGCCCTGCACGACCGCAAAGCCGCACGGGACCTAGACACCCACTGAAGACTCCCCCACCTTGCTATGATCGATGCAGGCGCATTGCCGATCTTGGCGATGCAGCCGAAGGCTTTATTCTTCCCAATGACTCCTTTTTCCCAAGCCGCAAACACGATTGACCACCCAGCGTCCGCTGAACACCTTGTGCATCCGCATATTCATGCGCCGCAGCCGGGCGCTACGGCTACGCTCATCCACGACCTGCGCGAGCTGTTCAAAGTGAAAGTCGTGGGGCTGGTGCTGGTAACGGGTTGGGGCGGCTTTTATCTCGGCTCGATGTTGTCTGGAATCTCCAGCGTGCAACGCGGCCTTCTCGACACGCTGCTCGGCATAGGCCTGGTCTCAGCAGGGGCGGGCGCGCTGAATGAGGCGCTGGAACGCAAGACAGACGCCCGCATGAAGCGCACCGCAGACCGGCCGCTGGCCTCGGGCCGCTTCTCGCTGACGATGGGCATTGTGGCTGGTCTAGGCTCCCTGGCGCTCGGCGCACTGTGGCTGATGCTGCATACCAACGCGCTGACTTTGGCACTGGCGCTGCTCACTGCTTTTACTTATGTCGCCATTTACACGCCACTGAAGCGGGTGACGGCCATCGCTACTTTTGTGGGCGCGTTTCCCGGCGCCATGGGGCCACTGCTCGGCTGGACGGCTGCCCGCGGCCGCATCGAGTGGCAGGGCGTGGCGCTGTTTGCGATTCTTTTTGTGTGGCAGTTTCCCCATTTCATGGCCATCAGCTGGCTCTATCGCGATGATTATGCACGCGCCGGCATCCGCATGTTGCCGGTGGTGCAGCCGGACGGATGGTCCACCGTTGCTGAAGCTTTGTTCTTCGCGGTTGTGATGATTCCCGTGAGCCTGGTTCCGTGGCGGCTGGGCATGGCAGGTGTTGTTTATGCCGTGCTAGCGGGCGCGCTGGGATTGCTTTACCTCGCATATACCGTTCGCTTCGCCGGCATCCTGCGGACCAACGACGAGACCGAGAGCCGCATGTTGGCGCGCGATCTGCTCAAGGTCAGCGTGCTTTACCTGCCCCTGCTCTTCACGGCCTTGATGGTCTGCGCCATCGCGAAGTGAAAAGGAAGCGGAACAAATGACGACGACAGTCGCCCCTTCATCGAGCACAAAGCCCGCCATTGCGGCCATTCTGGCAATCAGCGCGGCGGCTACGCTGTTTCTTTTCTGGCTGATTTATATTCATCCCGCCGTGGCTACCAGTGCGCAATACGCTTTTCTTCCAGCCCTGAATGCGGTGCTCAACGGTTTGGCGGCCACTTCCCTGCTGATCGGCTACACGTTTATCCGCGCGCATAAGATCAAGGCGCACCGTGCGGCGATGATCACGGCCTTTGGTTTCTCAACGCTGTTTCTGGTGAGCTACATTCTGCACCACGCGCTTCATGGGGATGTGCGTTATCCCGCCCACGCGGCGCTCCGCAGCGTTTACTTACCGCTGCTGGCGAGCCACATTATTCTCGCCGTTGTGGCGCTGCCGCTGGTGCTGGTCACGTTCTTCTTTTCGCTGAGTGGGCGTATTCCGCAGCACCGCAAAGTGGCCCGATGGACGTTTCCGCTGTGGCTTTATGTTTCAGTCACCGGCGTGATTACCTACGCGATGCTGCGCCTGGCGCAAGGATAAAGTGGCCATGACGGCACGGCAAACGAAACGCGATGCGGTGCAGTCCGACGACGGCACGCGCCAACTGCTGCAATGGGGCGGGTCCATGGTGGGTACGGGGCTGCTGTCTGCGCTGCTGCTTGAGACGCTGCTCGGCGGATTCACGCCGACCGGAGCCAGCACCAACACTGGTTGGTTTGCCCTGATCGTGGCGCTGACGTGCCTTCCATTTGGCGGGTTGCTGCTGGCCCTGGGCGTGGCCAAATGGCTGCGCAACCGGCGGATCGCACGGGGGCAGTGATCCTCTGCTATTCTTTTCACTTACACGGAGTTCACGAATATGGCCAAGAGCGTCAACAAAGTCATCCTTTTAGGCAATGTAGGCAAGGACCCTGAGATTCGCTCGACCCCCGGCGGAACCATGGTGGCCAGCTTTTCTCTTGCCACCAGCGACCGCTATCAGGATCAGCAGGGCAACTGGCAGGACCGTACCGAATGGCACAACCTGGTGGCCTTCAAGCGGACCGCAGAGATCATCCGCGATTATGTGAAGAAGGGATCGAAGCTCTACGTCGAAGGCAGGATCCAGTCCCGCTCCTGGGACGACAAAGAGGGGCTGAAGCACTACAAGACCGAGATTATTATCAACGATCTTTCGCTGCTCAGCGGCCGTGAAGAGGGCTCTGGCGGATACAGCAGATCGGCAAGTTCTTCGAGTTCCTCCGCCAGCTTTGACCAGCGCCCGCCGGCAGGACAGGACGATGTGGCCCAATCGGCTGAAATCTCGGACGACGATATACCCTTCTAGAACCAGCGGTTAGGGATTAGAGGCTAGAGGTTAGTTGGTGGAATCTTGCGCTGGCTAATCGGGAACTATTAGAGGGTTTAGATAAACGAATCCCACCTTGGATCAACCCAGCGGGAAAAGATTGTCCGCTCGGGTACCACTGACCAGACGAATAAAGACCCCGGAATCTGACGGCACTCAGGTGGCGCTGAAAATAGGCAGAAGAAATGCGGAAGAAAAGGTGCGCGTGAAATGAACCATCTTGACGCCGGTTTTGCGCGTGTTGTAACTTACGCAGCACTATGAGAAAACCTTCAAACGTTGTCGCTGCAATTGGTCTTGTCCTTGGTGGCGTGCTGGGCATGGCGGGAACCATGGTCACGCAGCAAAACATTCGTGCGATTGCATGGGGTATCGACAGCACAGCGCTGGTGGTGGCCACTTGCCTGCTCGCGATTCGGTACTTCAGAAAAGGCAACGATTGTGTTGCCGCCGGATTTCTTGTTTACGCGATCGGCGAGGGCGTGATGCTGGGCGGGACGGCAGGAACGCTGGAGGCGAGCGTTCCCTCGTTTGCCGCGGGGACCGCGATTTGGGCCGCCGGGCTGCTGCTCACAGGCATTCCGAAAGAGTTTGCTCTTTGGACGCGGACTGCGAGCATTGTGGGCGGAGTTCTGTTTGCGATTGTTGCGGTGAAGATTTTCCTGGGTGCCCAGGTGTTGCCGACTACTTCGCCGCTGCCTTACTTTGCCTATCCATTTCTCGTTCTCTCGTTCGCAGGGTGGTTCTGGAGCTTGTTGAAGGCGGAGTGACGGGTGTTTGGCAATTGCGAGGGATCTAGGCTCCGCTTGCCTCTTCTTCAGGTTTGCCGAGGGGGTCGTTGTCGCGGTCTGTGACTCCGGCGAGGTCGGCGAGTCGGGTGGCCAGATCTTCTTTCCAGCAGCCCTCCGGCGCGCGCCAACTCCAATTGCCGGCGGGGACGGCGGGGGTGTTCATGCGCGCTTCTGAGCCAAGCTCAAGCACATCTTGCGCGGGGACGATGGAGACCTCTGCGACGCTGGACACCGCCGCGCGGATAAGCGGCCAGACGGGACGATTGCTTACCGGACCGACCAGAGTCTCGACGGCTTTCTGCTCCGTTTTGCCCAGCGAGCCCCACCAGCCCTGTGTGGTGTCGTTGTCGTGCGTGCCGGTGTAGGCGACGGTTGAGGGCGTGAAGCGGTGGGGCAGGTGGATGTGCGCGCCCTTGTCGCTGAAGCCGAACTGCAAAACCTTCATGCCGGGAAGGCCGAGCTCGAGACGCAAGGCGTCGA
>JBARBP010000215.1:0-3178 GCA_049793195.1 Occallatibacter sp. | reverse complement strand
GTCGAGAGCGGCGAGTACGTCGCCGGTTTCGGCGCGGCCGTCGTGCGTGCCCTGGCTGAGGCCGGCGCCGCGGAAGTTGAAGCGCAGGACGGGAAAGCCAAGGCCCCATTGCGGATCGTTGAGGGCCTTCATGGCGTGGTAGACGACCTTGTTGTGGAGATTGCCGCCGCGGAGGGGGTGGGGATGGCAGACGAGCGCGGCAAAGGGGGCATGGGGAGCGCCTTCGTTCAAGAGGGCTTCAAGGCGGCCTGCGGGGCCGACCAGATCGAAACTGCGCAGTTGGGGGGTCCGCGGTGTCGAGATTTCGTGAAGCGGGTCCGGTTGGGCGGATGCGATTGTGGCGCTCATTCCACTCCTCATTCTACGCCCAATGGGCTGGTGGATTCATGCATGGCGCCGTGTGTGGAGATTCTGGAGCGCAGGTTTTTCGATGGAGATCCGGAAGGGGTGATTGGCTTTCCTGGGAAGAAACGCGAGACCTCAAAGACGAAAGCCCATCTAGGATATTCTGGCAACATCATGAAAGATCATACTTCTGCCGCATCCATCGATCCTGTTGGGCTTACGCGCGCGCTTTGCGAGATTGAATCGACGACCTATAACGAAGGCGCGGTGGGCGATTTTCTGGCCGATTTTCTGGCTGGACGCGGATGGGTGGTCGAAAAGACGCCGGTGGAGCAGCCTGCGGAGAGTGGTACCGGCGGCGCGCGCTGGAATGTTTACGCGGGCGTGGCTGGAGAGACGCCTGAGCTGGTGTTTTCGACGCATATGGATACGGTGCCGCCGTATATCCCGTTCAGCGAGGATGCGGAGTACATGCATGGGCGGGGGGTGTCGGACGCGAAGGGGATTATTGCCGCGCAGGTGGCTGCCGCGGAGGTGCTGCGGTCGGAGGGGCTGCGGATTGGTTTGTTGTACGTATCTGGCGAGGAACGGGACTCGGCGGGTGCGAAGGCTGCCAACCTGAAGCCGAAGGGGAGCCGGTTCCTGATCAACGGTGAGCCAACGGATAATCGGGTGGCGCTGGCATCGAAGGGGGCGCTGCGCGCTTCGCTCAAGACGACGGGAAAGATGGCGCACTCGGCTTACCCGGAGTTGGGCGAGTCGGCGGTGCACAAGATGGTGGAGGTGCTGGACCGGCTGTTGAAACTGAAGCTGCCGGTTGACGCGTTTGCCGGGGAGACCACGCTCAACATAGGGCAGATCGAGGGCGGTCATGCGCCGAATGTGATTGCCGACCATGCGGAGGCACAGGTGCTGATCCGGCTAGTGTGCGATTCTGCGCCGGTGCGGGCTGCGGTTCTGGAAGCGGCGGCGGGGCTGGCCGAGGTTGACTTCACGCTGGATATGAAGTTTGTTCGGTTGAGAGCGATTGAGGGGTTGCCGACGATGGTGGCGAAGTTTGCGACCGATATTCCGCAACTGACGAATTGGGGCGTGCCGCTGCTGCTGGGGCCGGGGTCGATTCACGTGGCGCATACGCCGTTTGAAAAGCTAGCGAAGAAGGAGCTGCTGGAGGCGGTGGAGTTGTATGTGAAGGTGGCTAAGCAGCTTTTGGGGTGAGGTTGGAATCTTAGAGGTAAAAGGAATCAGAAGGGAGTTATTTTGAGCGCAATGATCTATGACATTCCGGTGAAGAAGATTGGCGGGGAAGAGGCGACTTTGGGCGAGTTCAAGGGGAAGGTACTGCTGGTGGTCAACGTGGCATCAAAGTGTGGACTGACGCCGCAGTATGAGGGGCTGGAGGAGATCTACGAGCAGTACAAAGGTGCGGGGCTGGTGGTGGCGGGGTTTCCGGCGAATGACTTCAAGAGCCAGGAGCCGGGGACTGAGGCGGAGATTCAGTCCTTCTGCACGACGAATTATGGGGTGAAGTTTCCATTGTTCAGCAAGGTCACGGTGGTGGGGTCGGAGAAGCATCCGCTGTATGCGGCGTTGATTGCTGCCCGGCCTAAGGCTGTGAGCCTTTCCGATGCGCCGTTTCGGGAGAAGTTGAAGGGGTGGGGGATCGAAACGACGACAGAGCCTGAAGTGACCTGGAATTTCGAGAAGTTTCTGGTGAGCCGGTCGGGAGAAGTGGTGGAGCGGTTCGAACCGGACACACAGCCGGATGCGCCAGGGCTGGTGGCGGCGATTGAGGCGGAGTTGGGGAAGGTGTGAGCGATCGCTCCCACTCATGCTGCAAAGAGCGCAGCATGAATGGGGCACAGTTCGTACCTTGCACCCAGCGATTTGTGCGGAACGACGAGACCTAGGGCGCGAAATAGATTTATCCTCAGCACATGGAACCTTCGCCTATCACTGGTGGCGCCAATCTTCTTGAAAATGCGGCTTCTTCTTACCTGCGCTCAGCCCGGCATCAGCCGGTGAAGTGGCATCCGTGGGGTGAGGCGGCGTTTGCGCGCGCCCAGGCGGAGGACAAACCGATCCTGCTGGATATTGGGGCGGTGTGGTGCCACTGGTGCCACGTGATGGATCGCGAGTCATATGAGGACTCGGAGGTGGCCAAGCTCATCAACGAGCATTTTGTCGCGGTGAAGGTGGATCGCGACGAGAGGCCGGATGTGGATGCACGCTACCAGGCGGCGGTGTCTGCGATTTCGGGACAGGGCGGCTGGCCGCTGACTGCGTTTCTGACGCCGGATGGGCGGCCCTATTTTGGGGGGACGTACATTCCGCGCGACGACCGCTATGGGAGGCCGGGGATTGGGCGGGTGCTGCTGGCGATGTCGCAGGTGTGGCGGGAGCGGCGGGAAGAGGCGCTGGAGACTGCGGGCAGCGTGATGGCTGCCATCGAGCACAATGAGAGTTTTTCGGGTCGCGGCGGAGAGCTGACGCTGGCGCTGGTGGACAAGATTGCCGGTTCGGCGATCGGGAAGTTCGATCCGCGCTATGGGGGATTCGGTACGCAGCCCAAGTTTCCGCATCCGGCATCGCTGGATCTGCTGCTGGAGATGGCGATGAACCGCGACAACGAGCAGGCGCGGGATGCTTTTATCACGACACTGGAAAAGATGGCGCGGGGCGGCGTCTACGACCAGCTTGCCGGAGGTTTTCACCGCTACAGCGTGGATGAGCAATGGGTGGTTCCGCACTTCGAGAAGATGCTCTACGACAATACCGAGCTGCTGCGCAATTATGTACACGGCTTCCAGAGTTTTGTGCGCGAGGATTTTCT
>JBARBP010000214.1:0-4828 GCA_049793195.1 Occallatibacter sp. | reverse complement strand
TGGGGGCGGGCTTTGCCAGCTCGTCGAAGACGCCCTTGACCATGGCAGGCGTGAACTCCTTGGAGGAGAGGCCGTAGCGGCCGCCGATGACTTTGGGCATGGCAGCGAAGGGCAAGGCGGCGGAGTTTTCGGCGAGGACGGTGAGGATGTCCTGATAGAGCGGCTCGCCAGCGCCGCCGGGTTCCTTGCAGCGGTCGAGAGTCGCGATGGCCTTGACGGTTTTGGGAAGTGCACCGAGGAAGGCACTGGCATCGAAGGGCCGATAGAGGCGGACTTTGAGGAGGCCGATCTTTTCACCCTGCTTGACCATGAGGTCGACGGCTTCTTCAGCAACTTCAGCGCCGGAACCCATGAGGATGACGACGCGCTCGGCGTCGGGTGCACCGTAATAGTCGAAGAGGCGATAGGCGCGGCCAGTTTGCTTCGCGAAGCGGTCCATGACGGACTGCACGATTGCGGGAACGGCGTTGTGGAAAGGAGTGCAGGCTTCGCGGGCCTGGAAGAAGACGTCAGGATTTTGCGCGGTGCCGCGGAGGATCGGGCGGTCGGGCGTAAGGGCGTTTCTGCGGAAATCGACGAGATACTTGTCGTCGACCAAGGCGCGAATGGTGTCGTCGGAGATGGGGAAAATCTTGCCGACTTCGTGCGAAGTGCGGAAGCCATCGAAGAAATGCATGAACGGAATGCGGGACTCGAGGGTGGCTATCTGCGCGACCAGGGCGAGATCGGCAACTTCCTGAACGGAGTTGGAGGCGAGCATGGCCCAGCCTGTGGACCGGCAGGCCATGACGTCGGAGTGGTCGCCAAAGATAGACAGGCAGTGAGTAGCCAGCGTACGAGCCGTCACGTGCATGGTGGCCGGGGTGAGCTCACCGGCGATCTTGAACATGTTGGGGATCATGAGCAGGAGACCCTGCGAGGCGGTGAAGGTGGTTCCGAAGGCACCAGCCTGCAACGCGCCGTGAAGTGCGCCGGATGCGCCGCCTTCGCTCTGCAGTTCTTCCACGATGGGCAATGCGCCCCAGATATTTCTCTTATTCTCGGAGCGCCATTGATCGGCCCACTCGGCCATCGGGGAGGATGGGGTGATGGGGTAGATGGCGACGACTTCAGAGAGACGATAGGCAACCGAGGCGGCGGCCTCGTTCCCATCAAGAATTACCGTATTGCCAGTTGATTTCTGCTCACTCATTCCGTAACCCTCATAGCGCGGTTCAGGGTGATCAACCGCTAGAGAGAGTGTGGAATGGGGGGGTAGGAAGCGCCAGTGATGCGTGACACAGGGCGGGCGTCGGTTCCCACATTATGAAACGTGTTTCATGGAGTGAACAGGGATTTGCGGGGTTGACGAGGGGGGATCTGACTACCCCGGGTCCCCAAGTGCGAGAGACCCGGGGCACCCATCATTAATTGTGAAGCTTGCTTCTCTTGGCACCCGGGCCAACTGCCTTCTATTGTTCATCCCTCAAGGAATGGCGCTCGTTCAGCCATGCTTGTGCACGCTTCTGTGCCCTCTTGATGTCGTTTCTCTTCATGACTTTGGTGAGCGCCTCAAGAGAGTTCTCTGCATATCCCTTCAAATCGTTATCCGTCGTGCGGGTGTCAGCAAGAAATATCCAGAAATACCCTTCATCCAGGTCCCGGCTTACTCCCTCACCGTTGATATAGCAGGAACCGAGATTGTACTGCGCTTTTGTCTCACCCTGCTCAGCAGCCTTAAGCATCCAAGCGGTGGCCTGATTGAAATCCTTCGGCACACCGTTGCCGTTAAGATAGAGGAATCCCAGGCCGTACTGTGACTCAGCGATTCCTTGATCTGCAGATTCACGAAAATAGTTCGCTGCTTGTGTGTAATCCCGCTGAACACCCACACCGTCTTGATACATTACGCCAAGCTCATGCTGGGCTATCGCATCGCCTTGGTTGGCGGCTTTGCGGAACAAATCCAAGGCTCGTGCCATGTCCTTATTGACAGATTCGCCATTCAAATAACAGAGCCCAAGGTTATATTGTGCCCTTGCGTTGCCCTGTTCGGCAGCCTTGCTGTACCAAGTGAAAGCCTGCGCGTAGTCCAGCATGTTGTCAAAAACAACGCCAAGTTCAACCTGCGCTGCGATGTTGCCCTGCTCGGCCGCTTTGCGCAGCCAGAGCACTGCCTGTGTGTTGTCCTGCGCGACACCGAGTGCATGTTCGTACTGTTTGCCCAGGCCACACTCCGCGTCTGCATCTCCGGTGGCAGCCCTCTCCTGCAGGGCCTTGAGTGCGTTTTTGTCGTGCGCCATATGACATTGCTGTGCATGGGTGTAATTGGTGAATGAAATGAAGTTCAGTGCAATTACTAAGGGCACCAATACACGCGGCGGAGCAAGTCTAGAAGACATCGCCATCTCCAATGGGAAGCGAAATAAGTATAACGATGTCTTCCTAGCCCCTCCCGAACTCTTGCCCCGGTCACTCTTTAGTTCGAATTCTTTCGGTCTGAATCGTGGAGTTCGCCCGCCTCTGTCAATCCAGTTCAATCAATCCAGCAAAGCGGAGACTTTGGGCATCCATTCGGCGATGGGGATGTGCTGCGGACATAAGGGCTCGCAAGTACCGCAGTTGATGCAGGAGCTGGCGCGCTGGGGCTCGGGGGTGAATGTCCGATAGCGGAAGCGGGAGGTGTCGGCGTCGTCGAAGGCATGGGCGTAGTTGAAGAACTCGAAGTTGAGAGGGATATCGACGCCGTTCGGACAGGGCATGCAATAGCCGCAGCGGGTGCATGGGATGACGTTGCGCTCGAGGTATTTTTCGCGGACATCGGCGAGCAGGGCCTGGTCGGCGGGGGTGAAGACGCCAATGGATGAGGCCGCGGCGAGACGCAGATTTTCATCGACCTGACCGATGGTGCTCATGCCGCTGAGGACAACGGTGACTTCAGGCTGATTCCAAAGCCAGTCGAGGGCCCACCTGGCGGGCGAACGCTGTATGGGATAGCGGCGCATGGCTTCGAGGATGCCGGGGGGCGGGTCGGTGAGGCGGCCGCCCATGAGCGGCTCCATGCCGACATCGGCGAGGCCTTTGGCGGCGGCGAGGTGCAGGCCACGGGTTCCGGCCTGGTTTTGGGTGTCGACGTAGTTGTATTGAATCTGGCAGAAGGTCCAGAGGTCGCTGCCATTGAGGATTTCCTCGAAGGCAGCAAGATCGCCGTGGAAGGAGAAGCCGAGATGGCGGATGCGGCCATCGGCGAGGGCGGATGCGGCACGTGCGAGGAGATTGTGGCGGAGGACAATATCCTGCCAGCGGGCATGATCGAGGGCGTGGAGGAGGTAGAAGTCAATGCAGGAAGTCTGGAGCTTTTTCAACTGCTCGTCGAGGAGACGGTCGAAGTCTTCAGGAGCATTGACGAGCCAGATGGGCAGCTTGGTGGCGAGCTTGACCTTTTCGCGGTAGCCATCCTGCAGCGCTTTGCCGACGACGAACTCGCTTTGGCCAGCGTGATAGGGATAGGCGGTGTCAATGTAGTTGACGCCGTTGTCGATGGCGCGGCGGATCATGCCGATGGCTTGCGGCTCGTCGATGTTGGGGCTGTTGCGCTGGCCATCCGCAGTGGGCAGGCGCATGCAGCCAAAGCCGAGCGCGGAGGCGTTCCAGTCGAGGGTTCCAAATTTCCGGTATTGCATGGCCTTACTCTCTTTTGCGATTTCAGGACGGAATTCTACTCCTGGATGGGCGGGGAGAGATGTGACGATGGACCGTCGGCGTGGGTTGGATTGCTTTGGCGAAGGCCGTTGGGTGAGTGCCGACCAGTTATTATGAGTTTCTGAGGAACGAGCGCTGGGATTTGTGCGAAATGAATCGCGGTGGCTTGCTCCTCGGCTTCCCTGTCCCACATATTTGACTGGCACCGGTCTACAGCACTACGTCTCCGGTGAGTGGTCGCAACGGCGGCGAACTCGATTGCAAGTTGAGCCGGCGAACTCAAAAAAAAGGAGAGGTACGATGACTGACACCGATTCGATGATCTGGAAGAGCACTCCCTTCACGATCGATCGCAAGACAGGCAAGTCCCCATCCACCGTGATCATCAAAATGTGCGGACCGTTCACGGCACGCGACATGTATGGAAAGTTGACGCCGGACGAGTTACAGAAGGTTTTCGATCTGACTCCGATGGAGGGCGGAGCGCCGGTTGAGCTGAATATTCTGGATCTGACCGATGTTCCATACGTGGATTCGATGGGGCTGGGCATGATTGTTGCGCACCATGTCCGGTGCCATCACCGGGGGATTGGCATGGTGGCTGCAGGGGTGGGTGCACGGGTGCTGCAGTTGCTGAAGCTGACCAGGGTGGATCGGGTGTTCCCAATGGCGACCACGGTAGAGGAAGCGGAGATGGCTTAGCGGCGCCTGCTGCTGGACCGACTTACAGCAATCCTTCGACGAGCGCTGACCATTCTTCTTCGAGTGCGGGGCGGTGGTAGGCGCGGCCGGCGCGGGTGTACCAGTAGTCGGCGTTGGAGGTTGCACCTTCCTTTCGGTGGAGGTAGGCGTGGACGGCCATGCCTTCGGGCGTTTCGAGTTCGTCCACGAGGCCGTGAGCCTGGGCCCAGTCGCCTTTCGCGTCCCACCAGAGGGCTGCCAAGGGTGCGGACAGGGCGGTGGACGGGATTTCCTGAGCCAAAGATGCGCGGAAGTCGTTGGCGGTCATGGGTTGTTTGTAGCATTGGGGGGAAGTTGGCGGCAATGGATTTGCGGGTCCACTCATGTGATTTGGGTCACATGCAAACGGAAATTCCGCTGATAAAAAGTAATCATCGTTCCGATAGTAAAGACAGAGGGCCCGCCA
>JBARBP010000213.1:0-10607 GCA_049793195.1 Occallatibacter sp. | reverse complement strand
GCGCGGTGGCGCGGCAGGCTTGCGTGGATTACCTGAGCGGGGAATTGCAGGTTCTGTTTATTGCGCCGGAACGGCTGCGGGTGCCGGGGTTTGCCCAGATGCTGGCCAAGAAGAGGCTGGCGCTGATTGCGATTGACGAGGCGCATCGCATTTCGCAATGGGGGCATGACTTCAGGCCGGATTACCGGATGCTGGGGGAACACCTGCCGGGGCTGAGGGGCGGAGAGGATGGGGCTCCCGTCGTTGACCACCCCGCGGACAGGGACCCATCCGCGGGGACCCCGGTGGTTGCGTTGACGGCGACGGCAACGCCGTCGGTGCAGGCAGACAACCTGGTACAACTGGGGATGGTGAAGCCACTCAAGTTCATCCATGGATTCCGGCGGGAGAACCTGGCGATTGAGGTGGTGGAACTGCCTGTGCCGGAGCGGGCGGGAACGATTGCGTGTTTATTGGCTGATGCGGCGCGGCGACCGGCGATTGTGTACGCGGTGTCGAGGAAGCAGTCGGAAGCTCTTGCGGGCGAATTGGCGCGGAAGATTCCGGTGGCGGCATATCATGCGGGGCTGGACGCGGAGACGCGGGAGCGGGTACAGACGGCGTTCCAGGCGGGCGAGCTTGAAGTGGTGGTGGCGACGATCGCGTTTGGCATGGGGATCGACAAGGCGGATATTCGGACGGTGATTCATGCGGGATTGCCGGCAACGCTGGAGGGCTATTACCAGGAGATTGGACGCGCGGGCCGCGATGGGGCGCAAAGCCGGACGTACCTGATGCATAGCTATGCGGACCAGCGGACGCACGACTTCTTTCTGAATCGAGACTATCCGCCGGTGGAGAATCTGAACGCGGTTTTCAAGGCGCTTGGTGAGGAGCCAAGGCTGGTTGACGAGATGCGCGGGGCATCGAAGCTGGGCGAAGAAGAGTTCGACAAGGCACTGGAGAAGCTGGAGATTCACGGCGGGGCGCGGGTGGACTTTGGGGGCTCGGTAACCAGGGGCGGGACGGGATGGAAGAAGACTTATACGATTCAGGCGCAGCACCGGGCAGAGCAGTTTGAGAAGGTGCTGCGATTTACGACGTCGACCGAATGCAGGATGGCGGCGCTGGTGCGGCACTTTGGGGATGTGGCGGATGCGAGCCGGACGTGCGGGACGTGCGATGTGTGCGATCCGGCGGGGGCGGAGCTGAGGCAATTTCGTCATGCGACAGCGGTGGAGCGGACGATGGTGCAGGAGATTGTGGACGAACTGCGAGGGGTGGATTACCGGGCGACGGGGACGCTTCAGCGGAGTCTGGATTCGCTGGGAAAATTGAGCCGGGATTCGTATGAAGGGCTGCTGGATGCGATGGTGCGGACGGGGCTGATCGAGATTGAAGAGGCAGAGTTCGAGAAGGATGGAGAGGTTATCCGGTTTCGCAAGGCACGGCTGACGGATGCCGGGTTGGAGGTGCGGCGGACGACTCCGCTGGCGCTGCTGCTGAGCGATGGGATTGTGGATGCGTTTGCGGGGCAGGCTAAAGCGCCGGGGCGCACGAAGAAAACCAAGGCTGGGGCAAAGATGGTGGATGCGGGGCCGGTGGCGTTGCCGGCTGAGAGTGAGGCTTTGGCGACGCGGTTGCGGGAGTGGCGGGCGGCGGAGGCGAAACGGCTGCGGGTTCCGGCGTATGTGGTGATGCACGACCGGACGCTGACGGCGTTGGCCATGGCGCGGCCGGCGACTCCGAAACAACTGCTGGAGATTGATGGAATGGGACCGGCGAAGGTAGAGAAGTTTGGGGCGGCGCTGCTGGGGTTGTGCGGGAAGGGGTGATCGGCGCTGTCACGGAGATGCCGTGGTCCGGAGCCTTCCTCTAACCTATCCCACTCATCGCGATGAGGCCGCGATGAATGGGGCACATGCGAGTCTGCATGTCAGCGGAAAAACATAAGAAACAATAAAAAGCTAAAGACAAAACTTATAGATAGGTGGAGCTATCTCACTTTGGGCGCGAAAAACAAATACGCGCCGAAGGTGGGGCGCCCGGTTTGTTTCCTGACCACGACTATTGCTGGTACTTGAAGGATTTGTCGGGGTAGGGGGGATGCTGGGGGACGGGACGCGGATCTTCCTTGATCTCTTTCTTGAGCAGGTCGATGGCGGCCTGGAGTTGCGCGTCTTGTCCGGTGAAGGTGGCGTGAGGGAGATTGTCGACGACGACGTCGGGGTCGACGCCGTGTCCTTCGATGAGCCAGATGCCGTCTGGGCCGTAGACGCCGACTTCCGCTGCCGTGGCGATGCCGTTGTCGGCCTGGATGTTGCTGCCGGAGAGCCAGATTTCGCCGCCCCAGGTGCGGGTGCCGATGACGGTGCCCATTTTGAAGCGCTTGAAGCCTTCGGTAAAGGCTTCGCCGTCAGAGGCAGTGTCCTGATCGCAAAGGACGACGATGTGACCGCGGAAGGCGTATTGCATATTCCAGCTTGGATTGCCAACGCGCGGTTGCCAGTAGAACCAGGCCTTACGGAGGAGATCGCCGAGGAGCCAGGAGTCGATATTGCCGCCGTGGTTCTGGCGGACGTCGATGATAAGGCCCTGGCGGTTGAAGACGGGGTAATATGCGCGGGCCCACCGCTCGATATCGTCGGGGCCCATGGCCTGGAGGTGGACGTAGCCGATGGAATCGGCCGAGGCGGCATTGACCTGGAGTCGGCGTGTGTACTCCCACTCCGCGTAGCGCATGTCAGCGTCATTGGACGCACTAATGGGCTTGACGAGAACGTCGCGAGCGTTGCCGTTTTCAGGGCCGGTGGCGGGCTTGACGTGGAGCATGATCTGCTGGCCGGCTTTGCCACGCAGCAGTTCGCGCTCATCGGGGAAGTCGAGGAGATTCTGGCCATCGATGCTTACGATGACTTCGCCTTCCTTGACGAGGGATTCGGGGCGGGCGAGGGGTGGCGCCTGATCGGGCAAGTCGGGATCGTGCTGATAGATGTGCTGGACCACGTAGCCGCCAGCTTTTTCGTCGCGGTGGAGAACGGCGCCGAGCGTGGCTGTGTCGATGTTGTCGGAAGGCTTGCGAGCGTCGCCGCCCCGGACGAATGTGTGGAGCGCGGACAACTCGCTCACCATTTGCGCGATGATGTTGTTGAGTTCGCCGCGATCGGAGACGCGATCGACGAGGGGGAGATAGCGGTCGCGCATGGCCTGCCAATCGACGCCCTGCATGTGGCGATCGTAGAAGTAGTCGCGCTCGAGACGCCAGGCATCGATGAAGAGCTCGCGGAATTCCTCACGGGGATTGGTGGCGATGGCCCAGTGGGAGAGATCGATTTTGGCTTTGGCCATCGTCTTGGCATCGGAGAGCGCGGAGGGTTTGGCGTCTGAATCGAGGACGAAGAAGTCATCGTCCTGGCGGACGAGGAACTTTTTGCGATCGGCGGAGATTTCAAAGCTCTTGATTTTGGGGAGCAGGGTGTCGACTTCTGCGCCCTTGTTGGCGATGTCGAGGCACTGGAGGGCCAGCGTGCGCTCCGGATCGTCATTGCGGGAGCGCCAACAGAGGCGCTTTTCTGTTGCCTGGAGCGAATCGTAGTTGCCGGGCGGGAGGGGAACTTCGTCGACGCGCGAGGCGAGATCGTTGAAGTCGATCTTTACTTCGGCGGGCTTTTTCTCGTCTTTCTTATCGTCTTTGGCGGCATCATTTTTGGCAGCGGTTTTATCGTCCTTGTTGGCGGTGGACTTGTCTGTGGGCTTTGTGTCTGGGGGTGCGGTCTTCACATCCTTGCTATTGTCGTCGTCTTTTTTGTCGTCATCTTTCTTCTTGTCGTCGTCCTTTTTGGATGTGTCAGGATTCAACTCGTCCGGGGGAAGGAAGGGAGAGCGAAGACCGGTGGTGAGAGCAAGCTCGTAGATCTTTAGGGAGCGGTCGAAGTGCGGCTGGGGTTCGCGGGTTCCCCATGGCGACTGGACGGTGGTTTTGAGATTGCGGTCGGAGAGGAAGTAAAGCCACTTGCCGTCGGAGCTCCAGGCGGGAGCGCCGCTGTTGTATTGATCGGAGGTAATGGCTTGAATTGCGCTGTTGTCGACGTTGAGGATTTTCAGTTGCTGGAAGGTGTTGTCGGCAATTTCAGCGTATGCGAGCCAACGGCTGTCTGGCGACCAGGTGAGGTCGCTGAAGTCGTTGTTCATGGATTGGGCGATGCGCTTGTTCTGCTTGGTTTTGATGTCGTAGATCCAAAGCTGCTGATCCTTGTCGCGGTGAGCGAGCCAGTGGCCGTCGGGCGAGGGGACGCCTTCCCAGCGCAGGACAGTGGCGTCGTGTGTCCATTGCTCGGGGGCGGACTCGCCATTGGCGGCGAACTTCCAGAATTCGGTTTCTCCGGTTTTGGTGGAGAGGGCGACGATGCTTTTGCCATCGGGAAGGAAGCGCGCTTCGCGATAACGGACATCGGATTCACCGGCGACTTTGACGATGCGCCCTGATTTGGCGGGGATGAGGAAGATTTCGCCACGGGCGGTGAAGACGGTGTTGGCGCCATCGGGCGAGAGATGGGCGGCGGTGAGGTACTCGATGGGTTTTTTGACCCAATGCTGGCGCATCTGGTCGAAGTCGGAGACAAGGGTGATGGGGATCAACTGTTCGTGGCCGGTAGATAGGTCGAGCAGCCAGAGATCGGAGCCGGAGGCGTAGACGATGCGGCCATCGAAGAGCGAGGCGGACTGGACGTCGAAGATGTGCTGGTGGCTTTCCTGGCGGACGCCGTGACCTTGCGAGGCAAGATTTGGGACGAGGGAATAGACGTTCATGACGCCGTCGCGGTCAGAGAGGAAATAAACACGGCCGTTCCAGAACATTGGGTGAGCGGAGGCGCCGGGGTAGTCGGCAGTGAGGGGAACG
Organism: Occallatibacter sp.; assembly: GCA_049793195.1. Classification (GTDB taxonomy): domain Bacteria; phylum Acidobacteriota; class Terriglobia; order Terriglobales; family Acidobacteriaceae; genus Telmatobacter. The sequence continues at coordinate 5,728 of JBARBP010000213.1, read as the reverse complement.
GCTTCGTTCTTGCCGTCGAAGCTCCAGAGATTTTCGGCAGAGCCGCCTTTGTAACGCTTGGTCTGGCTGGGCTGCACGAACCAGCGGGTAAAGAAGAGGGTGTGTCCATCGGAGGCGTACACGCCTTCCGCGGCCTGGGCGAGGGGAACGATCTCGCGGCCGCCACGATCGTCGATGAGGGCGAGCTGGTCATTGGGAAGAGTGGCATAGCGCTCGGTGGATACGAGAAGACGGCCGTCAGGAGCCCAGCCGGCGGGCTGGGAGTCGCCGTCCCAGGTGCGGCGCTGGGGCAGGCCGCCTTCAACGGGCATGGTGTAGACCTCTGCGGGGCCTTCGTAGTTGGCGCGAAAGGCAACGGTCTTGCCGTCGGGGGAGATGGTGGCCATGTTTTCAGTGCCGCTGCCGGAGGTGAGGCGATGGGCTGCGCCACCATGAATATCTACCGACCAGAGATCGCCTTCGGCGGTGAAGATGACGGTGTCTTCGTGAAGCGCGGGGTAGGAGTAATAGCCGCGATGGAGGGGCGGGGCGTCGGCGGCGCGAATCGGCACGGCGGTGATGATCGAAACGAAGAACGATGAGAAGAGGGCGATACGAGACGAGGCTTTGTAGGCGGACATTCCAAGAAGCTCCAATTGTGGTGGAGAGACTGGTGTGTTTACGAGCCCGGCCGAATGTGCGAGCCGGACCGCGTGTGGGCCGGAAGGAGCTGGCTGATCCGATTAGGAATGATAGCGCATCGGATGGAGTTGGATCGCCGGTATGACAGGGATTTGTGACGAACGGTGCGGAAGCCGCCATTTATTAACAAGATAGGGCGGGTTGCCCGGATGATGCCGGATTGCGCATCCGACGGTTGTTGTGTTATGTTATGTTTATCTAAGTGGAGAAACACAACATGGCCGATGCGAAAGAGATTCGCGAGTATATACGGACGCAGTATCTGGAACCAGCACGGCAAAGGCGGGAGACATTGGTAACCTTGCGAGCGGGCGATATCCATCGCGAACTTGGTCTGAAGAACCGGGTACCGAATGTCTGCCAAGTGATGGAGTCGCGGCTGTTGGAGAAAGAAGCCGGCGTCAAGGTGAGCTCGAAGCAGGGCCCGCCCAGTGGCCGGGGAACAACGGTGACGGTGACATACACGGTGGGCCTTGCCGGACCTGCGAAGGCGAGGACGTTGGAAGGGGCAAACGCCGCTTCCGGCGGGTCGGCTCCGGCGGACCAGCCATGGGTACGGCTCTTTTACGAGTTGCGCGGGATGGGCAAGGATGTGTTTGCTGATGAGGGAGGCGGGGAAGCCTTTCTCAACCGGGAGCGCGCTGAGTTCTACGGTCCGGGCAAGAAGGATCTCGAATGAGCCGGATTTACTGGGACTCGATGGTGTTCGTGTATTGGCTTGAGGAGCATCCGACATATGCTGCGCGTGTGGAAGAGATTCTGCAATCGATGCTGCACCGCGGAGACCGGCTTTGCGCGAGCTATCTCTGCTTGGGAGAGGTTTTGACCGGACCGCTCAGGCACAAACACGCAGTGCTTGCGGCCAAAGTAAGACAACTCTTCGACAGCGGGGGAATCGAGGTTTTGCCCTTTGATCACAAAGCGGCGGAGCTTTTTGCCGAGTTGCGCGCGAATGCGAATGTGAGGCCGGCAGATGCGATTCACCTGGCCTGCGCGGCCGCGTCGGGCGTGGACTTATTCCTTACGCACGACGCGGACTTGCACAAACTGCGCGTGCCGGGGATTCAGTTCATCGCGGGGCTGAATGTGAATGTGTTCTGAGGGGGCGGATGCCGCGAAAGAAACTGCGTGACCGTTTTTGATTGCGATGAAGTTCTGTGGCTTCCCACCCTTTCCGCAGGAAAAAGCGGAAAAGATGGGGCACGGGGGCCTTTTCGGAGATTTTGGAGACTGCCATCGTAGAGCCAGCTTGGCTGGCGCTAGGCGACTCGGTCGATGACCACGGATTCGAGGACCACGGGTTTGTGGGGTTTGTCCTGGCTGTTCCGAGGGACTAGCGAGATTTTGGAGACGATGTCCTGGCCTTCAACGACTTCGCCGAAGATGGTGTGATTGCCGGTGAGCCAGGTGGTGGGGGCGACGGTGATGAAGAACTGGCAGCCGTTGGTGCCGGGGCCGCTGTTGGCCATGGCGAGCTTTCCGGGCTTGTCGAATTTGTGCGGGGAGCCCTTGGTCTCGTCCTGGAAACGGTAGCCTGGGCCACCCATGCCGGTGCCGGTGGGGTCGCCGCCCTGGATCATGAAGTCGGGAATGACGCGGTGGAAGACGGTGCCGTCGAAGAGCTTGTCTTTTGACTTGGCGTGGGTGGTGGGATGGGTCCACTCCTTGGCGCCTTCGGCGAGTTCAATGAAGTTCTTGACGGTGATGGGAGCTTCGGACTCGAAGAGGCGGACGGTGATCTTGCCTTCGGTGGTGGAGAAGACAGCGTAGGTTCCTGGGGCTAGTGACATTTGAACTCCTTGAATACACTTGCGGACTCGGAGATTCGAAGCTGAGTCCTTGTTGCGAAGCCGTTATTCCCTCAGGGGCTAAAGCCCCCGACGCTTCTTGTTGGCATTTATGTACGGGCTAAAGCCCATACCCTTCAAAAATCTCTTGACGATGGAGAACCTCGACTGGTGCGGGCCTTGTTCTAACCCACGCTAGCGCGATGAAGCTGCGCGAGGACGGGGCACCCGATCAGGTTATGGTTTGGGCGAGGCTGGTGGCGGCTTGAGAGCCGGGGCGGCGTTGGGGTCGGGCGGCAAAGGCTGGCCAACAGGCACGATGGCGACTTTTTGCAGGATCACCGGTGAGCGGGGCTTGTCGTCGGCGTCGCGCGGGACACGGGCGATGGCTTTGACGACGTCGACGCTCGAGTCGTCGCATTGGCCGAAGAGAGTGTAGTGGCCGTTGAGGCTGTCGTTGGCCTGCTCGGTGACGAAGAACTGGCTGCGGTTGGTGTTGGGGCCGGAGTTGGCCATGGCGAGGCGGCCGGGACGATCGAAGTTGAGGTTGGGATCGATTTCGTCGTTGAAGGCGTAGCCGGGGTCGCCCATGCCGGTGCCGATGGGGTCGCCGCCCTGGATCATGAACTCGGGAATAACGCGGTGGAAGGTGGTGCCGTTGTAGAGCGGCTTGTGGTGCACGACGCGCTTGGTGTTGGGGTCGGTCCAGTCCTTTGTTCCCTGCGCGAGGGCGATGAAGTTGGCGACAGCGATGGGGGCCTGCTTTTGGTAAAACTGGCAGGTGATGCGACCCATTGAGGTGTCCATGACGACCATGGGGCCGTTGGGAACAATGGTGACGGCGACAGTGGCTGTGGGGGCATCGGGCAGGTCCGCGGGGGCCGGGGTGGACTGCTGGGCGAGCACGTCGCACGAAGCGGAGGCCAGTGCGGTTACGGCAAAAGCGGAGATGAGGAGCGAAGTCTTGAGTTTCATACCGAGTTTGAGGGTAAATCACGGGGTGGGGGCGCGGCCAGTGGTTGAGATCGTGCGTCAACCCTATTCGTCGCGATGAAGCTGCTGACCCGGGCCGGCCCAGAGGGCTCCACAGGTCTCCGGCATCCGATGGGGCGCCCAGCGTGCTTCGCGCCATGTTAGCGGGGCTAGACGCCGAATTGGCGCAGATGATGATCGAGGTGCTTGTACATCAAAGTCGCCCACTCGGTAGGATTCATCTTTCCGAAGAAGCTGTGGGGATGGGTGGTGCATCCGCCAGGGCCCGCAGCGGCAAACCTGTCGATCATTTGACACAGGCGGCTGCGTTCAGCCTCCAGGTTCCGGTCATTGCGGATTATAAGATCGGGCGAGGTGGGGGAGTTGCGGCGAAACGGCGTGTCGCCACCGAGCACGAGGGGTTTCAAGATGCGTCCGGCAAGGCGTTGGACAAAGCTGGCAGGGGCGGGAATCGTTTCTCCAACGGCCCAGGCCATGGCATCTGCGCAGTGCGCCACTGCTTGAGCGACGGTCATTGTGCCCCACTGCCGCTGGCTCTCAGGTTGCAGTTGCGCCAGGCGGGCTTTCAGTTCGTCGGTTGTGCTCACTTCATAGAGATTCTTCATTGCGTGGTTCTTCTCCGGGGGATTTTGGCGAGCTTCGCGGTGTACTGATGGGGCGATCGAAAGGGGCAGAGCAGGCTACTTCTGTACATATTCTTATATTGGAATATCTTGGTCAAGAGGTTTTTATTGGGGGTTGAGTTGACGGGGTGAGGGTATGCCATTTTTTGCGGAGTTTGGCGCCGCCGTCTTTGCTGGTGGGGGCTTTCCGCTATCCCACCCTCGCCACAAAAACAAGAACGTGGTGCCACGACCCTGAGGGTACCCCGGCTCCCAGATTGGGCACCCGCAGTTGATTTGAGTGAGGTCTAGACCAGGCGGGGGAAACGGGCAGGAGATAGGGCTGCACCGGGGAAGACTGTTTCCATGTTGGTGGCGCCGAGGGTTTCGCTGACGACTTCGCCGAGGACATTGCGGAAGTCGGTGGTGAGGACGAGGTCGCGGCCTTCGTTGAGCTGATCGTTGTCGAGGCCGGGCCATCGGCCGTAAACTTTGCCGCCTTTGACGTTGCCGCCAAGGATGAACATGGCGTTGGCGTGGCCGTGGTCGGTGCCGCCGGTGCCGTTTTCGCGGGCGGTGCGGCCGAACTCCGACATGGTAACGAGGGTGACGTTTTCGGCGCTATCACCGAGGTCGCGCCAAAAGGCTGCGATGCTCGAAGAGAAGTCGCGTAGACGGTTGGAGAGCTGGCCGTTGACGCCGCCCTGATCGTGATGGGTGTCCCAGCCGCTGACATCGGTGAAAGCGGCTTCAACTCCCAGGTTGGCCTTGAGGAGCTGGGCGATCTGGCGCATGTTGTTGCCGAAGTCGGAGTTGGGGTATTCGACACCGGGGCCGGGCGTGTACTGCGCGGGGTTGGCGGTGCGCAGCATCTTTACGGCTTCGAAGGTTTCGTCACCCGCGGCGTGGAAGATGTGGTCGCCGCTGTCGCCGTACATGGCCTCAAAGGCGCTGGCCGCGGGTGAGGGGTTGGGACCGCGACCGCCAACGGCGAAGCTGTTGAGATTGTTGAGCGCGATGGTGGGGATTTTGCCGGCGAGGGTCAGCGGAACTTCGGAGCCGAGCGCGAGGGCGCGAAAGGCAGTGTGCTGTTCGCGGCGGCGCAGGTCTTCAGCTTGCAACGCGCGGTTAAGCCAACCGTCCTGAGTGCTCTTGACGCCGGGCGTGCCGGATTCCATGTAGTCCTGCGCGTCGAAGTGGGAGCGGGACATATCGGGCGAGCCCGCGGCATGGACTATGGCAAGCTGACCCTGGTCATAGAGGGGCTTGAAGGCGGCAAGAGAGGGATGGAGACCAAAGAATCCATCGAGATCAAGGACCTGGTTCTGGGGAATCGCGATGCTGGGGCGCATGGCGTAGTAGTTCTTTTCGCGGTAGGGGACGACGATGTTGAGGCCGTCTGCGGCTCCGCGCTGAAAGATGACGACGAGACGGCGTCCTGGGGCTGCTTCGGTTTCAGCGAGGACGGAGCGGACGAGGAAGCCGGGGATGGCTGCGGTTCCCGCGATGGCGAGTGCGCCTTTATGGAGAAAGAAGCGGCGGGTTGTTTGCATGGGAAGCTCCTATTGTCTTTGCATTTCTCTTGCAACGAGCGTCATTTCTTCCTTGCCATGGCGGCTGTCGTGCTCTCCCACCCTAGCGACAAAGACAGAGACGTCGCAAGGA
>JBARBP010000212.1:0-12947 GCA_049793195.1 Occallatibacter sp. | reverse complement strand
CTGCGGCGCCCGATGCGGGAATGGCAATCGCAAAGATGCCGAGCAGGCAATAGCCGAGGTGATTGACGGAGGAGTAGGCGAGGACTCGCTTGAGGTCGGTTTGCGCGGCGGCGGCCCATGCGCCCATAACCACCGTGATGACGGCGAGCACCAGAAGCGGTGTGCGCATCTGCGAGATCTGGTGGCCGAAGAGCGGGAGCGCGATGCGGAGCAGGCCGTAGACGCCCATCTTGGACATTGCGCCGGTGAGGAGCATGGTGACGGGCGATGGTGCCTCGGCGTACGCGGCGGGCAGCCAGGTGTGGAATGACATCATCGGCACCTTGACTGCAAAGCCGGCAAGGACGCCGATGGCCAGCCATATCATGACGGGGCCGAGGTGCGCGGTGACCATTTGCTCTAATGCGCCAGTGGAGGCGAGCTGCGTGAGCTGGGCGAAGTCCATTGTGCCCGGTGCACTTGGGCTGCTGGTGGAGAGGAAGATGGCGAGGAACGACACCAGCAACGCTACGGAACCGGCCATGGTGTAGACGAAGAATTGCGTGGCTGCGGGTCCGCGGCGCGTTCCGCCCCAGAGCTTGATGAGGAAGAATGCCGGGATGAGGCTGAGTTCCCAGAACAAGAACCAGTGAAAGAAATTGAGCGCTGTGAAGGAGCCGAAGAGTCCGGACTCGAGGATGAGGACCAGGGCGAAGTAAAGGTTCGGTTGATGGTGCACGCGGTGGGCCGCATCGACGGACATGAGAGTGACGATGGCGGAGAGCACGAGCATCAGCGCGCCGAGACCGTCGACTCCGAGATGATATTCGATACCGAGCGAGGGCGCCCATGCGACGCGTTCAACCATGCCCATTGTTCCATCGATGGGCAGGTGAGTCCAGACTATGAGAGCTACGGCGAGGCTTGCGATGGTGGTGAAGAGAGCGACTGCGCGCGCGTGCTTGCGAGTGAAGAGTGCGACTGCCGCGCCTGCAAGGGGCAGCACGGTGAGCAGCGTAAGGATGTGAGAGCCGGTCGTAAAGTCGTTCATGGCCGCGCGCTCCAGATAAGAATTGCTACCAACGCTATGACGCCGACAGCCAGGATTCGCAAATAGGTTTGGACGCGGCCACTCTGCACGCTGGCGAGCAGGCCGCCGCTGTTGGAGAGCTCTTCGCAACCTTTGTCGAAGGTGCCGTCGACTACGCTGGTGTCGAGGAAGCGGTTGATCTGCGCCCACAGGCCAAAGAGCCAGGTGACGGCGGTGACCGCGCCACCCCAGACCCGACGGTCGAACCAGTCGGCGACGCGCGCCCACCAATAGTAGAAGGCGATTACGGTGTGGCTGTAGAGTTCGTCGATGTAGAACTTGTCGCGAAGGACGCCCCAGGCCCAGGGAATGGATTTTTCAAGCGCATCCGGCGCATCAGCCTTGGGTGTGTCGTTGCCGTAGAGCCACCAACCGAATCCAATGCCCACAATGACGATGACGCAGGATGTGAGCAACAGCATGAGCCAGGCCGGCTCGATGAAGGCGTGCAGGTCGAGGGGTGCGGCGCGGCCTTCAAGAAAGGCGCGGAACCACGGCCAGGCGGGCGTGCCGATGAGGCCGAGCGCCATGGCGAAGAAGGCCAGGATTACGAGCGGCATGGTCATGACAGCCGGGCTTTCGTGCGCTGACTTGTGACCTCGGTTGTATCCGAAGAAGACATAGCTGACCTGGCGTGTCATATAAAACGCCGTGAGCACGGCGCCGAAGATGAGCATGTAGTAGGGCGCTTGAGAGAGCGGCCATCCGTGCGCTGATTCGAGAATTGCGTCTTTCGACCAGAAGCCGGAGAAAAAGATTGGAACACCGCACAGCGCCAACATGCCGACGGCATAAGTGGCGAAGGTGAGAGGCATGTCAGAACGCAGGCCGCCCATACGGCGGATGTCCTGCTCGTCGTGGGTGCCGTGAATGACGGAGCCCGCGCCCATGAACAAGAGGGCCTTGAAGAAGGCATGGGTGATGAGATGAAACATGCCGACGGCGACGCCGCCAAGGCCGAGGCCGGCCATCATGTAGCCGAGCTGCGAGACGGTGGAGTAGGCGAGGATGCGCTTGATGTCGTTTTGCGCAACGGCAATGAGGGCCGCAAAGACCGCGGTGGATGCGCCGACCCATGTGACGACAGTGAGCGCGGTTGTTGTTCCGCCGGTGAGCGCACCGGCCTGCATAAGCGGATAGACGCGGGCGATGAGGTAGACCCCGGCGGCGACCATGGTGGCGGCGTGAATGAGAGCCGAGACGGGAGTGGGGCCTTCCATGGCGTCGGGCAGCCAGACGTGGAGAGGAAGCTGGCCGCTCTTGCCCGCGGCTCCGGCGAAGATGAGCAGGCCGATGGCGCCGGCGGCGGTGAGACCAAGAGCTGCGTGTTGCGAGAGCAAGGCGGCGAGGGCCCAGCCTTCCATGGAGCCGAAGCCGTGGTTGTAGAAGAGAAGCGTGCCGGTTGAGCTGAAGAGCCAGACGATTCCAAGGAGGAAGAAGATATCGCCGACGCGGGTGGTGAGGAAGGCTTTCTTCGCGGCTGCAGCGGCTGAGGGTTTTTGATACCAGAAGCCGATGAGAAGGTAAGAGGTGAGGCCGACCAGTTCCCAGTTCATGAAGAGCAGAAGCAGGCTGTTGGAGATGACGACGCCCAGCATGGCTCCGGCGAAGAGCGAGAGGAAGCAGAAGAAGCGGGTGTAGTTTTCGTCGTGGGCCATGTAGCCGGTGGAGTAGATGAAGATGAGCAGGCCGACGAAGCTGACCATCACGAGCATGATTGCCGAAAGAGGATCGAGGATCCAGCCGAGGTCTACAGTGGAGGAGCCGAAGTGGAACCAGGAGAAGTTGACTGTCTCCCGGACCGCATCGACTGAATGATATTTTTCTGCCGCGAAGCCGACCCAATGAGATAACACATGACTAAATGCCGCCAATGAAAGAAGAAGCGAAATAGACAGAGATCCGATAGACAGCGTGGCGGCGGCCTTGCTCCTCGGCTGTTTCAGCAGCGCGATAATGCCTGAGGCCACGATAGGCAATGCAGGAATGAGCCACAGAAATTGCACAATCGCCGGCGAACCGCAGTCGCTCATGCATTGAAAGGTGGCCGATAGTGAACCTTCTTGTATCAACGGCTCACCCCTTCATCCTGTTCATTTTGTCGAGATCTGTTGTTTGCGCGTGGCGGTAGATGGCGATGACCAGGCCGAGACCGACGGCGGCTTCAGCGGCGGCGACGGCGATGGAGAAGATGGCGAATATCATGCCGGTGAGGGCTTCAGGATGCGGACCATAGCGCCAGAAGGCGATGAAGTTCAGGTTTGCGGCATTGAGCATGAGTTCGATGCCGATTAGGACCAGGATGGCGTTGCGACGGACCAGAGCGCCTGCAAGGCCGATGGCAAAGAGCAGGGCTGCGACGAGAAGGTAGCCAGTGAGGGGCGTCATTGGGCACCGTCTTTCTCGTGCATGGCGACGATGACTGCGCCGATGGTGGCCGCGGTGAGCAGCAGGGCGACGATTTCAAGGGGCAGCACGTAGCGGCCGACCAGCGCATTGCCGATGTCGTGCACAGTGACGACGGGAACGGCGGATTGCTGAGGCAATGCCGGCGCGGATTGAAGCACGGCCCAAGCAAGAACTGAAAATATGCCGGCGGCAATCGCCAGGCCTACCAGCCATGTGCGGCTGAAGACGCCGTCTCTGGGCAGATCGGAACCGCGCGTGAGCAGGATGGCGAAGACGATGAGGATGGCGACTGCGCCGATGTAGACGAGGATTTGCGCGAAGCCGGCAAACTGGGCGTCGAGCGAGAGGAAGAGCAGCGCGAGGCCGCCGAATGCCACGGTGACGGCGAGGGCGGCATGGACGAGGTTTTTCAAGAGCACAGCGGCGCAGCCACCGGCGATGGTCAGGGCCGCGATGATGTAAAACACGGGGGTCATTCGGCGGCCGTCCTTTCGCGGAATTGCCCCTCAGGGGCTAAAGCCCAAATCGATCTTGTTTCTCTTGCGGCACGACTAAAGTCGTGCCCTGACACATTGCCGCTATGATGGCCGCAACTATTCAGCATAGCGGTAACTCCTGGGGCCGAAATGTTCGCTGCGCATTTCAATGCGACCCATGACGATCCAGACGATGCCGAGGATTGCGGAACAGACAATCCAGCGTTCCCACCCCTCACCCATGAAACGCCAGAGCGCGGTGACCATCAGATTCAGCAGTGTGAAGGGAAGAACGAATTTCCACGCGAAGTTCATGAGCTGATCCTGGCGCAGGCGGGGCAGGGTTCCGCGCATCCAGATGAAGACGAAGATGGAAAGCATGAGCTTGGAGAAGAACCAGATCCACGAGGGAATCCAGGTCAGGAATGAAAAGGGCGCAGACCATCCGCCGAGAAAGAGCGTGGTGCCGAGGCCGGAGATGGAGAACATAGCAAGATATTCGCCAAGGAAAAAGAGCGCGAATTTGAAGCCCGAATACTCGGTGTGGTAGCCGGCGACAAGTTCCGATTCGCCTTCAGGAAGATCGAAGGGGGAACGGTTGGTTTCCGCAGTGGCGGCGATGGCGTACATGACAAAGCCGGCGAGTCCCCATGGCGTAAAGATGTACCAGTGCGGCAGACTCCATGTGTATTGATTTTGCGCCTCGACGATTTTGGGGAGCGAGAGCGAGCCGGTGATCATGACGACGGCCACGCTGGACAGAAGCAGCACGACTTCATAGCTGATCATCTGGGCAACGGCGCGCATGGCGCCGAGCAGCGAGTATTTGTTGCGGCTCGACCAGCCGGCCATGAAGACCGAGACTTCCGTTGATGCGCCCATAGCGAAGTAGAAGAGCAGCCCGGCATCCATGTCGACGAGCACCATGTTGCGGCCCATGGGCAACACGGCGAAACCCATGAAGACCGCGACCACCAGCACGATGGGGGCAAGAAAGTGCACCGGCGCATTGGCGGTTGAAGGGACGATGTCTTCCTTGGTGAGCGACTTGATGCCGTCGGCAACCGGCTGGAAGAATCCGAATGGCCCAACGCGGTTGGGACCTAGACGATTCTGGATGCGGCCCAGGCCTTTGCGCTCAAAGACCGTGGTGAGCGCGAAGAGTGCGGGAAAGAGGCAGACGATCACGATGACGCTGAGCAACACGGACGCAGCAGCCTGCAGGTTCGCGGGCAGAAACGAAACTAGCCAGTGCTGGAGGAGCAGGAAGATCTGATCAATATTATCGATCATGGGTTTATCGATCATGGGCTAGTCTGCTGCTCCTTCTTGCTTTGCCGGAGGTTTGGCAATCGGTGCAGGCGCTGCGGCTTTAGCTGCGGCGGCATCGGCGGCGGTTTTGGCCTTGGCGTCGGACTTGATTTTCTCTGCGGCCAAGCGCGCATCAACTTCCGACGCTTCGGTGGGATGGATCTGGTGGTAGTACTCGTTCGATTTGGCGAGTTGATGACGGTCGAGAAGCAGGCCGGCGAAACGGTCGTCGGTGGCGAGCTCGAACTCGGTATCCATCTTGATGGCTTCGAAGGGGCAGACTTCAACGCAGATCTGGCAGCTCATGCAAACGGAGATGTCGATGTCGAAACGGGTGGGATAGAACTGCTGTTTGCCAACGGCATCGGGTTTCTTGTTTTTGGACTTGTCAATATAGATGCACTTGGGCGGACACTCTTTTTCGCAGATCTGGCAGGCGACGCAACGGAGACCGGCTTCCCAATCGGCGGTGTCGTAGACAAGGAAGGGAAAGACGCGCGCGTTCTCGACGGTGGGAATTCGCTGTTCCGGGTATTCGACTGTCGTGAGCCGTTCTTTAGAGACAAAGCTGCCGGCAAAGTTTCTTGCCGTCTCCGCCATGCCTTTTAGTATCCCCTCGCCTAACAAGTTCTTCCCTCCAAGTAACAGTGGACAGTGATCAGCTAACAACGGCCCGATGTTGACTGCTTCATCGATCGACTTCTCCGAGGACGATGTCGACGCTGCCGAAGATGAGAACGACGTCGGCGACGTTGACGCCGAGACACATGTCCTCAAGCACGGTAAGATTAACTAAACTTGGTGGGCGCACCCGGTAACGATAAGGGTTTGGGCTGCCGTCGCTGATTAGATAGAAGCCCAACTCGCCCTTGGGTCCTTCAATGCGGCCATAGGCCTCACCCGGCTTGGGGCGGAAGCCGCGAATCTTCGCTTTGGGGTCCATGATTGGGCCGCCGGGAATCTCCTTGAGCGCCTGATTTAGAATGCCAACGGACTCGCGCATTTCAAGAACGCGCACCATGTAGCGGTCGTAGACGTCGCCATGATCGCCAAGAGGCACGCGGAACTTAAAGCGGTCGTAGATGCCATAATGGTCTACTTTGCGGATGTCGTAGTTGACTCCGGAGCCGCGCAACATGGGGCCGGTAACACCAGCGTTGATGGCAAGATCGGGGCGGAGGATTCCGATCCCCTGGCAACGGGCCATCAGGATTTCGTTGCCGCTGAGCAGGTTTTCAAACTCGTCGATGAAGCCGGGAAGTCCTGCGACAACTTTACGCGCGGCATCGAGCCAGGCGGCAGAGATATCGACACGGCAGCCTCCGAAGCGCATGTAATTGCACATCATGCGGGAGCCGGTGAGCGACTCAAAGAGGTCGAGGATCTTCTCGCGCTCCTTGAAGGCGTACATGAGCGGGGTGCCGCTGGCGCCCATTTCCTGGATCAGGAAGCCGATGGCGGAGGCGTGATTCTGAATGCGCGTGAACTCGGCGAGAATTACGCGAATATGTTCAGCGCGTTCGGGGACTTCCTGCCCGGTGAGCTTTTCGACGGCCAATGCGTAGGCCCAGTTGTTGGTGAGCGAACAGAAGTAGTCGAGGCGGTCGGTGTAGGGCATGGACGACAGGTAGCTGGCACCTTCGGCAATTTTTTCGTGATTGCGGTGCAGGTAACCGAAGACGGGCTTGAGGCGAATGACGCGCTCGCCGTCGAGGGCGACATCCATACGGAAGACGCCGTGTGTGGAGGGGTGGTGCGGACCCATGGCGACTTCAAGCAGTTCGGCTTCGCCATCCGGCTCCATGACGGGTGGGCGGTTCCAACCTTCGAGCTTTTCCGTATTGAAGGTGGAAGTCGTCATTGTGCGGCTGTCCCTTCCTGCGGAATGCACGCGGTTGCCGCATTGTGCGCTTCGGCGCGCGCCAGCACGGCATCGTGTGGGGTCGGCTCGTATTCGAAGTCGTCGGGTTCGACGTAGTCGCGGCGCATGGGGTGGTCTTTGAATCCCTCCCACATGAGCAGGCGACGCAGGTCGGGGTGGCCGGTGAAGACGACGCCGTAGAGATCGAAGATTTCACGCTCCTGAAACTCCGCCGAGCGCCAGATGGAGGTGAGGGACGGCAGTTCAACCTGATCGGCGCGATTGACTGTCCTCATGCGGAGGACGATCGGGCCATGTTTTTTGCCCATGGAAAACAGGTGATAGACCACCTCGAGACAGCCAGGCTCGGTACGCTTGCGGGGCTCCTCTACGGTTTCATCGGCGGTTTGCTCCACGCCGTCTACCGTCTTGGTTACGGCGCGAGTGACTTTCACTTTTTCGGTGATTTCCTTGTCGGGCCAGTCGATGCCGGTGACGTTGGAAAGGAAATCAAAAGCGAGTTCCGCATCGTCGCGGAGGAATTTGGCGATTTCGACCACATGCGCGGGATTGAGGCGAAGCGAGTGCTGGGCTGACGGGCTGGGGTTGGAAATAAGCTCGACTCCGGCGCCGGGAATGGCCGCTTCGATTGCCGCCTTGATTTCTTCCAGCGTTCTCATCAGCGGATCACCACGGGGATTGGCCAGACGCCCTTATTCGACGTGGGTTCAAGATCGTGTTCGCCAGGCTCGGGAACGGGAAACTCGCCCTGTGCCTCGGAGTCGAGATGACGCGGGCGGCCTTCGCCGGTGAGTGGCTGGGCATCGATCTTCTTTTGAAGCGTGATGAAGGCCTGAATGAGGGCCTCGGGGCGCGGGGGACAACCGGGTATATGCACGTCCACGGGAATGTAGCGGTCAATGCCCTTGAGCACGTTGTAGCCTTGCTTGAAAGGACCGCCGGAGATAGCGCATGCGCCCATGGCGATGACGTAGCGGGGCTCGGCCATCTGATTGTAGAGGCGAACCACCTGTGGAGCCATCTTCTTGGTGACGGTTCCAGAGATGATCATGAGGTCGGCCTGCCGGGGTGAGGGTCGGAAGACTTCTGCGCCGAAACGGGCCAGGTCATAGCGCGCCATGGTGGTGGCGATCATTTCGATGGCGCAGCAGGCGAGGCCAAACTGCATGGGCCAGATGGAGCTGCGGCGTCCCCAGTTGTAGAGCTCCTCGATGGTCGTAACGAAGACGCCCTGCTTGCCCAGTTCGATCTTCAGTTTTTCTTCTACCATCTGTCGCTTCGCTCCTAGTTACAGAGATCAGAGATCACTCGCTCTTAATGCTTACCAGCCTGCCGGTCCGGGTTCCTAAAGTCTGAAACCTGACCCTGTTTTACGCCCAGGTGAGTACGCCTTTGGCCCAGGCCCAGGCAAGTCCTTCGATGAGCATTAATACAAACACCAGCATTGCGACGCAGGCCGCTACCCCCAACCCGGTAAAGGCCACAGCAAAGGGCAGCAGAAAAACTGCTTCCACGTCGAAGATAAGAAAGATGATGGCGTACAGATAGTAGGCGGAGCGGAATTGAACCCAGGCGTCGCCTTTTGACTCTAACCCGCACTCATAGATGGAATTCTTGACGGCGTTGGGTTTCGCCGGGGAAAACGCTCTGGACCACATCCTCGCCAGAGCCAGCGGAGCGAGCCCAAAACCCAACGCCGCCAGAAACAGAACCGCGAGGGAAAAGTATGGATTTGAGGCCATTTGGGAAATAAATACCTTCTTATTCAACGTACCAGTTTTGGGCTGGTTTTGGCTAAGAAGTTGGGGCGGGCGGCTGCCGTTCGAGCCCATTTTTTCGCCGCTCATCCCACTCTGTGAACCGCTCAGCTACGGGTGAGCGATGGGGCGAGGCTTCGGGTTGAGCCCTGCGCGGCCAGCTACAGTTGGGTCGAAATCAGGCTAATCGTCATCGTCCTTGCCAGGCTTCTTTACGTGCGCCTTGAGCATGGCGGGGACGGGCTTGTCGCCCATGACATCCTTCCAGAGAATGATGTTCAGTTTCTCGGTGGGGGCACGATCGGCATGGCGAAAATCCATTTTCATACTCTCTTGGGCGCCCACTGCGGTCTTTTTATTGGCCGTGTATATGAGGTTGTTGTCGCGATTGGAATAGTCCGCGGTGTAGGGCGACTGATCACCGGAGCCGGTAAAGAGAGTGGAGATCAACGAACAAAACGCGTCGTTGTTGTTCATGGGCGGCAGGTCAAGGAGAGACTCGATGGTGCGCAACACGCTTACCGTTGAGTAGAAACGGCTGTCGACAAAGGGCGCGCTGTTGGGGCCGTGTGGAGAATACTTGCTGATGACGAGGCTCAAACTGCGATGCGCGTCGACGTGATCGGCGCCAGCCTGGGCATCGTCTTCGAGGATGAAGAAGGCAGTGTCGTCCCAGAAGGGCGAGTGCGAGATGGCTTCGACAGCGCGGCCGACCGCGAGATCGTTATCGGCGACGGAGGACCTGGGCGTGGGTCCACCGGGCCGGGTGCCTGCCGTGTGATCGTTGGGGAAACGCAACATAACAAAGTTCGGCATGGTGTCATTGCCGCTCTCGCGGTCGGCGATCCAGCTTTTCAGGTGGCGCTCAAAGACCTCGAAGCGAACCTGGTCGGGGATCATGAGATTGAAGTCAGGGGCCTCGGGCGCGAAGTGCCCAGCGAGTTCTGGCTTGGTAGCGGTGTTGACGGCGATAAGCGGAATGGCCCAGGGCCACTTGTTGACGCTGCCACCCCACTCGGCAGGCAGGGCTTCTCCGGGTGCGATGGCTTTGTGCGCGCACGTGCCGCCTGCGAGCATTGGTCCGAGTTGCGGATTTGCGGTACGCGCGTCCGTGCAAAAGATGGAGGAGATGTATTCTCCGAAGTGATAATACGTTTTGCCGTGAGCGGCCAGATCGCCCCAGAGATAACCGCTTTGCGGCTCATTCACGTCCGGTATTTTCTGCAGCAGCGGATAGTTTTCGGCGACAACGCCTTCGTAGTCGTAGGTGCGCTCGCTACCGCGATACGACTCCTGCCAGGTCTTTTCGAGATAGTCCGTGCCGATGGCAGCGGTCGACCAGACATGTCCGTCGCCTGACACTTCGCCTGAGTCAAAGAAGTTGTCGAGTACGCCGAACTGCAGAGCGAGTTTGTGCAGGTTGGGAGTGATCGACGCACCATACATGGTGAGGCTAGGGTCGCCGTTGCCGACCTGCTTGCCATTCTGCGTGAGATCGCCCAAGACCTGATCGTAGGTGCGGTTCTCTTTGATGATGTAAATGACGTGCTTGATGCGGCCCTGCTGACCACCAGCAAAGGAGATTTTTTCGGCCGCCGCTTTCATGCGATTCGACTCGAGGGCCACGGTGGTCCATTGCGGAAGGTTCGCTGTTATGTCTGCTTCATCGAGTGTGGCCAGCGAGCCATAGAGCATGGTTCCGATGTATGTGCTTGGCCTTGGGTGCAAGCTTTCAGGGGCCGACGCGACCGGGCGCTGCGGAAAGTTGTTGGGCCCGGTTCCCTTCCCTTTATCCGATGCAACGTAGAGCTTGCCGCCGGATGCGGAGGGAACGAAGGCCATCGAGATGGGCATCCATTCTGTGGGAACAAAGCCGATGGGCTCGACCATTCCCTGCTTTGCTGTTTTGGAGTTAAGTTGCGCAGTGTCCATGACCGCGACAGCATCGCTGCCCAGGTTTGCGGCGAAAAGCCGGCTGCCATCGCCGTTGATGGCCAGCGCCACGGGCTCGGCGCCAAAATAACTCTGGTGCGGGAGCCGGGTGTCGAAGTAGCCCTTGACCGAAAACTTTCCAGGCTCCACATTTACGGCTGCTACGGCATCGCGGTTGGAGAGCGCCACATATAGAGTTTTTCCGTCGGGCGAGAGCTCGAAAGCGCTGGGATGCGTTCCAGGAGCAACCGGGCTGGAAGGCTTGAGCAACGCCAGCTTGCGGCCCACGCTTCCGCTCGCGAGATCGAGCTCAGCTATCTCTGATGAGTTCCACAAAGCGACATACGCGCGCGCGCCATCTTTTGAGACCGCCAAAGCGACGGGATATGTAGAGGGCACGGCATCGCTCTCAGAGAGGTCGAAGCGTTTTTCAATTGCGCCGGTCGCGGCATCGAGAAGCAGAACGTCGTCGGAGAGATTGTCGGCGACCAGAAGCTTCTCCGATCCGGCTGCACCCACCACGGCGATTGCGGCGGGATAGGGAATTCCCTTATCGCCATCGACATCGCCGATCAGCATGGTCTTTCTCCCAGGGGCCAGTTGCTGCAGCGGCAATGGAATTAAACGCTCGGGAGTAATCTTGCCCTCAGTGAAGCTGTAGACGACGATCGCGTTGCCAGTTGTGTTCTTGCCGGCGCCGGTTGGGTCGGTCATCGAGGCCATGCTTGCGAAGATATGCCGACCATCGCGACTGAACGCCACGCCGGAGAAGAGCGTCTGCTTGGCTGTTCGCGCAACCGTGCGGTCGTCGGGGAAATCTGTCAATGTTCCCGTTGTGGTATCCAGAACCGCGAGGGACTGATCATATTTCGACTCGAAGGATCCGTAGCCCGCGTTGACGGTAACCACATAACGCCCATCGGGCGAAACATCCATTGAGATAGGAAGATTGTTGAGCTGTTGCGGGTGGCCCGGGATTTCGCCGATTAGCTGCTTGCTGGAAGGCAGGTCGATCGAGAGACCTGAGGACTGTGCAGGGGTTTGTGCCGCGAGCGCGGCCGGCCCGAGGATGAGAGCTGCGCCGGAAAGAGTAAACAGAATCTTCGCGTTCATGGTTGACCTCGTTTCCAAGTAACTACGTGCGGTTTTGCCGGGGACTTATGACGCGACGAATCCCGCGAAGGTTTTCTTCAAGCAGGATTGTACATGCAGATTGTGAAAGGGATTCGCAGGAGAGTTTTGCCGCGGGTTGTTCTCCCCGGCCAGTTGCAGGCCGGGGAGAGCTGGTTCAATCTAACGAACGATTCACGGTAGATTCAGCTTTCTACGGATAGATACCTCGAATCTGCACTGCCTCGGCTACGCGCCCGATGCCGAGGATGTTAGCGGCAATGCGCATGGGCACATTTCGATCGAGGTGGATTTTAAGCACGTCACGGAAGGCCGTCTTCATTACACGCTCGAGGCGGTTGTAGATGTCCTGCGCCTCCCAGAAGAGGTGCTGCTCATCCTGGACCCACTCGAAATAGGAGACTGTGACTCCGCCCGCGTTGCAGAGAATATCCGGAATCACGAAGATGCCTTTGGCTTCGAGAATTCTGTCCGCGGCGGGAGTGAGCGGTCCGTTGGCTGCTTCGGCGACGATGCGCGCTCGAACCGTGGCTGCGTTTTCAGCGTGGACTGTGTTTTCAAGCGCCGCCGGAACCAGGATGTCGCAATTCAGTGCCAGCAGATCTGCCGGCTCAAGCGGTTCGCTCTCCGGGAAGCCTTCCACATGACCAACGAGGGCCTTCATGTGAATAAGTTCTGGGACGTTCAAACCGTTGCGATTGTAGATGCAGCCTGTGGAGTCGCTGACCGCGATGACTTTCGCTCCGGCTTCATGGAGCAGTTGAGCCGTGATGGAGCCGGCATTGCCAAAGCCCTGCACAGCGACGGTTGCGCCCTTCAACGGAATCTTCAGATGTTCGCAGGCGGACTCGATGGTGTAGAACACGCCGCGTCCGGTGGCTTCATTGCGGCCCAGCGAACCGCCCAGGCTGATGGGCTTGCCGGTAACGACGCCGGGAATGGGATAGCCCTTGGTCATGCTGTAGGTATCCATGATCCAG
>JBARBP010000211.1:0-2204 GCA_049793195.1 Occallatibacter sp. | reverse complement strand
CTAATTGTGGGTTTTCCGCGGGCTTTGCCGGTCTTCAAATGCATGATAGTCGCAGCCGTAGCCGTGGTAATGTGGGAATCCCCGCAGGGATTTCCAAGGGGTGTGGGAAGGGTGGAAAGCCGGCTTTTTAGCTTTCCATGCTTTCCATGCCCCGGCATTTCCATGGCTTGTTTGAAGTCGTACTAGGAAAAGATCTCAGAGTGATTCTCAAGTTGTTCGGAGTATGACGTGTCGCTGACTGCTAATTCAACCCAGTCGTTCTGATAATCGGTGATCGCCACTTTCAAGTGATTGCGTCGCAGAAAGCGATCTCTGAAGTTTCCGAAGAACCAAACGGCTCCAACAACTATGGCGCAGACGAATATCTCTGCGAATCCACGGGACACGAGCCACTCCGGGACAGAGTGAAAGAGCCTGCGCGACATCCCGATGAGAAATACTATGCCCCACGTCGAGGCAAAGTAGGTGCTTGCCAAGGCTGTTCCGAGCATCAACACCAAAGATGCCCATTCCTCCGCTCCCAAAACGATGAAGCACTTCGTACATACAGGCGCCTTAATGGCTGGGTTGGATCGCCACCAAGCGCGGTACGGCAGCACCAACTGAAACCTCCGCATCGGATTTGCGGCCCCACATCTCACGCATATCGGTGGAAAGTTGATTCTGCTCCGTTCAAATCGTTCTTTGTGCATGAGTTCCTCGGGGGCGTTTGGAGTTTATCAATTTTAGCGCTCATGACCCGCCACGTGCCCCATTCATCGCAGCTTCATCGCGATGAGTGGGAGGTGCAGGCTAACCCGCCATGGCGGGCTAACTCCGCTCAACCCCCTACATCGATCCCTCGATCGCCGCCAGCAGCGCCTCCGCATCGGTAATCGGCGGCAGGCAAGTTCTCCCCCTGCAAACCATCGCCCACGCCTCAACCCCAGCCGGCACGGGAACCTGCAGAAGTGTCTCCTCAAGCACCTCGGGAACCCCTCCAGGCTTCAGGCGAGAAGGATCAAGGCGCACCACCGTTTTGTTCACCGCGTAGCGCGCCACCGCTGTCGCCTCCAACCGCCGCGCCGCCGCCCCCGCGCCCACCACCACCACCTGCACTGGATCCAGCAGCAACCGCTCCAGCGCCAATCCGTAGCTTCCCGCATACAGTCCAAAGTGCTCCACTATGCCCGCGAAGCACCCCAGCGTATCTTCTGCGGTATCGCGATACTCCTGCCGCCCGCTCAGTGCCTCAAGCCGCAACAGCGCCGAGGCAGCCGTGGGATTGCCCGCCGGTGTCGGCGAATCCTGCAGTGGCTTGCGCCGCGCTCCCAGCGCGCCCAACGGCGCCTGCCCATCCGGGCTCGCCGCCGCATCGTAAAACGCGCCCGCCGTTCCGTCATAAAAGCGCGCAATCATGGCGTCGGCCATCTTCACCGCCACCAGGTAAAAATTCATGTTGCCGCTCGCAAACCACGCATCGATGCAGGCATGAACCGTAAACGCGTAATCGTCCAGCGTGCCCTGTGCCTTCTCCGCAGCCTCTGCGCCGTCCGATTCTTCCGGATAGGCAATCACATGACTCAGCGCATCGGCTCCATCCCAGGCCTCGTTCAAAAGCCGGTCCAGCGTGTGCAGCCCAAACTTCCGCGCCGACTCCATGTGCAGCACCCGCGCCGTTTCCAGGTACGCCGTCACCGCCATCGCATTCCAGCCGGTATAAAGCGTCTTGTCGATAAACGGCGTCTCGCGCAGGTTCCGAGCCGCCAGCAGCTTGCGCCGCACCCGATCCCGCAAAGCGCGCATCTGCGCAAGATCACCGCCCTGCGCTGCCCGCTCCTCTAAGGTCGACTTCACATGCAGCACATTCCTTGACGGATTGTGGTGCATGTCCCCCATCTCGCCAATGTCCCAGTAGCTCGCCGCAAACTGAAACTCTTCCTCGTCCAGCACCTCCCGCGCCTCTGCCGTCGTCCAGGTAAAGTAGTCCCCGTCGTCGTCCAATCCAACGTCCGCGTCCTGCGAGGCATAGAACCCGCCGCGCTCGCGGTCCGTCATCGTCGAATCCAGCCAGCCCACAATCTCCTTCGCCGTCTCCAGAAAATCCTCGCGCACAAAACTCTGGAAGCCGTGTACATAATTGCGCAGCAGCTCGGTATTGTCGTAGAGCATCTTCTCGAAGTGCGGAACCACCCATTGCTCATCCACGCTGTAGCGGTGAAAAC
>JBARBP010000210.1:0-8844 GCA_049793195.1 Occallatibacter sp. | reverse complement strand
CGCCAATATCTGCCCGATCAGCGGGACCGGGACCGATGCCGCAACACCGGCGATCGACTATACAAATGAGACGACCGGGCCTCCGGGAGACGTCGACGTCGATGGAGTCCTGTCGTACCCGGCGAATCCGCAAACCGTTGGCAAGACCATCGCCGATCAGCTTGTCTCAGCGGGGATGAGCTGGAAGAGCTATCAGGAAGATCTGCCGCCGACTGGGGCCGACACCATCAATCTCGCCGATGGCTTCTTTACCAACAACACGAATCTGACGACTGCACTTCCCGGAGAGACAACCAGCCTGGTTGGCCTATATGCCGTGAAGCACAATCCCTTCGCGTACTTTGCCAACATTCAATCCGGCGACGATCCAGACAGCAGCCTAAAGAATATGGCGAGCTTCACGGGCCGCGGCGGCCTGTTTGCGGATTTGAATTCGGGACACGTGCCGACGTATTCATTTATTGCGCCGAACCAATGCCACGACCAGCACGGACGCGGCAATGCGGGTCCGGACTGCGAGTACGATCCAAACGACAACGGAACCCTGGTGGGACTGAATTCGGCTCTGATGTTCGACGGCGACGCCGCGCTTGAGCAGATTGTCTCGGCGATCCATCACTCGCCGGCGTGGCACGACGGCAGAAGCGCGATTCTGACGGTTTGGGATGAGAATGACTACAGTGTTGCGCCGACGATCAACAAGGTCTTGTTGATTGTGGACACAAACTACAGACACGAGCATGTGGAGAGCTCGAACTTCTACACACACTTCTCGTTGCTCAAATCCGTGGAAGCGGGTCTGGGGTTACCGTGCCTGAATCACGCTTGCGATGCGGGCACCGCAGTGATGTCAGACCTGTTTGGAAGAGACGGCTTCGGCCAGTAACCGGTGAGGCTGGATCTTAAGTGGCAGGCGGGCCGCTCATCAACCATGATGAGCGGCCATGCTGCATGGAACGGAGCAGACGCTACTGAGGGAGGCACTGCTGGCTGCGGAAGATAATGCTTACCTCCAGGGAGAGTTGGTGCTGGTGCGGCTGCTGCTTGGGGCCTGGAAGTAGATTTTGGGCGCGGTTGGTGGGGTTTGCTGATAAAGGCAGCAAGTCAGCGGGTGGTCAATGCGATCCCATCCGGCACCCTGCGAATTAGCTGACTGGTGACTTCCGAGTCGGCGGTGACACGGCCCTTATCTGCGATAGAAGACCGTCCGCTCCAGAAGCCGGAACGTAAATCCGTGCATTATCTTCTGTGAACGCGGAACCGTATTCGATCGACAACGCGGGAGAAGACAGCGTAGATTCCCAAGAAAAGTAGGCCAACGGTTGTTATCGCAGTGGCATCGAAAAGCCGGTTCGATGGATTGTCAGGGAAAATAACAAGCAACAACCAAACGACAGCCGCGGTTAGACAACCCAGATAAACGCGTTGGCGCGTTCCGAGACGAGACCAGCACTCGCCCATGCGTTGACACCCCCAAATGACGACGATACCTGCTGGGAGCCCGAGGAAATAGCAGGCCAACCAGAGCGGCCAGTTTGGTTGGATGACACTCCAGAAGCTGATCGCGGCCATCAGCGGAACGGCGGCACCGACTACAAGCAGCATCAGGCGCCGTTCACGAAGCCACTGAATCATGGAAGCATCTTAGCGCATTGTTCCTCAGTGGGACAGAGCCGCACAGGGGCAAATGGGGCGGTCCGGTAGTGTAGTCGGCAATTCGGAAATAGGTTTTGCCTATGGATGTTTCAGTGGCCGGTGGTGGCGGCGGTGGGGGTGGGAGGCGAGGTGCGATTCACTTTTAGATTGTTGAGGGCATATTCGATATACCTGGTCTCGAAGTGCGGGGTCTCTCCCATGAACCGGCAGGTGGATACGACCTGGTCGACGATGAACTTGGGCTGGAATGAGGCAAGCTCAAGGCCTCTTTCGACCATGACCTTGTGAGCAATCAGGTCGAAGGTTTCGTCGGAAAGTTCAATCCCCTGTTTCGCGCATTCCTTTTGGAAGATGCGCTTGTAGATGTCGAGCGTGGGCGCGCCAATCTCGATTTTGTAGGGCAGGCGGCGCAGGAAGGCGGGGTCCATGAGATCTTCGGGCTCGAGGTTGGTGGAGAAGATGACGAGTTCTTCGAAGGGAATGACGAAGCTTTTTCCGGTATGGAGGTTGAGGTAGTCTACGCGATTTTCGAGGGGGACGATCCAGCGGTTGAGCAGGTTTCTGGGGCTCACGAGCTGGCGGCCGAAGTCGTCGATGATGAAGCAGCCGCCGAGCGCCTTTACGTGGAGCGGGGCCTCGTAGAAGTGGCCGGTGGCGTCGAATCTGAGATCGAGCATCTCCAGCGAAAGTTCGCCGCCTGTGATGACGAAGGGCCGGCGGCATGGAACCCAGCGGGCATCGAAGTCGGCGGCGCGGATGAAGGACACTTCACCGTCGTCCTGGGTTTGGTTTTGATTGACCGGGACATGAATGCTGGGGTCGTGAAAACGGATGATCTGGCCCTCGACTGAAATGGCGTAGGGCACGTAGATGACGTCGTTGAAGATGCTGCCCAGAGCATGGGCGACCGAGGTCTTTCCGTTGCCGGGAGGGCCGTAAAGAAGCATGGCGCGGCCTGAGTTCAATGCAGGGCCGCATTGCTCGATAATCTTGTCTTCAAAGGTGAGCTCGCCGAGGCCGCCACGGATGCGGTCGAAAGTGACCAGTTCGTTGGTGAGCTTTTGGACGTTGATTCGATAGGTGAAGTCGTCGAGGGCGACGGGGGCTGGGCCGATATAGCGCAAACGCTCCAGGGCATCGAGTGTCCAGCGCTTGCCCTCCTCAGTAAAGGTGTAGGCCAGATCGAGGGGACTGGTGGAGTCACGCATGCCGAGAGTGCGCAGGAGCATGCGGTCGACGGCCATCTGCACAAGCTCGGCGACGATGTGATAAGGCAGCTTGATTGCCGCTACAAATTGACGGCAGGTTTCGAGCCGGCCGGCATACATGACCTTCATGAGCAGGCCCATAAGTTCGAGCTCATCGATTCCGGTGGCGGGAATGTTTGCGGGTTCGGTGGGGATGCGGTGCAGAAAAGCGTCGAGCACACGCTTGTCAATGGCTCCGATGGCCACCAGGCTATCGCCGATGCGCTCGCCGCTGGTGGCCATTCGCTCCACAGCCTTGGCCACGTCCGCCGCGCTGACCAGGTTTGCCTGGATCAGCAGATCACCCAAACGCATTCGCGCGCCGATAACGTCCTCCTCGGTATAGCCGAGTGTTGCTCTGCAACATTTTATGGTTAGCGGCGGGGTGGGGTATGCGCAATTCCTCTTTTTGGGTAGGAGGCGTCCGGGCCTGTCTCCGGGGCGCCGCCGCGGGATGGAGGTGTCGGATTCTGCGGCAGGATGAACGAATGGGGCGGCGGAGGGCAGGTTTGGAGGAGCATTCCCTTCGAAGTTGAAGACCGTTCCGCTGAGGAAATAATCAAAGTTTCACATCCGCGGCGACATCGCTTATGCTGTTAGGACATCCTTTTTGCTTCGGCGAGCCACGCACAAACTCTTATGAATCCAGTCGCTTTGGCGGTTGACGATCTTCGGGAGCAGTATCTGCGGGAGATGGCGCTTGTCCGCCAGACCTGTGAGCGGACCGGCGACGGCACGGCCGCCATCCGGCGGCGCTCCGCTGTCGTGGACCGTATCCTCATTGAAATGTGGCGCCGAGCCTTCTCAGGCGGCTCTCCACAGAACGTTTCCCTGCTGGCTTTGGGCGGCTATGGACGGAAGGATTTGTTTCCGTACTCGGACATCGACGTACTTTTCGCGTTTGCGGACGACAAGACGGAGGAGCAGTCCCGGGAGGCGGTTCGAGCGATTATTCAGGGGATGTGGGACATCGGTCTTCGGGCCAGCCCGAGTTCCAGGACGGTGAAAGAGGCGGGGCGGTTCGATCCGGATAACCTGGAATTCACCCTCGCCACCCTCGATCGCCGCTTTCTAGCCGGCCAGTTTCCCCTTTACCAGCAACTCCATCAAGTGACTTTTCCGGGGCTGGTGCTCAGCGAATGGACCACCATCACGCAGAAACTGGGCGAGATTGCCCGCGCGCGACACGCCAAGTACGGTAACACCATCTTTCACCTCGAGCCCAATCTGAAGGACTGTCCGGGCGGGTTGCGCGACTACCACCTGGCGGTATGGTTTGCGGTTCTGTTTCACCTGAAGGAGACCAAGGAGTGGCCACGGCAGCGGGGGGGCGTCTTCCAGAGCGCACGCGGGGATGCCGAGGCAGCATTCGACTTTCTGGCCGCGGCGCGATGTTTTCTGCACTTCCGGCATGGGCGCGACGACAACACGCTGGATTGGCAGTCCCAAGACGAGGCGGCTGCGCTTTCAATTGGACTGGAAACGCGGGGGACGGCCGATCCCTCGTACTGGATGCGCACCTATTACCGGCACGCGCGGATTGTGTATCGGCGAGCGGCTTTGCTGATGGAGCACCTTCCGGCGCCGGTGAGTTTTTATCGGCAATTCCGGCGGCGGCGCACGCCGATTGCGGGCACGGAGTTTCTGCTCGACCAGGGGCGAATCGATATTCTGCCGGGGGCGCAGTTCAACGACACGAGCGCCATTCTGCGCATATTTACGCTGATGGCGACCCACGGATATACGCTTTCGCAGGCGGCGGAAGACCGCATCACCGATGCACTGCCGGTGCTGGCTATTCATATTCCCGAAGGACCTTATTTGTGGAACGCACTGCGCGAGGTTCTGCTTGGACCGCACGCGGCACACGCGCTACGGACGATGCATGCTCTGGGCGTGCTGGAGATGCTGATCCCCGAGTTTCACGGGATCGACGCGCTGGTGATTCGGGATTCGTATCACCGCTACACGGTGGACGAGCACACGTTTCTGGCCATCGACAATGTGCATAGCCTGCGCCAACCGACGCACGACTTTGAGGCGCGGCTGGCCCAGTTGCTGCCGGAGATTGACCGGATGGACCTTTTCCTGCTGGCGCTGCTGCTGCACGATACCGGCAAGGCCCGCCGCACCGGCGAACATGCAACGCAGAGCGTCGAGTTGGCGGACGCCTTCCTCGCCCGGCTGGACTTCGACGCGGAGGAACGCGAGTCGATATTGAAGCTGATCCGACTGCACCTGGAAATGTCTTCTGCGTTGCGGAGAGACATCTTCGATCTCGAAAATGTGCGGGCGTTCGCCGAGAAGATCGGCAGCCCGCAGTTGCTGAAGATGCTCACGATCATGACCTTCGCGGATATCAAGGCGGTGAATCCGGAGGCGCTGACACCGTGGAAGGCAGAGAACCTGTGGCAGTTCTACATGTCGACAGCCAACTTCATGGACCGGTCGGTGGATGAAGTTCGCTACCACGCGGCGATTGACCCGACACTGCTGAACCGGCTGCGCTCCATGGTGCCTTCGACGCAATACGAGGCGCTTGGGCAGTTTCTTGAGGGGCTTCCGCAACGCTATCTGCAAACACGGCTGCCCGAGCAGATCCGCAGCCATTTCCAGATGGCGCTTAACCTAGACAAGGACCCGGTCCAACTCGACCTGCGGCCGAATCGCCAGCTCTTCGACCTTACGGTGATTACTCGCGACCGCACTCGTTTGTTTGCCGACGTGGCAGGGGCGCTGGCGGCATGGGGCATGAATATTGTCCGCGCCGGAGCATTCTCGAACGAGGCGGGCGTGATTGTGGACAGCTTCCACTTCACCGACATCTTCCGCACCATCGAGCTTAACCCCAGCGAGAGAGACCGCTTTCTGGCAAATATGCACGATGTAGTGGCACAAAAAGTCTCTGTTCAGCAGCTTCTGGAAGCCCGCCGGCACTTGAACCACCCCACCAATTTGAAAGTCGAAGTAGCGACCCGGCTGGAATTCGACTCCGAATCTTCGACGCACTCGACCTTGCTACAGGTGGTGGCGCAGGACTTGCCGGGGCTTCTGCGGCAGATCGCTCTTACGCTTTCAACCTTGCAGTGCAACATCAAGGTGGCGCTGATCGACACAGAGGGCGAAACCGCCATCGACGTTTTCTACCTCACCAGCCACGGCGAAAAGCTGACACCGGAAGCGCAGGATAGTGTTGCTGCCGGCCTGAGCACGGCGCTTGAGTTGATGCGCGCGCCGGCTACGACGTAGCCGCTCACCGGAATGGAACCGAACCGGGCGATAGACCCTTGCGATAGAGATATCCATGCGCCGTCCCTACGGACTCCGTTGTGAATTCAAGGAACTCCATTTCCCCACGCTGAAGCGCGGGGCTAACAAACTCTGCGCCTCCGGCGCGGCAAGCGGGATACTCCTTATGCAGTGCTGAATAGCTTCTGCAATCTGGCGATGTCTCACTCTTTCGTTTTTCTCTCCTTCAATCGACTGAAGGCAAGGAATAGGGCGGGGAGTTCTTCATCGAGCGTTTTCTAAACGCCTCCTCGGATTGCGCACTGACTGAACTCGGTTTATTGTGGTCAGGCTACACAATGCGAGGTGTTCGATGCAGTGCAAATTTTTTGTTGCCTTCTTGCTCTCAACCGTCACAGTGACCGTTTCCACACAGACATCACCCTTGCGGCCGAAGATTACCGGGATCTCCCATCTGGCGGTTTACACCTCGGACCCTGCCGCGACCGAGCACTACTACGTCGATACAGTGGGGGCGGTGAAACTGGCCGATCCTGAGGATGCAAAGGGCGTCCGTTACGCGTTGAGTGCGACGCAATCAATCGAGGTGCTGCCGCTTCCGGCGGGTGTGAGCGCGACAACGAGCATTGTTCGGCTGGATCACACGGCGTGGATTACGACGAACGCGGAGGGAATGCGAGAGTACCTGGCTGCCAAGGACTGGAAGACTCCGGCGAAGGTGGAAAAGGGAGCGGATGGGAGCCGATGGTTCGCCGTTCTGGATCCTGAGGGCAACAAGGTTGAGTTTGTGGAACCGGCGGCGCATCTTGCAGTAGTGAATGCGCCCAATGCGATCGGTCACCACATTATCCATGTGGGCTACATGGTTCACGACCGGGCCGCGGAGGACAAGTTCTACAAGGACCTGCTCGGCTTCAGGCCTTATTGGTGGGGAGGGCGCGATCCAGCGAAGAAGATTGACTGGGTGAGCCAGCAGTGTCCCGATGGGCACGACTGGATGGAGTACATGATGACCCGCGGGAGCTCGGGGCTGCCGGATGACATGACGCAGAAGGAGCTGGGCGTGATGGACCACTTCTCGATCGGCGTGGTTTCGGTTCCGGAAGCCTACAAGGTTCTGGCGGCAGGAAGCCGGCTGAACGGCCGGCACGACGCGGCGCCGAAGATCGGGCTGGACGGCAAGTACCAGTTAAACATGTACGATCCGGCTGGGATCCGCACGGAAGTGATGAACTTCCACGCGACGGAGAAGCCTTGCTGCTCGCCATTTACGGCGGAGGATCCGGCGGAGTGAGGGGAGGGGCAGCGGAGCTAGCGGAGTTGGCGCGCTTCGCGCGTTCGCGGGGTTAGGGCCGCTGGCGCGGCTGAATCGCGCGGAATTTCCGGTTGGGTTATACTGGTTAAGGCCTTGCGAGGCAGGGGAGTCCCTGTCTTTCGGGTCAAATTGGCGGCGATAGCAGCCGTTATCGCCGAAATGAGAAGAAAATGCCCAAGTTGAAGACCCATACGGGCGCGAAGAAGCGCTTCAGCAAGACTGGCACTGGCAAGATCAAGCGGGGCCAGACGAAGACGCGTCACATCCTTACGTCGAAGGCGCCAAAGACGAAGCGCAAGCTGGGACGGACCCTGCTCGTTTCCGATGGCGACTACGCGAAGGTAGCGCGCATGATTCCCTACGCCTGACCACCTGCGGTGGGGCGGACCTTTGGATTAGATCCGTGCCACTGCTGTTGATGGGCCGCTGAAATATGGCCCCCGCCGGATGCGAAACGCGTTTGCCGCCGGCGAGAGATTCAGGCTTGAATGAGCGAGTGAAGAGGTTTAAAGCCCAGATTGGGCCTCCTACCTCCAGCCGCGATGACCAACGAACGCAAAATGGAGAATACCGATGCCCCGTGTAAAACGTAGTACCAAGCGGAGTGACCGCCGCAAAAAGATTCTTGAACGCGCAAGTGGTTACTTCCTTACGAAGTCGAAGCTCTACCAGGCAGCGCAGGAGGCCGTGGAGCGCGGCCTGAAGTTTGCCTACACTGGCCGCAAACAAAAGAAACGCCAGTTCCGCTCGCTGTGGATTGTGCGCATCTCTGCGGCGGCCAAGCTGAATGGCACCAGCTACTCAGTGTTCATTAACGGGCTGAAGAAGGCCGGGGTTGAGCTGGATCGCAAGATCCTGGCGGATATCGCAGTGAAGGATCCGGCAGGGTTTACCAAACTTGCGGATCAAGCCAAGGCGGCTCAGGCGAAAGCGAAGGCGGCGACGAAGGCTGCATAAGAGCGAGTCGGCTAGTCAGAGAAACAAACGGCCCGGAGCCATGCTTCGGGCCGTTTTGCGTTTGGGTCAATCGCTACTCGCTAAGAAATTCGCCCACTGCTTTCTGCCACATCTCCGGCTGATCGACGAAGTTCATGTGGCCGGCGTTGGGCAGGACCGCTAGCTTGGAGCCGGCGATCTTCTCGTACATCTCGCGGCTCAGGCTAGGGTCGCATTCGTCGTGGTCGCCGACAACGATCAGCGTGGGCACGTGGACGGTGTGCAGCCGGTCGACCCATTCAACCGATTTCAAGTTTCCATCGATGATGAACTCGCCGTGGGAGCCCCACATTTCGCGATAAAGCTCCCAGTTGGTGGGAGCGTTGCCTTGTGCCGGGTCGTAACTCGAGTCGGGGCGCTCGCCATAGAGGAAGTGAAAAT
>JBARBP010000209.1:0-21132 GCA_049793195.1 Occallatibacter sp. | reverse complement strand
CACGGCGGCCCTCACTTGCGCTTGAGTCAAAAAACTTTGAGGAAAATCTACTCTGAACTCAACCTTGTTGCAGCGCCTGAGTTTCGTCTGCGGCAGCCTCGGCTCCTTCATGAGTCTCGTTTGCTGCAATTTCGTGCACAGCTTCCCCGGTTTCATTCGGCGCCTCACTTGCAGGAGCTTCGTGAGCGCCGGCTTCCTCAGTCTCCGCTGGTGCCTCAGCCAGGGAAACCTCGTGAGCAGCGACTTCCTCAGCTCCCTTCGGTGCTTCAATTACGGGTGTTTCCTGAGCAGAAGCTTCCGGTGCCGCACTTGTTTCTACGACAGGATTCAAATGTAAGGTCAATTGCGTTAAGGCATCAAAGAGCTTCTCCATAAGCTCTTTCCGAATTCGTACACTTTCGAACTCGCGGGTGGTTTCAGTGAGATCATTCTTGGCCTGCTCTAAAGCACTTTCATAGACCTCGACGGGCATGTTCTCTTACCTCAACACGAACAATACCACCTGCCAAACACGCCTCCAGTTCCCCACCGAAAAATTAACTCTAAATATGTTGAAAACGTCGAATATGTTCGTCGTTCATCGGCGAGACGCTTCACACTCAGCAAAAGTGAGCTGACACTCTAATCCCCGAGGCAAGGATTCAGGCAATTGGATACCGACTTGGAGCCTTTCAAATACGACAATATTTGCGGCGGTTGGTTTGGCCTCTTACTAATTGGACCGTGCGGTAGAAACACTGCCCCGGTCGATGGCCCCATCGACGAACCGCATGAAGTCCTCCAAGCGGCATGCGTGGGTCTCTGCTCGGCAGCCCTTCAGCATGAGCTCTTCCTGCGCAGGTGGCGCTGCAGACGTCAATTTCCGCATTTCGCGCATTTGACGGAGCGTCTGCATGGAGACCGTCACACGAACGGTGTAGGCTCCGTTCTCGTTCTGCCAAAGCCCGAATGCCAACTCCGTCCCTGGTGGCGTATCGTCCCTGCGCCCATCGAGCGACCAATCTAAACCAAGCAGTGCGGCTACCCCGGAAATATTTGTGTCATGTCCAACCAGCAGGACCATCTTGCTTCCCGCCGGCCCCAGCGCATCCTCAACCGAGTGCCCCTCGGCGCCCTGGTCAAGAGTGCGCGCTATATGGAACAAGAGGTTTGATGCTTCCGCGCGGGCACTTTCAGGCGTGCGATGCGTGAGGTCGGAATAGTCCGAATGCAGAGTTATGAATCTCCGCAGTTGAGCTGCATCCACATTGCCCCAGCCGACCTGGCTGCTCGGCATTCCTTCTACGTATTCAAGCAGAAAGTCCTCGGCAAAGCTCGAAGCCTGGCCAAGAGGCCCCCGAATCTCGACTGGATGGTCGCTAATTCCGCCGGTTGCGTTCGTGGAATCTCCCAACAACAGAATCTCAGGAGCCTGGACGGGCGTGCATGATTTCCTGGGCGAGCAACCCATAAGAACATGTTGCATCTCAGCCAGCAATTCGCTCTGGTCCTTATCTGGCAGCTGCATGGCCGTTGTTTCGTGTTCATTCTTGACGGGGAGCGCAGAGGCAGCTTTCAGCCCGTGTGCGCGCGGATGAAACAGCGGATCGTGCTCACCCGCCGCCAGGCTGTGTACCATCGGTGGACAGCCTGGAAACATCCCCTCGGCCAGAGCGCGTCCGCTTTCCATCGTGCGCTGGTCCGTGTCTGCCCAGACATATGTTGCCGCTGCATCCGAACACCCCTTGGCGACAAACAGTCCTGCCTCTGCATAAGAGGCCCTCTCGAAGCTGCCAAAGCGCTTCATCAGTTCGTAACCGTGAGGGGTCAAATTTCCCGGCGGCACGGTCCAATTTGGCCAGGGCAACGCCGAGTAGGCATTCAGCCGCTCCTGGGTCCAGGTCGGCGGCCTCACTCCATGGCGGCTGAGGATGACAACAAGCTTCAGCCTGGCTTTACCATTCGTATGTCCTGCGTCTTGTGCTGTGCTCTGCGCGTCTAACGGGAAAACCACTGCCAGCGGTATCAGCAGAGTTCCCGCGATTAGGAAGCGGATAAGGCGATCTCCGCCAGGTTTCTTCATCTCGTCTCCAGGATCGGCAAAGTTGTCAGCTTTGTGTTTGCCCTGTCTCAGCGTACGGACGCGCGCACCCTACCGACCTGCTTCTCAGAGCGCTAACTTGAACTGAGCAGAGTTGGGCGGGTGTGCGAGTCTGGCTAATCCGCAAACTGTTATTCGTTGTGGGAGGTCCATCGAATACCGCCCGCGTAGGTAGGGTGGTAGTATTCGCGCTGAACCACATATTGTGGGCTCCCATTGTAGAAGCCGAAAACTTCATTATTCAGATTCAATCCGTAAGCATATACTTGGAATCCCCACGGCAACTTGTAGCTGGCCTGGGTGTCGAACTGGAAGTGCGCGTAGAGGTAGTTGTCGCCCGCCGGGCCGGCGGTGCCATTGACTTGCGGGTTGGGTGTGGTTTCCTGGTTGCCGTTGCTGTCTAGGACCGGATTGCCGTTTGTATCGGTTACGTAGGAAAGGTTCTCGTACTGATAGGCATAGATCATCTTGTCGTCGAAGGTCATGCCGACGCGCATCGAGAAGTGCCTGGTGTCGAAGGTTGGGCTGATGTTCCAACTGTTGGGGGCCTGGCGAAGCAGTGCGGGGCTGTCGGTGCGCAGTGGATCGACGTTGGTTGCCCGCGAGTTGGTGTAGCTGTAGTTGGCTGAAATGCCGCTGCCTCTTAGGACACCGGGCAGATAGGACAGACGCTGTTGGTAGCTGAATTCGACGCCCTGCACATGCGCGCTACCCGCGTTGATTGGCTGCGTCACCAGGACGTTAGTTCCGGCCGGGACATCGGGAAAGGTTTGTGTGGAGTAATACTGCTCCGTAACGATGGGGTCCGCAAGGTCCTTGTAGAAGTAGCCGGCCTGGAGCAGCCCAACATTGCTGAACGAGCGCTCGTAGAGAACATCGTAATTATTTGCATGTTCCGCCTTCAGAGCCGGATTCCCAAGGCTAATGGTAACCGGCTTCTGGTTCAAGGTTGGTTGGCCGACGGCCTGGGTAATATCCTGCGGGTCCGGGCGAGCCAGGCCACGACCGTACACCAATCGCAGGTCTGAGTCCTTGTCCAGGGCAAAACGCAACGAGGCACTGGGCAGAATATCAAGGTAATCTCCGCCAGCCTTGTACGTAAGCGCCTGAGTGTTCTTGTCGTAACTGGTCGTATCCACATGGGTGGCTTCAAAGCGCAGACCCGCAACCAATCGAACGCGGCTCGCCAGTTCGAGTGTGTTCATGAAATAGCCGGCTGGAATTCGCTCGATCAGGTCGAAGTTTCCTTTGTTCGGTCCCTGGTCTGTGTTGAACACAAGTTGCGACTGATTGGCGTCCACCCAGCCCCTCATCTTGCCCCAGTCGGTTACCGAACCGTAACCTTGACCGTTGTATGTATAAGTCTTGTCGTAGTAGTTCGGGTCCGTGAAGTCGCTGTTCCATTCCGGATGCGCCGAAATCGGGATCGGAATCGGATTCCCATTCGCGTCGCTTGGCACTGTCCAATATGTGTCGTATGTGTCGTCAAACTTGTGGGCATTCCTGATCTTTGCGCCAAACTCGAAGCTCCCGTAGTGAGTGCCGATGTGGTAGATCCTGTTGTAGGAGGCCGACGCCTGCAGGTTGAGTTGCGCACTTTGGCCAAAGGTAGGAATGTCGAACTCGGTTAGACCGTAGTTATTGCGGTCATAGGCGTTGTCTGCTCCGGATCCGAAGCAACCTCCCCAGCCAGGCCGGTTGAGGCTGGCGCCTGGGACGTTCTGGCACTGAACATTGGGATCGCCCGTCCATTGGTAATTGGCGCCGCCGCTTCCGCTCAGCGATCTGGAGCGTGCGACAGATGCGGTCCAAAGAATGGTCGAGGCATTAAAAACGTGTTTGCCTTGAAGGGCAAGGCTGCCAACCGCCATGTTCGGGCGCCGCCAATCCTGGCCATATTGCGGTGCCGCGCCGTCGTTCACTGTAAAGACCCACTTATGGCCCCAGTTCCGGAAGGTGGAGAAGAGGGTACGAAGAGATATGTTTGAGCCTTCCGCGAGTTTGTAGTCAACGCTCCCTGCCGCTCCCCATCGAGTGCGGTCATACACGTAGTCGCGCAGGTCCATGCTGTCGTAGTGTGGAGTCGCACTGCTGGTTGTGGGAACCGGTTCGATGTCGTTGATGCCACGGCCGTTATAGTCGTAGGTGCCGCCGATCAGGATGCCCAGCTTCTTGTCGGCAAGGAATCGCTTGCCAATGGTTCCACCGCCTTGGTACACGTTGCGGCCGCCGACGATCGGCGTATATCCGCCGATTCCGTAGAGGCTCGCCGTGGGTACTTCGCCGGCGGTCTTGGTAACCAGGTTGACTGAGCCGCCAATGCCGTCGGCATCGATATTCGCTTGCAGCGTTTTGTTGATTTCAACCGAATCAACCAGGTCCGACGCGATGGTGTCGAGTTTGATCTGGCGAACGCCGGATTCCGGCGAAGGAACTGTCACGCCGTCGATCATGGTGTTGCTCAGGCGCGGTTCCGTGCCGCGAATCTGCACGTACTTGGCTTCGCCCTCGTCGCGTTCGACGGTCACCGAGGCCATGCGGCCGAGCGCGTCTGCGATGTTGGCGTTTGGCAGGGAGACGATCACATCGGCCGGCAGCACCTGCAGGATGTTCTCAGCTGCGAGCGTGCGGTTGACTGCCTCAGCCTCGCCGCGTGGGCGATCTGCGGTTACAATCACTTCGTCGCTTGCTTTTCCGACTTTGAGGACAGCGTCAATGTGCGCGGTTTGGCCAGCAATCACCGTCACGCTTCCCATGTAGGGTTCAAAACCGACATACGAGATGGTTACGGAGTACTCACCGGGAGTAACCTCGGTCACGGTGAATTCGCCCTGCCCATCCGTGGATACAGGCCTGACCTGCGGCTGAAGGACGATCTTCGCCCCTTGCAGGACGGCGCCTCCGGAGTCCTTGACAGCACCACTAATGATCCCTTTGCCGGACTGGGCGCCCGCTGGGATGAAAGCAATCAAGTAAAGAACCGAGAGCATGTAAGCGAAATTTCTATTGAACATGGCACTCCTAACACCAGCTTTGGGCCGGTCGAATTCTTAGGGTTGAAGTCAATTGCCTGACTTGCCTGAAGCCTAGGAGGGAATTGTAAAGCGGCGTTAACTATTCAGTGAAAATCTCCTGAGATTGAAGACAACCGTACGCTGCGTCACAAGTTTTACGAACAGCGCTCTGAAGTACTGGCCGGATCGCCATCCATTTGTCATGTTCTATTAATCCTGGATTCGTATCCTCTTATTAGTGCCGAGATAATGCACATTCTCGTTGTTGAAGACGATCTACGCATGTTGGAGTTGTTGCGGAAGGGGCTCTCGGAGTCCGGCTTCGAAGTGACAACTGCGGCCGATGGCGATTCGGGTCTCTCGCTCGCGCTGGCACACCGTTTCGATGCTATCGTGCTCGACATCGGACTCCCTGGACGCAGCGGATACTCCATCACCGCGCATCTCCGCAAGCACTCCAAGCCCCCCGCCATTGTCATGCTCACCGCATTGAATAAAGAGGATCATATTGTCTGCGGTCTCGACGCCGGCGCCGACGATTACATTACCAAGCCCTTCTCTTTCCCTGAGCTGATTGCACGAATTCACTCCGTGGCACGGCGCATCCGGATCGCGTCGGCCGATCACTTTTCCTTCGGCCCCTTTCGCATCGATGCTGCCAGCCGTCGCCTGTTTTGTGATGACATTCAAATTCACGTCACCCGAAGTGAGTATCTCCTCTTGCGCGCCCTCGCCCTTCATCGCGGAGAAGTCGTTTCGCGGCGGCAACTGATGCAGGCGGTTTGGGGGTCTACCATATCCAGTTCAGGCGCGCTCGATACCCTCGTAAACACACTGCGCGAAAAGCTCAACACCGGCCAGCCCGATCCGATCAGGACTGTGCGCGGGAGCGGTTACACGTTGGTGGACGACCTGGAACCGGTCAGGACTCCTGCGCCGTGATCCGTCCTCTTCCAATTCGCGTTCGGCTTACTCTCTGGTATTCACTCGTCTTTGCGGTCGCGTTGTTTTCCATTGGCCTGGGGTCATTGTGGATGGTGCATCGCGCCATCGAAGAACTGGAAAACAATGAACTGCAGCAGCGTGTCCGGAGCGTGCGGCGCTTCCTTGAGAACCGTCCGGCACAAGAAACGCCTGAGCAGTTACGCGCCGCCATCGCCGCCGCCTATAACGTGAGCCACGGCAGCAAGTGGCTGCAGGTGATCGACGACCATGGTAACTGGATTTACCGTTCGGCGCACGTCGCTGCTGCCTATCCCGATCTCGTTCTTCCGCAACAAGCTGCGGCTCCCGGCTACTATTTCACCTACACAGCCGAATCCGTCCCTGTTCGAGCCCTCGTCGAACCCATCGCGGTCCGCGGTGTTCGATATACCGTGCAAACTGGACTGTCTCTCAGCAAGACCCTGGCCATTCTGTCTAACTTCCGCATTCAGCTCTTTCTTCTCACCACAGTAGGCCTGGTCGTCTCATCTTTGGCAGGCTATTTCATGAGCCGCAAAGCGCTGTCGCCTATCGCAGCCATCACGGTGGAAGCTCAAAGCATAAGCGACAAGAATCTAAGCAGCCGCTTGCCCTCGCTGGACACCCGTGATGAGCTCGCATCACTCTCCAATACTCTGAACCAGATGCTCGGCCGGATTGAAGCGGGCTATCGAAGCGTGCGCTCATTCACTGCCAATGCGGCTCACGAACTCCGCTCTCCCGTAGCGCTGCTCCGCGCTGAGACAGAGGTCGCTCTTGCCTTCCCTCGAGATGCTGCATACTACCGAGACACGTGCGAAAAAGTGTTGCTGAGCTCGGTACAGATGACTCGCCTGATCGATCAACTGCTTGCCCTGGCACGCGCCGACGCAGGTGTCGATGTCCTTCATTTCGAGCCGGTCAACCTGCACGACCTTCTCCGTGAAGTTGCAGAGGAATGGTATGAGCGATTCGCCGACACTCGGATAGATTTCAGCCTCAACTTGCCTAAATCCGAATTCTGGGTCGATGCCGACTACCTCGCACTCATGCGCCTCCTCAATATCCTTCTTGAAAACGCGTGGCGTTATACTCCGGGTGGCCAATCCGTAATGGTCGCTCTGATTGAACGCGCGCACGGCGAGACCACTTGCAAGGCAGAAATCAGAGTCACGGATTCAGGGATTGGTATTTCCGCCGAAGATCAGAAGCGGATCTTCGAGCGTTTCTGCCACATTGCCCAACCCATTCACGGAGATTTCTCCGGTTCCGGTCTCGGGCTTGCTCTCGGACAATGGATAGCTGAGCGTCACAATTCGACGATCGAGCTTCAAAGTTCTCCCGGCGAAGGAAGTAGCTTCTCGATCCTCTTGACCAGGAGTCAATTGCAGTTGCAGCAAGGAGGTCTAGAGCCTGTACGCTTCAGAGAAGGTTTGTATAAGTGAATGTTCGAGGATTCAGAACGCGAGAAGAAGAGCCCCTCCCTGCTGCAATGACGTCCGATTCAACTCCCGAAGAACAACGTGCGGTGCACATCCTTTTTCCGTTCTGATTTCGTTGGCAGGCACTTCGTCATTTTGGCGCACACTTCTTTGGACTGGCGGCCTCGAAGTCTTTCGCCGTTTTATTTTTCGTTGGAATGCAATCCATGCCGCGGTGCATCGTCCGAAACGGGAGTGCCGACCTTTATGCAGTTGACCTGTTTCAAAAGAGTCCACCGAGACCGTGAAGTACAACGGTCACCATTTGCCGATCGCACTTGACCTTGCCAGTCGTTATGGATAAGAGGATTATTGTGGTTAGCGGATCGCACGGTCCGCTGACCACACTTTGGAGACAATCGGTGCTGCAAATAGACGGGAGACGATGCGATGCTGATGATTTCCTCAATAAGGTTGACAGCGGCCAACAGACGAATACCTTCCTCCACGCCATTCTTGCCTGTGCCGTTCTCTGCCTGGTGGCGGCTGGATGCGAACCGCGCGCAGTAGGGCAAGCCACGAGTCCCGGCTCAACGCAGCATCCGACCAAAGTCATAGATCCATCGAACCTCCAGCTTGCCGATCCAGAAATCGAGGCGCGCGTAGATCGTCTGCTCAGCAAGATGACACTCGAAGAGAAGATAGGGCAGCTCGTTCAATACAACGACACCGGAGATGCCCCTGCCGCTCTGCCGACCGCACCGAAACAAGGCGCAATGGCTGCCGTGAATCCTGAGACAGCCAATCACGTGAATGCCATGCAATTGGCCGCTGCGGGGCGGCTTGGTTCCATGCTCAACACAATCGGTGCGGAACGAACCAACACCTATCAGCATCTCGCTGTGGACAAGAGCCGTCTGCATATCCCACTGCTCTTCGGAGCGGATGTCATTCACGGTTTTCGCACCATCTATCCAGTGCCTCTGGGCCTGGCCGCGAGCTTCGATCCAGAGCTCGTCGTCGCCCTCTCCCACATGGCTGCCGAAGAGGCCACGACTGCGGGCGTTCGCTGGTTTTATTCCCCGATGGTGGATATCAGCCGCGATCCCCGCTGGGGCCGAACCGCCGAAGGCGCCGGCGAAGATGCCTATCTTGGCTCCGCCATGGCACGAGCCTATATTCGCGGCTACCAGGGCGATAGCCTCTCGAAGCCGGGTAACGTTGCCGCATCGGTCAAACATTTCGCAGCCTACGGCGCGGCCGAAGCCGGCCGCGAATACAACACAACAGACATGTCCGAGATCCGTCTCCGCCAGGACTACCTGCCTCCGTATCAGGCCGCCGTCGAGGCCGGCGCCGCCACCATCATGAGCGCTTTCAACGCTCTCAATGGCGTTCCGGCAAGCGCCAATCCATTTCTTCTCACCCGCGTCCTGCGCGATGAGTGGGGCTTCAACGGATTCGTCGTCAGCGACTATACCGCCGTGATGGAGTTGATGAACCACGGCATCGCTCTCGATCCAGCAACCGCTACGGAAAAGGCCATCACCGCCGGCGTCGATGTCGATATGATGTCGCACTTCTACGACACTCAGTTGCCCAGTTTGATCCGTTCAGGCAGGGTTCCAATGGCCGTGGTCGATGAGGCAGTGCGGCGCGTGCTCCGGGTGAAATTTGCAACCGGTCTTTTCGAGCGGCCCTATGCCGAAGGCGTCGAAGTTACGGCTGCTGTCGCCGAGCATAGGCCGCTCGCGCGCAAGGCGGCAGAAGAGTCGTTTGTCCTGCTTCAGAACAAAAAGCTCTCCAATGGCGAGCCGCTGCTTCCGCTTACTCCCGCACGCAAAACGGTGGCTCTGATCGGGCCGCTTGCCGACGACAAAGGGGACATGGTGGGCGCCTGGGCCGGCGCGGGCAATGATCGCGACATTATCACCCTCAGACAGGCACTGGCAGAGCGCGCCCAGCAATTGGGCGGCACGCTGCTCTACTCCAAAGGAACCGAAATCGACGGCGCTTCACAAGCTGGCTTTCCCGAGGCGGTCGAAGCAGCCCGCGCTGCCGATGTTGTCATTCTTGCGCTGGGAGAGTCGGCCGCCATGAGCGGCGAGGCAGGCTCGCGCGCGCACCTCGATCTACCCGGCAACCAGCAGCAACTTCTTGAGGCAGTCGCCGCTGCCGGTAAACCGGTAGTCCTGCTTATCTTCTCCGGTCGCCCGCTGGTCCTCGACTGGGCAGCCAATCATGTTCCTGCAATCATGGAAGTCTGGTTTCCAGGAACCGAGGCCGGGAACGCCATCACAGATGTTCTATATGGAGATGTATCGCCGAGCGGCAAGCTGCCCATGAGCTTCCCGCGCGCTATCGGTCAGGAGCCCCTCTACTACAACCAGTTCCCCACCGGGCGCCCTCCCACCGGAATCGACCTGACAAAGCCACCGGGCGATGGAACGCGTTTCTTTTCCCGCTACTACGATGTCGCCAACAGCGCGCTGTTCCCCTTCGGCTACGGACTTACTTACTCAAGCTTCTCCTATAAGGATGTCAGAGTGTCCAGGAACAGCATCCAGTTGACCGAAGCCCTCGCGAATCGAACTGATCCTTTCCTTGAAGCGACGGCGATTGTGACTAACAAAGGTAGCCGTGCTGCCACTGAAGTTGTTCAGTGCTATGTGCGCAACATTGGGGCGAGCATCGAGCAGCCGGTTCGCAGCCTCGAGGGTTTTCGTCGCGTCACACTTGCTCCCGCCGAATCGAAACGGGTCAGCTTCAATCTGGGCTTCAAGGAACTCTCGTTCTTCAACCTCGAGAGTAAGCCAACCATCGAGGCAACCCATTACACAGTCTGGATCGGAGGCAGTTCCCTGGCTGGCGAGGAAGCCAATTTCGAGGTGGTGCCATCCGCTCGCATGTCGGTCTTGCACTAATTTGAAGAGCTGCACGCAGATTGTGGAGGATGGCAGAAGTGGTGGTAGGCAAGGCGGGGTTCGAACCCGCAACCCCCGGCTTAGAAGGCCGGTGCTCTATCCAGTTGAGCTACTCGCCCACGCCTTTTTATTGTAGCTTTGAACCCCACGCCGCGGGAGAATTGAGCGCTGGGAGCGCACCCGCAAAGGCAGCCGCGATCTTCGCCAGG
Source organism: Occallatibacter sp. (assembly GCA_049793195.1). Lineage (GTDB taxonomy): Bacteria > Acidobacteriota > Terriglobia > Terriglobales > Acidobacteriaceae > Telmatobacter. The sequence goes on along the minus strand of JBARBP010000209.1, from coordinate 10,521 downwards.
CCAGCGCTGGCTTCGGTCCGGTCGCTACCCTTCGCGCTGAGGTATGCGGTAATCCCAAACCCTTCCGCCTTACCCGCGATCGCCTGCCGGATAACAAGGCTGATCGTGCACGCCGGCTCCGTTTCCGGGAGCACCACCATCTGAAGCCGTCCCACATATTCGCGGCAAAAAACCTCAGCTTGATCCCACTCTGCAAACACCGCGCCCTCGCGCGGAAGCATATCAATATATATAGCCACCGTCCGAGGCTCCGGCTCCCAATGGTCGCACTTAGAAGTCCACACTGGCGACCCCGGACCATTCAGCGCCAGCAACAGACCGGCCAGCGGAGAAAAAGCCGCCGCCTCCGTAATCTCGACAATCCGCTCGGGAGCAGCCCTTAAATCTACAAATCCCGGCCAGAGAGCCTCGATCACAGGCGCTCCGCCGCCGATTTCGACCTCCCAGTCAGCTTCCATATGCCGCGCCTGTCACTGACTGCAGATAGCGAATCACCGTCGCCTCGGCCCAATGAATGTCGTCCCCCGACTCGCGAGAAAGAAACGCGCAGTGGCCACCGTGAGCAGTCTCCACAAAATCGATGCATGGATTGGCGTGAAAATGAGCGCGGGTCTCCGGCAATATCCGCACAAACGGGTCGTCCGCGGCATAGAGCACAAGCGTAGGGACGGCGATGCGTTCCACAACGCGCGCGGCGGCGGCGCGGTAGTAGTAGTCGTCGGCATCGCGGAAGTTGCAATAGCGCGCAACAATTTTGTCGTCGAATTCGCGCAGGGAGCGTATCGGCCCGATGCCGCTTGCCTGGTAGCGGTCGGGAAACAGCGCTGCCTTCCGCCGAAAGCGGCGCATCAGGCCGCGCAAAAATCGAAATTCATAGAGACGATTGGCCGGCTCATGCAGCGCATCTGAACCCGGCGCAAGATCCACAGCCGGACAAACCGCGGCCACCGCGGCAAGGGGCGGCCGGTTTCCCCATTCCCCGGCGAGTTTCATCACCAGGTTGCCGCCCATCGAGTAGCCCACCAGCGCCACTCGCTCCAGACCAAACTTGTCTGCAAAATGACTCATGACCGCACCCACGTCGCCTGAGAGTGCGGAGTGATAAAGCGTGGGCGTAAGTGCATCGGTGTCGCCGCAGTTGCGCATATTCATGCGAACGACGTTGAAGCCCGCAGCCCATGCGCGCGCGGAGACACCCAAAATATATTGTGAATCGGACGAACCCTCCAGCCCGTGAACCAGGACTGTGGTAAGCCGGCTGGCGGGCTCTGGCTGCCAATGGCAATGGCACAGCACACGGCTTCCATCGGAGGGGTCTACCTCCACCGTCTCCGCGACGGCAGGCAGCGTGAATCGGGGCCGAGGCAGAAAGTTGCCGACAATCGTCTGCAAATGGTTGTTTTTGAGCCCTCGGCACGGCACAAAGGCAGTCAGCCACGTGGGCTGACCGATTGCCGGGCTGCGAGTCGCTGTATCTTTAGAGATTTGCGGGTTCACGAGGAGCTTCCCAAACGCGGGAGCCGGGCCGTCTATAGGGGATCGATTGGGGCGGCTAGTGGGGATCGAACCCACGACATCCTGAGCCACAGTCAGGCGTTCTGCCGCTGAACTATAGCCGCCATGTACCCTATTGATTGTAGCATCGAAGCAGTTGGGCCAGCCGCGTCGCGGCAGCCTCGCTGGCAAGGGGGATGCGTCTATGAGCGCAGGCAATCGCAGCCCGATCAACGGCACAGCAGTCCATCCCACAAGCAACTCCGCAGCGGGTGCCTCCTCCGGCAGCGATCGCTGGAATCGCGGTGCTTGGATCTTCCGCGACCAGACACTGCTGGCGCTTGAAACCCTTCTCGATGAAGCCTTTCGGATCCCCGGCACCCAATTTCGCTTTGGCCTCGACGGAATAATTGGCCTGGTTCCCGGCCTGGGCGACGTGCTGGCCGGGTTGCTCTCGGCAGTCATTCCCGTGGCTGCCTGGACGCGCGGCGTTCCCTACGTAACGCTCGTGCGCATGGCAGCCAATCTCGGCATTGGCGTCCTTGTCGGCACCATTCCCGTCTTCGGCGACATCTTCGACGTCATCTGGAAGCCGAACCGCCGCAACTACCGCTTGCTTCAACGCCACCTCGGCGAGCCGCGCAGCCACACCTGGCGCGACTGGACTTTTCTGCTGCTCCTGGTCGTCGTACTCGCGCTGGTCTTTGCCATCCCCATCGCCGTCGTGATTTGGTTCCTCGCCTGGCTTCTAACCCACTGAGTATGGACTCGACCCAATGGAACTCGAACCAGCATCAGGTTCCACGATACAATCGAAATTGACGTCGGGGCGTAGCGCAGCCTGGTAGCGCATCTGCTTTGGGAGCAGAGGGTCGGGGGTTCGAATCCCTCCGCCCCGACCATTAGTTAAATCAACAGCTTACGCTATATTCCTCGTTCCTGGAATTCTGGCCCAGGTACTCAAAAATCCAAGGATTTTCACCCTTTCACACGCCAACGAATGTGACGCGATGTTCCATGCGGCAAGGTGCGTAATGGAACCAATTCGATATTTGTCCACCATCCCTGGCATCTACTCCTGCGACCCGGATTCATAGGACCATGACTTCCCTAGGGTGGACCGGTAAAGGCCGCGTCTGCTGACGGCTAGCAGGCGATTGCTAGCTCACGGATTGCTGGCATGTAAAGCGAACTTATAAAAAACCTAAGAGGAAATACCCGCGTGGGTAGTAGTGTTGTAGCATCGGCAGCAGAGTTAGGGGGCTACTTTTTGCTTTCTCGACGCCTGAATGTCTTTTACTGTCTGTTGTTGCTTATGGGATCTCTAGCAGCCCATTCACAGTACGTGCACACCCAGGGAACTGAGATCGTGGACGGCACCGGCGCGCCACTCGATATCCGCGGGATCTCCGCAGCGAACTGGTTTGTGCTGGAAGGCTCTTTCTGGGGATTCGGCGGCCAGAACTCATCACAAACCGATGTTGAGCGGCTCTTCGCAGATCTTCTGGGTCCCACGAATGCCAAGGAGTTTCTCTACCAGTGGCGCCAGAATTTTATGTCGAAGGGAGACGTTGACCGCCTTGCACAAGCCGGATTCAACACCATCCGCATTCCCCTCCACGCCAAATATTTCAAGACCGACGACGATGAGGGATTCAAACTCATCGACCAGCTATCGAAGTGGTGCCGTCAGGATCACATGTATATCATCCTGAACATCGAATCAGGCATCGGCGGCTTCACTGCGGCGCCAGCTGACGATGGTCCTGATTATCCGTGGCTGCTGAAGGACCCTGGCGAACAGCAATTTGTAAACCAACTTTGGCAGCGGATTGCGAACCACTATAAGGACGATCCAACGATCCTGGGCTACGACCTGATTAATGAGCCGTTGCTCTGGCCCGGATATCTCCCGATGGAGAATCTTGTCGAGCCGGAATACCGTCGTGTGACGGCGGCCATCCGCGAGGTCGATACCCATCACATGATCATGTTGCAAGCGGCTTGCCATGGGACATTCATCGAGTTTGGCAAGCCGTTCGATAACAACACCACCTACACGTTTCATACCGACAGCTCAGATCCGAACCTTCATTGGATTCAGGAATTCCTCGACTTCCGCACCAAGTGGCAGGTACCGCTCTACGATGGTGAGATTTACAACTCGAGGAGGCCTGCCTGGGAGATCGCCCATGTCGAGTTGGCTGAGAAATACAAGATCGGCTGGACGATCTGGCCTTACAAAGCGATGGGCGGGGACGGAGCTTATGCTTTTTCTACTCCCGCCGGCTGGTCAAAGATCACCCTCTTTGCTCATCAGCCGGCCGACTTTGGAGGTATCGCCTACCAGAATGCAGTGCGGCCTCCTCAGGAAGAGATCGACGCCATCTTCGCCGAGATCATCGAGAACGAAAAGAACGAGCATCTTGTTGTGCATCCTGAGTTTCTCCAGCTTCCGGGGATTTCTCCGCACTGATGCGTGCCTAAAGGCGCAAAAGCTATCCGCGGTCTAGTCGTGCCTCGCCGTAGTTCCATTCGGGGCGAACGACAACCCGACATTTCTGAATTGGATCTCAAGATTCGTCAAACTCATCCTACCAATACGCCCTTCGTAAACATCTGCTTGATGCCGCGCAATGCTTGCCGGGTGCGCTCTTCGTTTTCAATCAGCGAAAAGCGGACGTGTTTATCCCCATAGTCGCCGAAACCGATGCCCGGGGAGACCGCGGTTTTGGCTTCGGTGAGCAGGAGCTTGGAGAACTCCAGAGAGCCGAGAGCCTGAAAGGCCTCGGGGATTTTCGCCCAGACGAACATGGTGGCCTTGGGCAAGGCAACGGGCCAGCCGAGCTTGTTGAGGCCTTCGACTAACACGTCGCGGCGCTTGCGGTAGGTTTCGCAAATTTCGTGGACGCACGCCTGCGGGCCTTCAAGGGCAGCGATGGAAGCGACCTGGATCGGCTTGAAGGTGCCGTAGTCGAAGTAGCTTTTGAGACGGGCGAGGGCGGAGACAAGCTTGGGGTTGCCGACCATGAAGCCGACACGCCAGCCGGGCATGTTGTAGCTCTTCGACAAAGTGAAGAACTCGACCGCTACGTCTTTGGCGCCGGGGACCTGGAGGACGCTGGGAGGCTTGTAGCCGTCGAAGACGAGGTCGGCGTAGGCGAGGTCATGAATGAGATGGAAGCCGTACTCGCAGGCCAGTTCGACGAGTCTCGCCAGGAAGGGCAGGTCGACGCACTCGGTGGTGGGGTTGGACGGGAAGTTGACGATGAGGGCCTTGGGGCGCGGAGTCATGCGCGGAATGAGGTCCTCAAGCTGGCGGAGGAACTGCTCCTGGTCGTGCACCGGCACGCTGACAATGTGGGCGCCGGCGATGACGGGGCCGTAGATGTGGATGGGGTAGCTGGGGTTGGGGACGAGCACGGTGTCGCGCGAGTCGAGAATGGCAAGACAGAGGTGGGCGATGCCCTCCTTGGAACCGATGGTGATGATGGCCTCGGTGTCGGGATTGAGATCGACGTCGTAGCGGGTCTTGTACCAATTGCAGATGGCTTTGCGCAGGCGTGGGATGCCCTTGGAGGCCGAGTAGCGATGAGTCGCGGGTTTCAGCGCCGCTTCAACGAGCTTGTCGACAATGTGCTTTGGAGTGGCGCCGTCGGGGTTGCCCATGCCAAAGTCGATGATGTCTTCTCCGCGTCGACGGGCGGCGACTTTCATTTCGCCTGTGATGTTGAAAACGTAAGGCGGGATGCGCTGAATTCGGGAGAACTCTTCCATGATGACTCCAGTGTAAAGGTGCTGTGGGGCCAGGGCTGCCGGGCCAGGTCCATGAGGACCCTCAAACGGAAACAGGCCTTTTTAGAGGAGCAGTTGATTACCGATTGGCAATTCCAACCCGTGCCGGTTGCGAGACCGATTGTCTAATCGGCAAACGTGTCGACTCTACATTCGTTCCAGTCGCGGGAGCCTTGAGTGTTTCTGAACCAAACTGAGTACCCGACTCGAAGAAATTGAAAACTGTGGATCACACAAGACTCACTTCGAGCGCAGGCGCCGCTCAGTGCCCTTTTGCATTTCCGCGCCACCAATTGCTTCAGAAAGCAACGAGCTGGCTTCCTTCAATACACGTCTCACCCTGGTGGGGTTTGTCGGGTCGCCGATTCTTTGAAGGAATGGAACCGTAAGAGCGGCAATCGCGTATCCTCGGTCGTCCAAAACGGGAAACGAAACGTTGATTATGCCCTTTACTTCGTAGCTGCTCTTTACTTCATATCCTCGCTTCTTGATCCTTGCCAATTGAGCTGCCAAATCACGCGGTGGGTGTGCGTTGTGCTGCTTACACCAAAGCTGAATGGCTCGAGCACAGGTTTCGGGAGTCTGGTGTGCCAGGATTACTTGCCCCGTCGCGCCACGCACGAGATCGACAATCCGCCCCACCTTCCCATAAAAACCCGTACTGAGTGGAGAATCGACTTGGGAAAGAATGACTAAATGGTCGCAGTCCAGAACTCCGAGGTGACACGATTGGTTAATTTCATAGGCAACTTGCTGCATGATCGGCAAGGCTTCCGCAATAATGCGCTTGGTGGGCGGATATTCCAGGGCCAGCTTAAACAGCCGTAAGGTTAAGCGGTAGCGTTCCCCATCGTGTGACTGAGAGATGTAACCGCGTTTTTCGAGACACACCAACATTCGAAAAATCTCCGAGACGGTGCGGCCGAGCCGCCGTGCGACATCACTCTTGGTGAGTCCGGCCGGCTCGCTGGCAAAGAGTTCCAGTATGTCAAGACCCTTCTCCAGGGCTGGAGTCGGATATTGACGAGCGACTTTGGTCGGCGCTTTGCTCATAACTTTTTCCACTTCTTGCCAAGGTTCCCTGCGAAGCTAAGGAACCAGGCGCCAGGCAATCCACGCGCGATGATCGGGCTCCTGACGCACGGTGATATTCTCATGCTCCGATGCAGATGGACTGTACGAGAGACGTTCCCCAAGCAGAAGACTTCGCGTGGTTTCCTCGCGAGTCGCGGTGTCGGAACATGCGAATTCGCCAGCCATGTCGGTTTTTTTAAATTGTTATCGCCCTTCCAATGACTGCTCATCGAACGGCAGATGGAATCGTTTCCAAACCGGGCCATCGCGGTAACTGCACCTCGATTACTTGCGCACGGCAAATGCAATGCATTTCTGAATCGTTTCATTTCGCATCCGGAAGAGCCCATGCAAACATTACGCCGCCGCTGCTTGTCAGCAAATATTGGCGACCGTCGAGGTCGTAAGTGATTGGAGAACTCAGCATGGGCGAGCCAGAACCCGCATGCCACAGCGTTTTGCCGTCACTCGAATCCAATGCTAAAAAGTTCCCTAGTGTGTCACCGGTAAAAGTGAGCCCTGAATCCGTCGTCAGCACCCCGGCGCCCGGCTTTCGGGGCCCAATCTCATGGCTCCAGCGGATCTTGCCGGTTTGGTAGTCGATGGCCTCGATCACGCCCTTTCCCCATACGTCATAATCGGCGCCCGCCCACCCATAAAGTCCATCGGCCGGTTTGGCAAAGTAGATGCCGTAGCTGGGATGGGCGTCGACGATGAACAATCCAGTCTTGGGGTCGAAGCTGGGGGAACGGAAGTTGGTAAGACCGTCCTCCTCTGGTGCGATCAGGCGTCCATCGGGTGCCGGTTCTTTGGCAGGATTTGGAATCGGACGACCCTGCTTATCGACCCCAATCGACCAGTTCACAGGTCCGAAAGTAGCGGTCAAAAGATTCTTCCCATTCGTGCGGTCGAGAACAAAGAAGTAGCCGTTGCGTGAGGTCTGCATTAGCATTTTCTTCGGCTCGCCGTGGAACTCTCCATCGACCAGCACCGGAGTCTCGACAGCATCCCAGTCGTGCGTGTCGTGGGGAGATGCCTGGAAGGACCACGCTAGCTTGCCCGTATCGGGATTGAGGGCGACGATGCTGCACGTGTAAAGATCGTCTCCCGGGCGCGGCGAGCCATTCAATACGGGAGTCGGATTCCCAATGCCCCAGTAAAGGAGATTGAGATCGGGATCGTAAGTTCCCGGCATCCACGTCATGCCTCCACTCGCCTCGTTGGGGGTTCCCAAAGGGGGAGTCGAGTTCCATTGCCATTGCGTTGCGCCCGTCTCCGGGTCGATGGAGCGGATAAAGCCGGTCAGGTTATCAAAATCCCCAGAAACTCCAACGAGCACATGGTTCCCAACGATGAACGGCGCCATGGTCGACCAATAGCCCCGCGCAACATCTCCAACCGTCACGCGCCAGCGCACGCTTCCATCTTTGGCATTCAAAGATACGAGATGTGCATCGGGAGACATGAAAAAAAGATATCCCTTGTACATGCCCACGCCGCGCTGTCCGAGATGTACCCCCTTGTTTGGCGGGTAGGTGTAGTGCCAGATCTGGTGACCTGATCGCGCATCCACAGCCCAAATGTTGTCTGGCACGGTGAAGTACAAAATGCCATCGACCAGCAACGGCGAGGACTTGATTTGAGCCGGCTGATTTGTTTGGAATGCCCAGGCGAGGCTCAGGTTTCCTACGTTCCCCGGTGTGATCTGGGTCAGCGAGCTGTGACGTCGACCGGAATAGTCGCCGTGATACCCGGGCCAACTGTCGGCTGGAGGATGCAGCAGCATTTGGGCATCCACTCCCTGTGCAAGCATCACGCCAGGAGATGTAATCCCCAGCAGACTTGCGCCCACAAGAAGCGCGGTTTTTAGAAACTCCATATCGGTCCGACCTCTCAAACCAACCTGCTTAAGACAGAGACTAGCGAAGGGTTTGCAAATACGCCATCAGGTTATGGACATCCTCGTCCGTGTACTTACCCAGCAGTTCAACATGGGCATTCACCGGCGCGTCGACTTTGTACTTCACGTCGCTGGTGCGCCAGGACCGATACACGCCCGTAGGACCGATCAGTCCAACGGTAAACTCGTCGAGATATTCCAATACGCCCTTGATCGTTTGCCCGGAATCCAGGGTTACAGTAACTGTGGATTTGGCGTCCGCGGGGTACAGCATTCGTTGTTCGAGTGCAAGACCCTCGAAACGCGATGCGATCCCGGCAAGATCTCCGGTCGGCGAGTGGCAGGTCGCGCATCCCCCGGTACCGTTGAAGTACTTTCGGCCCGCCTCGACGTTCCCGGTTTGCAGGTCGGAGACATCCACGCCCCTGCGTCCCCTGGTGAGCGCGTTGTTCTGCTGGGTATGGATAAAGGCCACCAGGCTCGCAATCTGCTGATCAGAAAAGTCGAAGTGTGGCATCCCCTTGTCCGGGCGTCCATTGCGTACGACAGCGCCGATCTTGTCTCCATCCACATCCGCGGTTACCATCTTGGAGCCTCTGAGATCCGGCCCACCCTCTGCCCCGCCCGCGTCCCGTCCATGACAAAATGAGCAATTCTGTTGAAAGAGGGCGTCTCCGTTTTGCACCAGAACTGTCGGGTACGATTTGCGCGGGAGGGCGGTAGTTTGGCTGGTTCCCTGCGAAACCTGTTCGCTGCTGGCGGTTGACTGTGCTCCGGAAACGGCAAGGCTCGCTGCCAACGGCGGCCGAGACGATGTCGGGACGGAAAGATTCCCTGCGGCTTGGTTCTGGGCACATGGGACACCTATCAGAATCAGCAAAAAGAGAACGAGGAATGGCACGTTTCGGGTAGTGCGCAAACGGATCTCCTACAAAACGATTTTGAAAAAGCCTTCGTCGTGGCACGGCCCTGACTCGGATTAGTTTGGTTCTTACTGCCAGGGTCATCACAAGTATCTGTGACTAGTGAGTACCGAGGTGCGTGTCAAAAAAATTAGCCATGATGCGGTCGGCCTCGCGGGATTCGGGAAGATTGGGGTCGTACCAGAAGCAGTGATTCAGGCCATCGAAAACCACCAGGCTTGCATCTGCTCCCGCGCGTAGAAAGGCACGGTGCAGCAGAGTAGTGTCGCTCAACATCATGTCGCGGGTACTGGTCATGAAGAGCGTGGGCGGCATGCCATGCAGATCGGCAAAGGACGGTGAGAGCACGGGGTTCTTAGGGTCGGTGGACCCGACATACACACCCAGCCACTGAACCCCTTTTGGCTTCGTGTCGGGATGTCCCTCGAGCCCTTTGACTCCATATATCTGTTGCGAATCGCCAATCTGGCTGAAGTCGCCTCCGCCGGAGAATATGCCAAGAGCGCCGGGCTGGGGCAGGCCAAGCTCCTTGATCTTGACTGCGACCTCCGCAGTGAGGATGGCTCCCGCGGATGAACCATAGATGGCGATGTTATGTGGCTCATAGGCTTTGATTAGCTCTTTGTAAACCGCGACGACATCCTCGACAGGAGCTGGAAATGGGTGTTCGGGAGACAGGCGATAAATCACCGACACTACTTTTGTCTGCGTCAGGTTGGCGATGGGGAGCGACTCGGTAAGTGAACCTGAATCTGCACTGAACCCTCCGCCATGAAGGTTGATTAACACCCGTTTGGCCTTATCGGCAGGAACGACCAGCGGCGTAACGACGCTGACGGGCACTTCGGCAATGGTGGAAAATTCGATATTGGCCGGATAGACAGCCCGAGTCGCCTCGGATGACATCTGCCGGGTCTGGACCGGCTGCGGTTTCGTCGGCTGGGACTGCGCGTCATGTGATGCAGCGGGAGTGGCTTGTCGGGCAAGAGATTTCTGCGCTTCAGGGCTGACGGTTTTTGGCACCGCAACAATGCGAGTGATGTATGCAGTACCGTCCTCGTCGATGTAACTCGAGACTTCTCGCGGAGCAGTTGGTGCGCCGGCCTGCTGGGCAAGTACTGGGTGGTTGAAAGGTACGGAAATAAAAAACCCAACAAAAACAGCACAGAACCGAAGTCTCATCTTGTCTCCAACCTCGCCACGCGGCGTCGATTATGTTAATGGGAATTTCTTTGTTGACCTCAAGAACGACAACGCATACCAACAGAAACGAACCAAGCTTGGTTTAGGGTCAAATGCTCCACCGTCCGGATGACGAAACTTGCCACGCTGACC
>JBARBP010000208.1:0-9126 GCA_049793195.1 Occallatibacter sp. | reverse complement strand
ACTCTACACAGCGCGCCGGGGCGATACGCTGGTTACAATCGCAGATCGGTTCGGCGTCTCGCTCAATCAGTTGCGGCGCTGGAACAAGATGACCTGCATCAAAGTCGAGCCCGGCAGCCGACTTCATGTGGCAGAGCCCGTGGTTGCCGCACGGGTTTCAAGCGGTCATCGACGCAGAGTTTCCACCACGGGCGCAAAGGCGCAATCCGCTGGGCATTCAACCGCAACATCCAGAGTTGCCGCCACACACCAGAGCGCGGCGCACAGGGCCGCCGCCAAGCCTGTCGCAAAGAAGAGGTCTTCGGCGCAGAAGTAAGAAGGACCATGACAAAGGAGCCGTGGATCTCATTACGTACTTGTGTTTTGCTGGTGTTTGCGTGCAAGCTATTACTACAATGATCTCCGTGGACGGAATAGAAATATCCGTCGCGCGACGGGCAAAAAATCGAGTGCAGCGGTGAGCCGCTGGAGGCAATGGGATGGAAGATGTTGTCAGGAGGTATGCAATGAGCGACGGCAATCCCACCGGAGAGCCGAGTGAGCTGGATCCCGATCGGGTCGAGGACTTTGCGGATGAGGACGAGGAAGAAGTCGAGACCGCCAGCATTCATACCTCATCGGACGACGATGAGGTAATAGCCGAAGAGACAGTAATTGTAGTAGCGGCAGTACCAGCGGCCAGGCCGGCGGTGAAGAAGGCTGCGGCAAAGAAGGCTCCCGCAAAGAAAGCCGCCAAGAAGGCGCCAGTAAAGAAGGTCGCCAAGAAAAAGGTTGTGGCCAAAAAGGCCGCGAAGAGATCCGCCGCAAAGAAGAGCAACGCTGGCGCCAAGGGCGGAAAGGTCAAGGCGAAGAAGGCCGTGGCCGGCAAGCGCGCCAGCAAAACCACTAAACGAGGTAAAAAGTTGGCAGTTAAAAAGGCAACAAAAAAGGCAGTAAAGAAGGCTATAAGCAAGAAGGCCCCGGCAAAGAAGGCAGTTGCCAAGAAGGCTCCTGCGAAAAAGGCTCCTGCAAAGAAGGCAACCAAGAAGTAACTCAAGCAATAATCAATTCAAGGCAAGCAAAAGAGCCCGGTTCATGACCGGGCTTTTCTGCGTTTGGGCAAAAGCGCTTTAAGGCACCGGCGCGCCGGATTTGAGCTGGATGAGATGCCAGCGCTGATGGGCAAGGTAGTCCTCGATAAGGTAACGCAGCGAGACAGGTGCATCGCCGCCAATGACGCAGGAGGCATTCAGCCGGTCTTCTGGGATGCGGTCCACCGCGGCGGCGAGAATCTCGTGCTCCACCTGCCACCAGCGCAGCAGCGTCTCCCAGGATTGAGCACCATACCCATGGGCGGCGACCCACGCGTCCTGCGCATACGTTGGACCTGCATACTGCCCATCGATTGCAGCGCGCACGAAGCGTTGCCGGTTGTTGGCGGCGGAGTCCAGAAGGTGGCCGACGATCTGCCGGCGCGTCCAGCCGCCGATACGCCAGGGCACTCCAGCCAAAGCGGGGTCGAGAGCGAGCAGCTCGGCATGGATGGCGTTCAATTCTGCTCGGAAATCCTCGGAAAGCTGCATTTTTCAGCTCCGACACGCAATGGCCTCCGCAGAGGGAGGCCATTGCGTGTTCTGCGAGAGACTGTTATTGCGCTTGCGGCGCTTCCTTGATTGTGCTCCCTGTGTCGGGAAGTACCGCGAGGACCTCTGAAGCGCTTTCCGCGGGGTTCACCTTGGTCCACACCTTTACGATCTTGCCTTTGGGATTGATGAGGAAGGTGTTGCGATTGGCAATGGTGACGCCATTGAAGCCGCCAAGCGAGCCGTATTCGCTCACCACTTTGTGATCCGTATCCGACAAGAGGCGGAAAGTCAGGCTGTCCTTGGTGCAGAACTGCTGATGGCTGGCGGTCGAGTCCACGCTGACGCCCAGGACGACCGCATGTTTGGCCTCAAACTGTGACAGGCTGTCTTGAAACTTGTGGGCCTCGATCGTGCAGCCGGTGGTCATGTCTCTGGGATAGAAATACAAGACGACCCATTTGCCGTGAAAGCTCTTGAGCGAAATGGGAGTACCGTCTTGCGAAGGAAGGGTAAATGTGGGCGCGACTTGTCCGACGGTGGGCATGGCGGGAGTGGCATCGGCGGCGGCGACTGCCGGAAGGGAAGCAACCGCTGCAAAAAGCGCCGCGGCGAGAGCGAAAATCAATGGCTTTCTCACGAAAGACCTCCAGTGGATTGATTTAGGGAAGGCGAGTTAACTCGGAGCCCGAAAGATCTTGCGCCTTTCAGTATCAGCGCGGAGCCGCCACAATGGCAATTCCGGCCTGACTGGCGCGCTCGAGCAGCGAATCTCTGTCGAATAGGAGCGTACGCCCGGCCTCGATGGAAAGGCAACTGGCGCCGGCGCGGATCATTGTCTCCACGGTCGCGATGCCGATGACCGGGACATCGAAGCGCATGTCCTGGTTGGGTTTGGCCACTTTGACGACGGTCAGACGGCGGTTGAGAGTCGAAGCGTCCCCGCCCAACGACTCCATCAGGCGTCCGGCGCGCTCGATGGTCGCATCCGTGCCCTCCATGGCCTCGACAGCCACGCAAGCCTGCGCAGCCACTATCACGGTCTGGCCGATATCAAAGCCGGCAACGGCCCGCGCAACGCCCAGACCGTATTCGATGTTTTTGCACTCGTCCTGGTCCGGCGCGCGCTGGGTGAGCACCCCCTCCTGCGCCAACAGCGGCTCAAGAAACTGGGTAGAACTGATCAGCTCGATGCCCTCGTCTCCCAGCACCTTGGCCACCGCGCCAAGCAGCATGTCGGTATTGCGCGAACGCAGGTTCAGGAGCAGCTTGGCCAGGCGCCAGTCAGGCCGAATGCTGGAAAATATCTGTTTGTGCTTTACCTGGCCGGCCATTACGGCCTTCTGCACGCCTTCTTTCTGAAAAGTCTCGATCAGCCGAGAAAGCTCGCCGAGCGAGAGCCAGAAGACTGAGATGAGCGGGTCGCCAGCGGCGCGCTGGTCCATCTCCGCGTCCGTCTCCTCGCGAATGGCCGCGACAACGACCTGAAGGCCCTGTGCACGTGCCGCGTCGAGGAGCAAGAACGGAAAGCGACCGTTGCCGGCAATCAGCCCAAGGTTCATGACTACTTGATGACCCCGCGATGACTCCGCTCGATAAAGGCGACCACGAGGGCTACGTCTTCGCCTTCGAGGTTCCGCATCTTCTCGAGTGCCTGCGTTGTGTTCAGCTTCGACATCAGGAGGAGCCGGAACGCCTTTTGCAGCGACTTGATTCGCTCCGGGCTGAATCCGCGCCGCTCAAGCCCAAGCGCGTTAATCCCGAAAGCCTTGTTCTCCCGCCGAGACGAGGTCTTCGAAAACGGCAGCACATCCTGCGTCACAATCGTCCCGCCGCCGACAAACGCATACTTTCCGACCACGCAGCCCTGATGCACCGGGCAAAACGCCCCCAGTGTCACGAAGTCCTCGATGATGACATGGCCGGCGAGCGTGGCCGCGTTGGCCAGAATGCAATTGTCGCCCACGTGGCTGTCATGGCCGATATGCGCGCAGGTCATCAAGAGGCAATTCGAGCCAATACGGGTCACGCCGCCCCCGCCCACCGTTCCGCGGCTGACGGTTACGCTCTCGCGGATGGTGTTGTCGTCGCCAATGACGGTCTCTGTCGGCTCACCGCCATATTTCAAGTCCTGCGGCGGGATGCCGATCGAGGTGAAGGGATAAATGACATTGCGCGCGCCAATCTGCGTTCGGCCATCCAAAACCACATGCGAGATCAGAGTACAGCCCTCACCCAGAACGACTTCAGGACCGATAGTGCAGAAGGGGCCAACTGTGCAGGAGGCGGGAACCACAGCTCCGGAAGAAATGACGGCGCTCGGATGGACGCTCACTCGGTCTCCGATTCCACCGCCGGCTTACTCTCCGCTCCCGGGGCTTCTTCCTGTGCGCGTTCCTCGCGTTCACGCGTGACCACCTGGCATGTGAGCGTGGCCTGGCAGGCCAGCTTGCCGTCAACAAACGCGCGGCCCTCCATGCGCCCTGCGCGGGTCCTGAATGAGAGCACGTCTACCTCGATCCGCAACTGGTCCCCCGGCGTTACGGGGCGCCGGAACTTGGCTCGTTCGATGCCAGTAAACACCACCAGCTTTTTGTCGCGATCAGGAATCTCGGCCATCATGATGACGGCGCCCGCCTGGGCCATTGCCTCAACCACCAGGACCCCGGGCATGATCGGATGATTGGGGAAGTGGCCTTGGAAAAAAGGCTCATTGATGGTGACGTTCTTTATGGCGACCACACGCTTTGCCGACTCAAACTCCACGATCCTGTCGATCAACAGAAACGGGTAGCGATGGGGCAGTAAACCCAGGATCTCCTGGATGTCGAACTTCATTCTCTGGCTCCAGAGAGCGTGCAGGTAGGACGCTTTGCGCTCGTCTGGATTATAAACAAGGCGGTGCCGCGAGTTCTGCTTCGGCATTTCTACAGGACGGGCCAGCCTTAAGTCACGGTCTGCCGTTATTTCTTGATGCGGCGATCGGCTACGTCCACATTCCAGATATCAGCGGGCAAGTCCTGGTTAAAGCTCACCTTGGTGATGTAATACTGCCGGACCATCTCGTCGTTTTTAAAGCGCGAAATGGAGTACGGAGTCGGAAAGCCGTCGACTGGGCGGTAGTTGTCGTACTCTTCGGCGTCAGTGTTCTTGTCTTTGTAGACCGGGTCGCGCCACTGGAAGGTGCGCCGCAGCGGCAGATGGGTCTGGGCATCGATGAGAATGGTGATGGCCTCGTTCTGCGCCGAAATCAGCGTGACTTGCTCAGCCAGGTGCCGCTCCGCAAGATGCTGGCCTTCATAAACCAGGATGGTATTTGGATCCTTAAGCCACACTTTCACCGCAGTCTCTATCGAGTGGTTGCGACGGCGGAGGAAGTCGTCCAATAACTCTTTGTCCATTGGCTTCTTGCCTCGATAAGTAACCTCCCAGCCGTCATCACCCTCGTAGAACTCGACCACGTCACGGTGCTTGGTGAGCTCAACGCGATCGCGATCGGGCCATTGATGGAATTCGAAGTACTCGGTCGTGCCGGTGTCGGGAACGCCGTGGTAGAAAGCAGCGATGTGGCCCTCCCGTTCCTGGTTCTTCATGTTGAGCCAAGCCTGGCCGCCGAGCGCGTGGACCATGGCGTCCAGCGCCTTGCGCGCCTGCTGCGCATTCTTTGCCGCGTCGTCATCGCCAGTCTGTGCCCAAGGGGCGAACGGCCAGGCCAACGCGAGCACGGCAACCGCCGCCGGAAAAATTCGGGTTATCTTCATCCTTGCCTCATACAACCGTTTTATCCCACAAGAACCGAGCCGCCATTCGCATTCAGCACTTCGCCGGAGATGAATCCGGCCAGCGGCGTGCAGAGGAACAGCACCGGCCCTGCAATCTCCCGCGGCGTCGCCACGCGACCTACCGGGATGCCCCTCCGGATCTTGGCGCCCATCTCGGGATCGCCTACCGCAGCCGCAGACATCTCCGTCGCTACCCACCCCGGCGCCACACAATTCACCCTAATGCCCCTGGGCGCCAATTCGCTCGACAAGCTCTTTGTGAGACTAATGAGAGCGCCTTTGGTCACGGCATAGTCGGCGTGGAACGCTTCGCCGCGCTGACCGGCAGTGGAGCTAATGAGCACGATATGGCCTTTGACTTCAGCGGGGCTTCCGACTTCGCTGGTCGCCGGTGTCTGCTTCTCCATCTGCACCACTGCGGCCTGCACCAGGCCGAAGACCGAGTCGAGATTTACCGCCAGGGTCCGCCGCCACTGTTCCTCGGGCATCAGGGAGATGGGCATACTCTCCGGCGACCAAATGCCGTGATTCACCACCAATATATCCAGTCTCCCAAAGGCAGCCACGGCCGCAACGACAAGCGCATGGCCATCCGCAGGTGAGCTCAACTCCTGCTGAATCGCACGGCTGCTTTCCGGGCCCCCTGTTTCGGCAACCAGCGCCTCAGCCCGATCTCGGGCCTTCTGGTAGCTGAAGGCCACGCGCGCCCCGGCCTCGTAGAACAAACGCACCGTCTCCGCGCCAATTCCGCGCGACCCCCCGGTGATGAGTGCGACCTTCCCGTCCAAGGCCAGACTTACTCCTGCCATAGGGCAACGCTAATGCATTGCTGGAATGGATGTCGAGAGAACGGTGTGCACATCCGCACATCCTAAGGGAACGGTGATGAATGAAAGCAAGCAGTCGGGAGAGAGCTGGTCAGACCGCTCGAAGGAGACGGCCCGGGAGCCGGATGATCTCACTTACCAAATCCAGGACGCCATCCACCGCGATTCCCAGAATGCGGAACGGCAATAGCAGGAGCCACACAATCGGATAGAGGACCAGCGCCAGCAAAGCCAGCGGCCAACAGAATACGAGCAAAATGCACCACAATAGAAACTTCACCATACCTTGCCTCATTCATTCATACGAACGTGCAGCGAGACAGGTTCCCACTTCACTCACCGCTTCTTTGCCTTCTCCCGCGCGGCAATCAGCTTTTTCCGCTCCCGGATCAGCTTCGTGCGTTCCTTCTCCGGAAGCGCCAGCACGTCTTTGGTTCGCTTTGGGAGCTTCTCGTAGATCAGCGTGTGCGCGTGCCGCAGTTCCTCCTCTATTTGCCGTGGACGCAACGCATCCCAGCGCTCGACAGCCACCCAGAAGGCTTTTGCCAGGTGAGGGGCGCCATAGACGCCGTCGATCTCCATGAGCTCGTGAAACCGCTCCGCCCCGCAGTGGAACCACAAGACGCCGATCCCGGTTCCATCCAGATCGGTCATCGCAAACATCTTGCCGCCGATCTCCCGGGTACCGACCCAATAGACAAGATGATGTCCCCAGTTCAGCGTCTCCGCCGCATGGGGAAGCGCCATGCAAATCTCGCGGATGCGCTCGTTATCCATCGCGCCAAGTTTAAGCCGTGAACGGCTCCATGAGAAGTCCATATCTCGAAGCGGAGCCCGCTTGACTCAAAATCAAGCAAACCCGCCGCGGTCTCGGAGTTCACCATTTCGCTTCGAAGACTTGGAAGCGCCGTTCCAGTTCCAACTGGGCGGTTGCTTTTTCGCTCCCGTTCAGAAACGCCGTGCAGGCGGACGACGGATTTTGCGCGCCCAATGCATCTCCCTTGCATGGTTCGGCCACCGCGTTAAAAACATCCGGTTTCGCCCACAAGCTCACCCCAGGCAGGAAACTGTGTTCCATTCCCGTTCGCGCCATCGTCTTCACATCCGCATAGGTCAGGTGATAATCGATCGCTGCGCGCACATACTCGTGCGTAATGTCGATCCGGCTCACGCCCTCGTCATCAGTGGATAGCGCCATGGGCACATGTGCCAGGCGATAGTTGGGGAACGGGTGCTCATCACCCTCGACGCCCAGAATGCCCTCATTCGAGCTCAGGTTGATCTCGACCATCACGTGGTTTTGCGCCATCTCCTTCAGCAGCCCCGGAGCATCGTCCTCATACATCACGTCGACACCGTGCCCAATGCGCTCCGCATGGCCCATCTCCACGGCCTGCCGGATGTGGAAGCGAAGACCCTCCGGCGGGACCAGGCCTGGAGCCAGTTCGCCGGCGTGCAGGGTGATGTGAACCTGGGGATAGACGGAGTGCAGGTAGTCCAGCATCCTCATATGCAGCGTGTAGTCGCGCATGGAGATGAAACCGTCCTCGGGCTGAACGAAATTGATGCCCACCCACGTGTCATCGCGTCGATCCATGCTGGCCTGGACTGTTTCAAAGCCAAGCAGCGTCTGCGCAAACACCTGCTCGGGCGGAAAGGCGCGCAGCACCTGGTAGATGTACCGGGTTTGAACCTTGCAGCCCGCCGTGGCTTGCTGCGTCCCGCAATGTTCCAGCTCGCGCCTCCGAACCTCGGCCTGGCGCACTTCGTCGCGGTCCACTGCCACTTCGTCGCGGAGCCCATGGTCCAGCAGCTGCTGGCGTAACTTCGCGAAGTCCGGGTTCCAGCCAAGGTCGTGGGCAATCTTGATCGCGCGGCCGAATGTGGGTGTATCCATCAGCTCGAGATACTGCTGGTTTTGTTCTGCGGAGCGGGTGGCGACCTCGTCGATCCACTCGCCTTTGTGGCTGTTGTTGAGATCGCCGAATCGCCCGAAAGTGGAGAAAAACTGATCGTGGCCACTGAATTCGTTCGTGGGAACAAAGCTGCGCATTGATAGGCCGTCGATGAGCCGGTCGTAGAGGTCCTGATTGGCCGACGTCATATTGCCTGAGAGCGCCGTCGCCGGTATCAGTTTCCCTTTGCAAGGCGGCTTGACCAATTTGAGCGCTACAGTATCCACACACAAGCCGTCCTCGCCGGCCTCGCGGATAAACGTCTCAGCATAGACCGCGCCGGAAAGATGGACGTGCAGATCGGCGCCTTTGGGGAACTGCTCAAGAAACGCGTGCAACGCCGGCGGACCCTGGCTCTCATAAGAGAGAAAGGCCCTCGCCGTTCGTGCCTCGCTCTCAGAGATTCTGGTGGAGGGAGCATGAGAGCAGGCAGTGGCGGCAATGGCGAGGCAGGCGAGGAGACGTGCAAGGCGGCGCATGATTGCCTTCCAGTGTAGAGCAGGACCGGCGCCGATCGGGAGCGGGAGCAGACGAAATCAGCGACGGAAAAGACCATTCGACACCCATGGTCGGACGCGGTTTGGCTTGTGAGAATGGGAGTTGATATACTGATTCAGTTGTTGCAGCAAACTGTACGTGGAGTTTCCCGCCTTTTCCGGCTCCGTCCGGAGTCCACGCGTAGGGATGCAACCGAAGTTTGCACTGAGGCCAGATAGCTCAGTGGTAGAGCGCGGCCCTGAAAAGGCCGGCGTCGGCGGTTCAATCCCGTCTCTGGCCACCACTTCTTCTTCTTCTTCTTCTTCCGAAAATGAGAACTTCCGACCGCGCTCTCGCTTTTGCGCGGGAGCGCAATGGTTTTGCCCGTGGCCCTGAGAAGGCTCCTCGTCGGCGGTTCTATCCCGTCTCTGGTCACCACTTTTTTCTCAAATCGCACCCAATCCTAGTCGCACTGCACGAGGGTTTTGCAATGCGCCAATTCTTTGTGCGGTGTTTGCACAAT
>JBARBP010000207.1:0-4195 GCA_049793195.1 Occallatibacter sp. | reverse complement strand
TCGTTCGAGAGAAACTACGCCGCAAACACAAGATTGTAGGCGAAGTCCCCCTGGCATGGACGGGCAGTGTCATTGAGAAGATGCGCCTTGTCCGCGAACCGTTCTTCGCGGGCCTGCGCGCAGCCGCACCCGCCATGCCGATCGGCGATAAAGCAATAGTCTCTCTAGACGGCGCGGTTTGGCGGGCGAAACGTCTGGCGGAATCGGCGCATTAGGCAGTTTCCAAAGTCAAAAGCCGCCAGCCAACCGTCCGTCCACGATGGAAGCGACAAGCCTGCCTGATGCATCGACGGCGACCAGATTAGCCGCCTGGCCGACTTCGAGCGAGCCAGCCCCGCACTCCATCCCAGTCATGGCCGCCGGATTCGCCGTGAGCAACCGCAGTCCATCCTCCAGCGACGCGCCCGTGAACTCCACAAAATTCACCAATGCGCGGTCGAGGGTCAGCACGCTTCCGGCCAGTACTCCGCGCGCCGTTGCTCTCCCATTTGCTACCTGCACCGCGAACCCGCCCAGTGGATACTCACCGTCGGGCATGCCAGTTGCGCTCATGGCGTCGGTCACCAGGATGGCGCGCTCAGGCCCCTTGGCCCGGTACCACAGCCGCACCATCTCTTTGGCGGTGTGGATGCCATCGCAAATCAACTCGGCGAAGACGGTGTCTGTCGTCAATACCACGCCCATAATTCCCGGCTCGCGAGGGTCGAGCGCGCGCATAGCGTTGAAGGTATGCGTCGCACTGGTGGCGCCGGCGGCAATCGCGGCGCGGGTCTCGGCTGTGTTGGCATTCGAGTGGCCCATGGAGACACGCACTCCCCGTGACGTCGCATGGGCGGTCAGTTCCACAGCGCCGGGCAGTTCAGGGGCCAGGGTCATCAGGCGAACCCGGCCCTCTGCCGCCTCAAACAGCCTGTCGAAGACGCCAACGTCCGGCGTCAGCATGTGTTCGCGCGGCTGCACCCCGCACTTCTCATGGGATAGAAAGGGTCCTTCCAGGTGAATGCCCAGAGGCCGCGCGCACGGCTGCCCATTTTTGCCGGGCGTTTTGAGCAGTTCCGGCTTTTCAATCAGCTTTGCAAGCCCCGCAACCGCACGTAGTGTCGCATCCAGACCTGCGGTGACGGTGGTGGCCAGAAAGCTTCCCGTTCCCCGCGTGGCCAAAAAGCTCCCAATCGCGCTCAGGGCCTCCGGCGTGGCTTCCATCATGTCGTGCCCCGCCGCGCCGTGGATATGCACGTCGAAGAATGCCGGGGCCAGCGTTGCCCCCGGATAGTCCAGGACGCCGGGGGCACTTTCTGCCCCGCCATCGCTCGCCCCGCCATCACTCTTCGACGGGCTGCTCTTTAACAAACTGGATTTGGGCCGGCTGACAATCGAAGCAATTCGCCCCTCTTCGATCGTCACCTCGGGGTCTTCGATCAGGCTGTTTCCGTTCCACAGCCGCTTCGCCGTCATGACCGTGCGCATGATTCAAATTATCGCAGGTAATCCGGGTGGCTCGCATCAAGCTGGCAAAACTCACACTCCGAGTCATCTGCTGGCGCGCAGTCTTCCGTCTGTCAGAATCTTGGCCCGCAGACCACCGCGGCCCTGCAAGGCTGCCTCGGCGCCGGGCGCGATTGCGTAGTCCATCCAGGAACATGGCTTGCATTCGCAAATCCCCTCAAACTCCACATCCTGCACCGCGAAGCGCCTGCCGATCAGTGAGTTAAGATCGATCCCTTGCGTAATCACGTTACGCCGCGTCACTCCCGCCGAATCCGGGTGCGCGTCCAGCAAGCGGCAAACGTCCTCAAACACCTCCTGTGCAAAGAAGGTGATCTGCCCTTTGTAATCGTCCCGGTAGTCGAAGAAACGGTCGCCGCTGATGCCGTGCCCGGCATGGCATTCAATCTCCTCGACCTCGCGCAGAGGATTCGTTCCAGGCTCTTCTCCGTAATGGCCGAAGAAATTGTGTCCTGGGGAGATGAACAATTGCCGAATTGTGATCGTATCCATGCGGGTGATTTTCAGGCTGGCAACCGCGTGGCTGGCGGTTGTCTGCCAGTATAAATTGCCTCGGACTGCCTTCCAATCGGGTTATCTGTACTTCCGCAGAACCCCAAGCACCCGGCCCTGAATGGCTACCTGGCCAGCGGGCACAAAAATGGGATCCATCTCCGCATTGGCGGGTTGCAGACGGACCATGGAGCCCTCGTTGAAGAAGCGCTTCAGCGTGGTCTCGGCCCCATGCACCAGCGCCACCACGATCTCGCCCTGGCGTGCCGTCCTGGTGCGCTCCACAAGCACGTAATCGCCATTGATGATGTGCTCGTCGCGCATCGAGTCCCCGCGCACTTCCAGGGCAAAGACGTCGCGATTCCCCACCACGTCGTGCAGGGAAATGCTTTCCGACGATTCCATGGCCTCCACCGGCATGCCGGCGGCGATCCGCCCGGCCAGGGGCAGGCGGGCGCTCGAGCGGGTCCGCGAGCCCGGCGGCAGCAGGTCAATCGAGCGGCTCCGGTTGTGCACACGGTCCAGTAACCCCTTCTTTTCCAGGTTGGTAATATGCTTGTGCACGGTCGCCAGGCTCTTTAGACTCATCCCGCGCGCGATCTCCTCAAACGACGGGGAGTAGCCATTGCGCGCTACAAACGACTCCAGAAAATCGAGAATCTCTTTTTGCCTTCGAGTGACTGCCATGCGCGCATTATAGCGAATAAAAAGCGAATTGCAACAGTTCTTTTTTCCATTTTGAACCAGTTCGGCAAACACAGGCGTGGAATGTCGCCCCTGTGAAATCTTCGCCATCTGTTTGCGCTCGTGAAAAGCTCGACAACTGGGAAACCCAACCATTCCTGTTTATCAACAGGGCCTTCTCCACAAAGGGCGGGAGACTCTGCCCAGTTTTGCAGAGAATTATGTCTCCCTGGTTCATACTGTCAATTGAAGGGAGTTCTGCACCAAAGGGGATCACCAGAATCCTTCAAGTCTGCGGCCGAAGATTAGACAGATTGAACCGGACTCTGAGAGACAAAGACAGATCTCCATCCTGGCGCCGAGTCCAACAGTCTCTTTATTGTCGTGGTTTTAAGGACAAATCGCTGCGAAAACCGCTATACAGGCTGCGGAAAAACTCGTTCGGGCGGTAGGCCGGGGATTTATCCCCGGTATAAAGCCAATTGAATCAAAGCGGGCTTCAGCCCCTGAGGTATGCTTTTCGCAATTTCCAGCCAGAATCAAGACTTTTTCCGCAGCCTGTTTTAGCCCGTACGTAAACCCAGCAAAAATCATCGCGGGCTTTAGCTGTAAAGTTTCAACACGCTGTTTACATCTCCAGGTGCTGCTTTGAAAGGGCACGGACGGGGTACCCTCTGGGTCGCCGTGCCGATCAACGCTACTCGAACGAATTGGGGCTTTAGCCCCAGGAGATCCAGAACGTGAAGAGATTCATGCCCGTAGCAGCCGTCGCGGTTTTGGGAAAGTGGAAAGCGCTCTTCAGCTTTCCATCTTTTCCATAACCGGCTTGTTACCAGCCGCCCAACGCGATGTAAACAACGTCTTGAGACATGACATTTAGCCCCTGCGGGCATTCAATCCGTGATTCCCGAATGCAACCGGAGTTTCTCCGCAGCCTGTTTAGCCCTTGAGGTTGCCTGCCTTACTCGTCAAACCGGTACGCGCTGATCGCCGCCCCCATCGGCTCATCGCCAAATATCCGTTTGCCCGGAGCGTCTCCACCCGCCCCCGCCGCCACCAACAAGGGAATCAAATGCTCCTCGCGCGGATGAGCGTAGCTGGCAAACGGTGCATCGCGCCAATTCGTCAGCATCGCCTCCCGCTCGCGAGCTGAAGACTCCACCGCCCGAGTGAGCCACTCATCGAAGGCCCGCGCCCGGTCTGGCGTTTCAGGCCTCAGGTATCCTCGCAGGTTGTGGAAACTCATCCCGCTTGCCACAATCAACACTCCCTCATCCCTCAAGGGCGCCAGCGCCCGGCCCGCCGCCAGGT
Organism: Occallatibacter sp.; assembly: GCA_049793195.1. Classification (GTDB taxonomy): domain Bacteria; phylum Acidobacteriota; class Terriglobia; order Terriglobales; family Acidobacteriaceae; genus Telmatobacter. The sequence continues at coordinate 202 of JBARBP010000207.1, read as the reverse complement.
GCAGCGCCGGGTCAAGAGAAGCCGCGAGCGACAGCGTAACCACCGGAATCTTCGCCTCCGGAAACGCCACCTTCAGTGGCACAAAAACTCCGTGATCGAAGCCCCGGTTCGCTCTCAGACCCGACGGCAGCCCTGCTTGCTTCAGCAAACCCGCCACTCGCTCCGCCATCGCAGGCTCCCCTGGCGCCGGCCAGGTCAGCCG
>JBARBP010000206.1:0-3196 GCA_049793195.1 Occallatibacter sp. | reverse complement strand
CACACAGGACGTTTTCGTTGGCGCGACTACTTCAGCCGGTTGCTGGCCGCTATGAACGAGCCACTGATTCACGCGAAGACCATGCGCGTCTGCTCCAACGCGCCGACGCCAGTTGCGACCATCGTTGGCGATACAGACTTGAGCTATGCCGCCGAACAGGCGCTTCGTCATCGCCGTCCGCCGGTTGTGTTCGTCGATGAGGCCCAACACCTGGGGCGGGTCGCATCGGGGCGGAAGCTCTCCGATCAGTTGGATGTCATGAAGGCGATTGCCAACCGCACGGGAACAGTGCATGTCTTGTTGGGCACCTATGAGCTTTTGCCATTCCGCAATCTCAGCGCTCAGTTGAGCCGCCGCTGCCTGGATCTTCACTTCCAGCGCTATCGAGCCGACTCCGCCGCGGACCGGCAGATTTTTCAGAGCGTGCTACTCACGTTCCAGAAACAGCTTCCATTCGAGAGCAAGAACACCGACCTGCCAGCCATGTGGGAGTTCCTCTACGAACGCTCCGTCGGCTGCGTCGGCATTTTGAAGGAATGGCTGGTTCGCGCCAGCGTCCGCGCGATTCGGCATGGCGCGGCGTCGCTCACCCGTGAACAGTTGGAGGCGACGGCTCTCTCGATCTCGCAGTGCGAGAAGATTCTTGCGGAGTCACGCGAAGGCGAGACGCGGCTCACCGATTCCGAAGACGCAAAGCTTCGCTTTCGGACGCTACTTGGGATTGAACAGCGCATCGCGCCCGCCGTTCGGAACCCAGCGGCGCAAAATCGTCGGGCTGTTAAAGTCGGCCAGCGCAGCCCTCGCCGCGATCCGATTCGTGAGGAAGCTGTAGCGGCTTATGCGTAGCACCGCTGTTTTCGGTGCATGGGAGATGGCACCTCCCGTCCTGGCACCGTGCAGCTACCTGTACTCGTTGCCGTCGATTGGGGTTGGGACGGCGGCTGTTGAAAGCTTCACCGGCTACGTCACACGACTTGCGGCGGCACACGCGGTCGAAACCGGTGTCCTCGTCAACACTGAACTGCTGCCGCGCGTTCCCTGTACGAAAGGCGCGTCGATAGGAGGCATCCCTTCCAAAATGCCTACAGCTTTCTTCATCGATGCATTCCCGCTCAATGGCATCGGTGAGCGCGCCCGCGCTTGGGTCTCTGTGCTTGAACGGATGACGGGCGTTCGCGGACTGGACCTTCTCACTCTTCTGCCCTGGTCAAAGACAATCTCCTGCATCCACCTTCTTCGCACGCACCGCGCGTGGTGTCCTTATTGTTACGGAAAGCAGCCGGGCCTAGCGGATCAACACGTCTATGACCGGCTGTTATGGACCTTCCAAGTCGTCACGGCCTGCCCGGTGCATGGCTGCCCGCTGGAATCGATCTGTCCGTCATGTACGAAGGAGCAGTACGTCTTCGCTCCGAGAATGCGGCCCGGCTACTGTGCGCGATGCCAGGCTTGGCTGGGACGCGCACCGCAGTGTTCCATCAATGATCGAAGTGAGTCCGTCCGCATCGCCGAGATGATAGGCGAACTCTTGGCCGCGAGTCCGCACCTTCCAAGCAGATTCGGCCTGGACCGGTTCGGCGAGAATATGCGCACCTTTCGGCGCTGCCGACAGGTTCACTCCATTATTGAGCGTGGAAACATTCGCGGTTGGATGAAAGGTAACGCTCCGCGTATGGACTCGCTGGTTCTTCTGTCACTCCACCAAAACACTTCGATGCTTAACCTGTTGACGGAGCCCATCGTTATCGAACCACGCGTCACCAGCCATCCCGCGCACGCCCACTATCGAGTGGACGGGTCAACTTTAGAGGCCGCATTACGAGGCGCCTGTCGCGAAGATATGCCGCCGTCACTTACCGAGATCGCCACGCGGTTAGGTTACCTTTCGGTCACGCCTTTGCAGTTCCGTTTTCACGATCTCTGCCAAGCGATCATCCGCAAGAGGCGCGCGCATCTCAAGCTTTCCTCTGCCCCTGTCACTGTTCCGATCCCACGCGAGCGTATCGAGCAGGCTCTATCGGAAGCGCTCCTCAAGGACCGCCCGATCAGCCTGTCGTCGTTGGCGAAGTCAATCGGCCTCCGCAACAAAAGACGTTTGTACAAGGGCTTCCACGATCTTCGCAAGGCAGTCATCGCGAACAATCGCCAACATCGGAGGCAGCGAGGGGCGGCCATCGAGAGTGCCTTGCATGCCGGGCTGGCAGAGATTCCCGTTCCATTCCTGACTGATATCGCGCGACGGTTGGGCCTCAAGTCCACAAGCGCACTCACGAGGCGGTTCTTCGATCTGTCCACTGAGTTGAAGCGGCGACGGCAAGCGGAACTGGACAACGGGCAGCTTCGTTCACGCACATCCCGGACCGCGAACCTTTCAATGATTGCCACAGTCAGCCGCCTTTGAGTCTTGGCCGACGCGTCGAACTCACCCCAGCAACCAGTGCGGCCACGCGGTACCGCTGTTCTCCGTCTGCCTCCGTCCAGGTCGGGCACTGGCTGCGCTTGACGGCCTAACGGCCTAGCCGCGCCCGGCACTCGCCTCCGCTTGCTTTGTCGGCACCCCCGGCCAGGATTCCGCTCTCCGAGTTCGCTCGCTACGTTCGCCGGAATCCTGTCCGGTCCCCCCCACAATGCGCTTCAGCTCGTTTGGGAGCGTCATCGTTTGCCTTCTGAGTGCCCCGACCGGGAACGGCGGGCAGAAGGAGAAACCAGATGTACCTCAACAACGTGACCTTAACCGGATTCCTCGGCGGTGATGCCGACACCCGAACGACCAAGAACAATACGAACTTCGCAGCCTTCTCGCTGGCGACCAAGAACTCCTGGAAGGATCGCACAACCGGCGAATGGACCTCGCGAACGGAATGGCATCGCGCCGTTGTCTTCGGGCGTTTGACTGCCTTCGCCGCCACTCTCAAGAAAGGCGACCACGTCCAGATCCAGGGTCAACTCCGCACTCGCGAGTACGTCAAGGACGAAACCAAGAAGACCGTCACCGAGATCCGGGTCACGTCCATCTTGAAGCTCGACCGGAGCCACAAGCAGCCAGCGGCTGCCCAAGGCGAAATGCAGGAGGAGGTGGCCTAATGGCCGCCCCTGCGGCAAGAGCCTGCGCCCGGCGGGCTCTCCCGCCGCACTTTCGCGCCCGGACCGGAAGCATCGCGTGGCCAAAACGGCCAAACGATGCTTCAAGTCACAC
>JBARBP010000205.1:0-11606 GCA_049793195.1 Occallatibacter sp. | reverse complement strand
GGCGGAGCAGGAGCGAGATTTCGCGGTAGGCCATGGCGTGCTTGGAGAGATCGTCGTACATGACCAGCGCGTGGCGGCCGGAGTCGCGGAAGAACTCGCCCATGGCGGTGGCGGCGTAGGGCGCGAGGTAAAGCATGGGCGCGGGCTCGGAGGCCGAGGCGGCGACGATGATGGTGTGGCCCATGGCGCCGGCTTCAGTGAGCGTCTGCACGACCTGGGCGATGGAAGACCGCTTTTGCCCGATGGCGCAGTAGATGCAGATCAGGTCGTTCTTGGCGTTGTTGATGATGGTGTCGAGCAGGACGGCGGTCTTGCCGGTCTGGCGGTCGCCGATGATGAGCTCGCGCTGGCCGCGGCCGATGGGAATCATGGCGTCGATGGCCTTGAGGCCGGTGGCCATGGGCTCGCGGACGCCCTGGCGGTCAATGATGCCGGGGGCCAGGCGCTCGACGGGCAGGAATTCCGTGGTGGCGATGGGGCCCTTGTCGTCAATGGGCTGGCCCAGCGCGTTGACCACGCGGCCGATCATGGCCTCGCCCACAGGCACCGACAGAATCTTGCTGGTGCGCTTGACCTCGTTGCCCTCGCTGAGCTCGGTATAGTCGCCGAGAATGACGGCGCCGACCTGGTCTTCCTCGAGGCTGAGGGCCAGTCCGGCAATGTCGTGCGGGAAAGCGAGCAACTCGCCGGCCATGACCTTGTCGAGGCCGTGCAGGCGGGCAATGCCGTCGCCAAGCGATGTAATGGTCCCGACTTCGTCGACCTGGACCTTCGAATCGTAGTTCGCGATCTGCTCGCGAAGAAGTTGCGTAATCTCGTCTGCCTTGATCTGAGCCATTCTGCGTTCCTCAGGGATCCGGGGTCAAAAGCAAGGGGTCAGGGTTCAGGGGTCAGGGATCAGTTTCTTCCTCGCTCCTGATAAACCGCCAATCTCCAGCTAGATATTCCCCATCATCTCCCGTGTTTCAATCTCTGACTTCTTGAACTTCTCTAGTGAAAACCTGGTCAAGGGCCCGGTTCTCTAGTCCCTGACCCCTCGCCGGCATCATCCGGCGATCAATGCTTCTCTTAACCGTTCAAGCCGGCCGCGGACTGAGCCGTCGTAGACGGTCGAGCCGATGCGGACTACCGTGCCGCCGAGAATGGTCTTGTCGAGCGTGAAACTGGCATCGATTTTTGAGCCGGCGAGTCTGGCGATCTCGATCACCAGTGCTTTGCGTTCCTGATCGTCGAGCTCGCGGGCGGTGACGATCTCCGCCGGGCGAATCCCCATCTGCTCCTGCAAGAGCCTGCGATAGGCCTGCGCCACTTCGCTCACCTGGCCGATGCGATCGTTCGAGATGAGCACGGCGATCAGGTTGCGGAGCTCCTTCTGGAGCTTGAGCCTGGCGTTCAACTTGTCGAGGATTTCAATCTTCTGGTTGACGGGAGTGGCCGGGTTCTCGAAAAAGGTGCGCAGCTCGGGGCTGCCTTCCCACGTGGCTAGAAAGTCGGTCAGCTGGGCGTCGATCACGGTCGTGTCCAGCTTGGCGGCGGTCACCACATCGGCAAAGGCGCTGGCGTAGCGGGAAACGAAGGCTGCCATCTAGTTCTGTCCCCCTTTGCCGTTGCCGGCGACGCTTTGCGAAACCTGCCCGACGAACTCGTCAATCAGGGCTCTGTCGGTTGCCGGCGTCAGGACCATTTGCTTGGCGGCCTGCTCAATGGCCAGGTCGGCGGCGAAGTGGCGCAAGCCGCGGCGGGCCTGGGCAGCGGCTACGGTCAGCTCCTGCTCGGCGGCCTGAACGATGCGGGCGCTCTCTTCGACGAGAGTGGCCTTGATGCGAGCCTCATCCTCAAGGCTTTCCCGCTCCACTTCGGCGCGAAACTTCTTGATCTCCTCGTCAAGCCCGGCCAGCTTGGCCTCTACAGCGCTCAAACGGGCATTGGCGTCCGCAGTGGCTTCGCGCGCCGTCTTGAGGCTCGACCCCAGAGTCTGGGAACGCTTATGAAACACCTTGGGCAGGATGCGCACGATGGGAACGCCGACGAGCAAAACGATGATGGCGAAGTTCACGATCTGAAAGATGCCGGAGGCCGTCTGAACCGTGAGATTGAAGGTGCGGGCCGTCCACTTTACGATCGGTCCCTCAAGCAGAAAGGCCTTGTTCTGCTCTTCCTGAGACCTGGGAGCTTCAGACGCAGCCGTGCCGGGCGCGGAAGTTCCGGAAGCGGATGTTTGAGCGGCGGCGGCCGGCGCCGATTCCTGCGCCACGACGGGGCGGGGCGCCGCGACCGTCAGAAAGCCGGCTACCAGCACCGCCAGAAACAGAAACCCAAAAACACGAGGTGAAAAACGAAGATGCGAAAAACGGTCTCTCAACGGGAACCCCCGGCAACCGCGGGTAGCACCGCGCGCACGACCTGGCTGGCCAAATCGCCTGCAGAACCAAGGATGGTCTGTCTCGCGGCTGCGGCCTCGGCCTCAAGCTCGGCCCGGGCCTGGCTCACCTTGGCTCCGGCGGCCCTGCGGGCGGCATCCAACTGCGTGTCGCGCTCGGCATTCCACTGCTTTACGCGCTGCTCGCGAACCTTGTAGACCTCGGCGCGCGCCTGGCGCAATTTAGCCGCATACTCCGCCGCCCGCGCCTCGGCTTCCGCAATCGCCTTCTGCGCATCTTCCATGGCGCCTTCGGTCAGGGCGCGGCGCTGTTTCAGCGTGGCCGTCAGCGGGCCCTGCACCAGAAACTGGTAAGCCAGAACCAGCACAATGAACAGCAGAGTGGTCGGAATGGCGCCGACGAACATGGCTCCGAGTTGTTGAAGAATCAATTGCATGGTTGTTCCGGAACGCTGAGGCTAACTGACTAGATTTTATCGGGTGGAACACAACTTTTGTATCAGGGGCAGCCCCCCAAGTCAACGTAATGGACCAGTTTGAACGGGGACATGTGATTGCTGTCACGGAATGGGAATTTAGTGCAAAAATAGCACTTGCTTTCACTGAGAACAGGCCTAAACTAAACATACCACCTAGACCCGGACCAGGGTCCAGCGGGCGGCCGGTATCGGGAAGTCCTTCCACTCCCGACTCCGGCGGCCCGCCTCTTAGTTTATGGGGACTTTTTTGAGGGTCCCAAGCTGCCAGATCCCAGCTTTCTTCGTTCGTTAATGGGCTGACCACTGTCTGCCAAGTTCACTTGAGCATGGGGAGCGGTGCTCGTAGTTACCGCGGACCGAGCTAGAAGCTTCCTTTACGGCTTGGTCCCTACCGCTTCTTTATCCATATCAAGTAACCCCTGCGCGCGCAGCCATTCTTCCATGAGGCCCGGCCACTTATCGAGGGCGGGATCGCCCTTTCCCAGGCCGCTCCCATGCGACCCATTGGCGAAGATGTGGATCTCCGACGGGACCCCGGCTTTGACCAGGGCTTCGTAGAAGGTGAGCGCCTGCTCCACGGGAACGGTGTGGTCGTTGAAGGTGTGGTACATGAAGGTGGGCGGTGTGTCCTTGGTGACGAAAAGGGCGGGCTCGTAGGCCGTGCGCAGTGCCTGGCACTGGTCCATCACGTTATATAGCTCGCAATAGCTCAGATGCGAGGTGTCACTGGAGATGGCGCCCAGCCAGCCGTACCCGAGCACCAGGTAATCCGGGCGGCTGGATACACGGTCGGCCGAATCCTCGGCGTCGGGCTTGCCGGGGACAGACTGGGTTGCGGCAAGCGCCGCCAAATGGCCGCCGGCCGAGAAACCGATCATCACGATGCGGTTGGGGTTGATCTGGTAGTCCCTGGCCCGTGAGCGCACCAGTTGCACGGCGCGCCGCGCGTCCAGCAACGGCACCGGCAACAGGTATCCATGCGAGGGAAGCCGGTAGCTGAGGATGAAAGCGCGAAAGCCGCGCGCGGCGAACCAGTCGGCCACTTCCCGGCCTTCAAGGTCGGAGGCCAGCATTCGATAAGACCCGCCCGGAAGCACAATCACCGCCGAGCCGTTGGCAGCGCCGATGCGCGGCGAGAGGATGGTCAGCGTGGGAACGTCGTCGCATGCTGCACCCTTGGCCTGGGGCGCGTCGCCGGCCCAGAGGCGGATGGTCTGGATATTCAGAAAGGCATTGTCGTTTCCGGCGACGGCGCAGGGTGAAGATTGCGCGTGCGCTGCGGCGCTGGCAAGCAGGCCGGCTGTAAGGAATGCAAAGAACTGTCTCATGGAGACCCTCATCGTTTTCCGCCAGGATTATAAAGCAGAGATCAGGGAACAGAGATCAGGGAACAGGGATCAGGGATCAGGGAACAGGGGCTCGCAGGCGGAGAAGAGGTGCCGTCCGATTCGGGCCTCGTTCTGAATTGAAACCGCGGGGTAGACCCGCGGCGATGAATTCGGGCCATTGCCGAGCGAATTCATGCTACTTACTCACTTATGACGGTCTGCCACACGGGCTTTTGCCCGATGTGTGGCCGCGCTATCGAAACCCAAAGGCACCGAGGAGGCTACCCGTGGATTTAAATGCAGCAATCCAGAAACATGCCGAGTGGAAGTTCAAATTTCGCAGCGCCATATTCACGGGCGAGATGATGGATGCGGCGGCCATCGCAAAAGACAACAACTGCGAGATGGGTAAGTGGCTTCATGGGGAGGCTAAAGCGCTGTACGGGCATCAAGCCGCCCATGCGAAGTGCCTGGCCAACCATGCGGCTTTCCACGTTGAAGCGGGCAAAGTGGCCGCGGCGATCAATGCCAAGAAAAAAGCAGACGCAGAGAAGATGCTTGGAGCCGGTTCCGCCTTTTCGGAGGCGTCGAAGATCGTTGCAGTTGCCATTGTGGAGCTGAAGAACGAAATCGGCAGGTGAGAAAGATAAAGGTCAGAGAGCCGGGGTCGTGAAAACTTCTGGAGGAATGGCTCGCCGTCCCGCCCTTTTTTGCTGGGAAAAAGCGCAAGCACGGGCCACGGGGGACTTGGTCTACCTTGAATTCTGATTGCGAAACTGCTTGAAGAGAATGTAGGACTGAACCGCCCATGCAATCCCAAAGAGGGCTATTAATGGGTGGACGAATGCGGCTCGGGATTCGTCCGCTGGCCGAAGAAAATCTGGGTTTAGAGATTCGAGAAGAAAGAAGGCCGCTAACAACGCGGAGACAATCATCCGAAACTTGGTAAGTCCAGGGCGCATTATGCGGCGATCTTCTCAGTCAATGGGGCGGCTGTCAAGAAATTTCATCCAGGGTTGGCAACGCTTGTAATGCAAAGCAACTGATCCAGAGCTTGTCTCAAGCTAGAGCTGGATCGCGGTGTGGCCGGAGCAGGTGGCATCGGCCTGGGCGCACAGAATTTCCGCGAGTTCGAGGCCGTGGCGGGCAAAGTAGTAAGCCGCGCCATGGACGCGCTCCTGCAAGACGCCGCCGGGGAAGAGCGCTTGGCTGATGGCCTCTGCGTGGCGGGTGAGCGAAGCCTCTTTCTGCAACTGGAAGTTGGCGGCCAGGGTGCGCAGGCGATTCATCTGGTAGCGGATTTTTCCGGCGGCTGTGTCAGCCGACTGGCCAAGGCCCTGGTCCTGCGACTGCATCCACTCCACCAGGGTCGTGAGCTCAGTATCGAGCGCGTTGCCGGTAGCGGCTAGCTTCTGCTTGGTCTCGACAGGCATGGAGCGCGCGGCCAGGTGCTGGGCAAGCGACGCTGCGTTCTCCGCATAGACTTGTTCGAGCGAGAGCTCATGGCGCTCAAGCAGCTTGGCGATGGCCGGTTCGATCAAGGTCCCAAAGAAGCGCGGTTCGGCGGGTGTTTGGCGGCCCAGAATGCGCTCGTACAGCACGGCGGACTGGGCGAAGTACGCAATCTCCGCCGGCCCGCCGACGATGAGCGAGTTCGACAGCAGGAAGTCCTGAAAGACAGGCCGCAGCAAAGCCGAGGGGGAGATGCGCTCCGGCTCGGCGTCGAGAATGCCGGTGAGATCTGAGGTCGAGTATCTGTGGGCCCCCGCTTGCCAAAGTCCCGCTGGCTCGGCTGCGTCGGCCGGAATCCGCTTTAGCGCTGTGCGCGCGCCAGTCTCTCTGTCTATCAAAAAAAGGAGGCTCGAATGCTCGGCGACGGCTACCTGGGCGTGATAGCCGCCGGCCTCAAGCTGTGCGTTGCGCTCGAGCAGAGCCGCATGAAATTCGTCGGCGCGCTCGATGGCCGCGCGCAGAACCGGAGCACCCATGCGATGAAACTCCCGTCCGCTCGCATCCACAATCAGCAGCCTCTGGGCGGCAAAGATCTTTGCGTAGAAATCGGCGAAGGCCTGCGCGAAGGTGCGGCCGGGCTTGTAGGCAGCGGCGAGCGCGTCGGTTGCCTCGGAAGGGCCGAGCAACTCCAATGCCCGCTCGAGCAGCGGCGTAATTCGCTCGTCGATGATGAGGCCGCCGACGGGACGGGCGGAGGCCGTTTCGCCGCCTTCCGCATATTGCAGGATTTCGAGCGCCTTTCCCGCAGGAAAGGAGACGTGATCGATCTCGGCAAAGTCGTGGTCTTCCGTGGCCAGCCAGAAGATGGCGACGTGGGGATGGCCGGTTGCGGTGGCCTGGCGCGCGCGCGACAAAGCAGTGGCTGCCTTGAAGGGCACAAACAGCGGCCCGCCGAAGAGTCCCACCTGCTGCCCGGTCACTACGGTTCCAGCACCCTCGGTGAGCGCTGCAATTGCGGGTGCGGCGGAGGCTGACGGGTTCTGCTCGGCCAGCAGTTTTACCAACTCTGGCCAATGCGCGGGAAGAGGGGGACGCTCCCACTTGCGCTCGTTCGATGGGACAATCGCGCCATGCTCCCTGGCGCTCAGGTCAAGAAACAGCCGGCTCAGTCCCGGCATCACGGTCATGGGATAACAGTCTGCGGTTGGCAACTCGTTCACTTCCGGCGATTCAGTTTCCTGGTGATGTTTCTTTTCATCGGCTCGCCTCCGGCATCTTTGCCTCCGGGGGAAGCGAGTCGACGGTTGCGGATGGGCCAGTCGGCTCTGTTAAGGATGCCACGGCGGAGTGGATCGATGCACAACTGCGGGCCCAAGGCGCCCGCAACACACTTGCGGTGCGTATACTCGACTTGAATCGCGCCACAGCACGTGCTGTTTTGAACGCGACCTGAGAAGAGGTTGAAATGCCCCAAAAGGACAAGCAGAAAGCCGCTGTTGTTGGTAAGAAAGCTGAAAAGTCCAAAGAAGTGAAGGCTGCCAAAAAGGTGAAGGTGGCGAAGCCCGAAAAAGTCAAGGCCGCCAAGCCGCAAAAGGCCAAAGCCAGCAAATCGGACAAGCGAAAGGCCGCGAAGACCGTCAAGCCGAAGAAGGCTGAAAAGGCGAAGAAACCCGGCAAGGCGAAGAAGGGCGCGAAGAGCTTCCAGCCCATGGTCATGACCGAACGCGCGAAACTTGTCAGCTCTGAGGTTGTTTACGAAGGGCCGCTCTTCCGCATTCTCCACGACAAGATGATTGAGCCGGGCGGCCACGCCAACGAGCGCGATGTAATTCGCCACAACGGCAGCGTCGTGATCATGGCTATGGACAACTCGAAGAGCAGAAAGAATCCCTGGATCGTGATCGAGCGCCAGTACCGCCATGCAGCCAATCAGTTCCTGTGGGAACTGCCGGCCGGCAAGCTCGATCCCGGCGAAGACGCGCTGACCGGAGCCAAGCGTGAACTGGCGGAGGAGACCGGGTACAGCGCCAAAAAGTGGAAGCCGCTGGTGGAGTACTATGCCAGCCCTGGTTTTCTGGGCGAGTCAATGAAGGTGTTTCTGGCCGAGGGGCTGGTGGCGGGTGACGCCCGGCCGGAGCAGGACGAAAGGATCGAGTTTCGGCTGGTCAAGCTGTCCGATGTGCTCAAGATGATCGACAAAGGCGCCATTCTGGACGGCAAAACGTTGACCAGCGTCCTGCTTTACACGCGGCAAACGGCGGGGAAGAGCAAAAAGTAGCCGCGTTTTGTCCCGTCTTGTCCCATCGCAAGCTCTTAAAACGGGCCGGCTTCTGTCGGCCCGTCTCACTTTATGAACAGCTTTGTGACCTTCCCGATCAACCTTTCGCGGGCTTTCGTCGTCTTAGAAAACATGGGGTGGGGTTCCCCGTGTTACATCCCATATTCCCGCAAGACCCAAGGAAGGCAGGAGCCTGTGGCTGCTCAGTACAAAGGGAAGGTCAAGTGGTTTAACAACGCCAAGGGCTACGGATTCATTGGACGCGAAGACGGGCCAGATGTTTTCGTCCACTACTCCGCAATTCAGTTGGATGGGTACAAAACGCTTAAAGAAGGCGACGAGGTCGAGTTCGACATCGTCGAAGGGCAGAAAGGTCCCCAGGCGGATTCTGTGATTCGTTTCAGGGACAGCGCCCATAGCGCAGCCTAGTCCAGCGCGTACGACAGGGCGTTCCAGCAAGACTGCTCGTGAGCGGTGCCGCAGAACCGCGCTCATCACGCCGCGATTGGTCACACCTGGTTTCCCTGCCTGACGGTCTTCGAGTTCGTCGCTCGATTCCATACCGAATCTCCCCTGACATCTTCGTGCAAAGGATGCAACGACTTTCAGAGCACTGCCCCATGCTCTAATCTCTAACTCCTGTCCTTATACTGTTCGGGGAGACTACCCGATGGACAACCCCACCATGGCCCGCCTGCTGGAGGAGACCGCCGATCTACTGGAGATCGACGGCGGCGACAGCTTTCGCATCCGGAGTTACCGCCGCGCTGCCGAAGCCGCCGCACAAACCACGGTGGACCTGGTGGCCGCGGCGCAAGATACTGCCCGCCTGCTTGAGATTCCGGGCATCGGCAAGGGGATGGCCGCCAATCTGCAGGCCATTGCCGCCACCGGGTCGCTGCCGCTGCGCGATGAACTGCTCGCCCGGTACGGGGCCGGCCTTCTCGATCTGCTGAAGCTTCCCAGCATGGGGCCAAAGACCGTTGCCCTCCTGTGGGATGCCGCCAAAATCTCCAGTATCGACGCACTTGCCGAAGCCATCGATGCGGGCCGCCTGGCGGGTCTGCCGCGCATGGGCGCAAAACAGATTGAAAAGCTGCGCAAGGGCATCGACGACTACCGCCGTAGCGCCGGCCGTTTCCGCATCGACGTAGCCGAGGAGGAAGCCAGGCGCATTGCCGCCTATCTGCTTGCGTTTCCCGGAATTGAAAAAGTCACCCCGGCCGGCTCTCTGCGCCGAGGCCGCGAAACCTGCGGCGATCTTGATCTGCTAGCCACAGGGCCAGCCTGCGCGCCGGAGCACACCTCGGGTGCCGTTGAATACGTGGCCGCTTATCCCGGCATTCACGACATCATCGCCAAGGGCGAAAACAAGGTGAGCTTCCACGTAGGCCAGGGCCTGCAGGTAGATGTGCGCCTGCTGCCCTCGGCCAGCTATGGCGCGGCACTGCAATACTTTACCGGCTCCAAAGCGCACAATGTTTCGCTGCGCCAGCGGGCCCTCAAAATGGGCTACACGCTCAGCGAGTGGGCGCTGGCGCGGCTGGATGACGAGTCGGTGGTTGCCGCCGCCACCGAAGAGGAAATTTACGCAGCCCTGGGCATGGACTGGATGCCGCCGGAGATGCGCGAAAACCTCGGCGAAATTGAAGCAGCCGCCCGCCACGCGCTGCCCAGGCTGATCGAGGCGCGCGATCTGAAGGGCGACCTGCACATGCACACCACGGCCAGCGACGGCCATAACTCCATCGTCGAGATGGCCGAGGCGGCACTGGCTGTGGGCTACAAATACATCGCCATCACCGACCACTCGAAGATTCTGGCCATGACCGGCGGCCTCGACGAAAAGCGCGCCCTCGAGCACATCAAGAATATCGAGAAAGTGGATCAACGCATGGAGGGCCGGATTCGCGTCTTCAGCGGCATCGAGGTGGACATCCTGGGCGACGGCGCGCTGGACATGGACGACGAAGTGCTGGCGCAGATGGATGTGGTGATCGCCAGCGTCCATACGCGCTTCGAGCAAAGCCGCGAGGAGATGACGGCGCGTGTGCTCCGCGCCATTGAGAACCCCAACGTGCGCATCCTGGGTCATCCTACCGGGCGGCTGCTGCTGCGCCGCGAGCCGTTCGCCATGGATATGGGCGCGGTCCTGCGGCGGGCCAGCGAACTCGGCGTGGCCGTGGAGCAAAATGCAGCCCCCGAACGGCTTGACCTGAACGACCGCGATTTGCGGCTGGCCAAGGAGCTGGGCTGCCGCATCACCATCAACTCCGACTCCCACGACGCCCGCAACCTAGGGAAGATGGAGTACGGCATCCGCCAATTGCGCCGCGCCTGGCTTGGACCGGAGGATGTCCTGAACACGCTGGATGCGAAGGATTTGCTGGCTGCGCTGCGGTCGCGGGGATGACCAGACACTGGGAAAATGCCCAATTTTCAGTGCAATTCCAGGTACTCTCGTGCAATGACTTGCAGGATTTGGTGGCCTTCGGAGTGCTTCTCGGGCTAAGATAGGGGCGCTATGAGCCTCCTCCATCAGGACACACCGGAAGAAATCGACGATGCCGCCCTCGGCGAGGAATTTGCCAAGGGTTCCGGCCATCTGGTCTGGACCACCATTGCCGCAGCCATCCTAGTTTCAATCACCATTGCGATCTACTTTATCGCCGGCCAGAAGCCCCCGGCGATTACCGGAGAGATTGTTGCGGTTTGGGCGCACCCCCAGCACACCGAAACCTCGGGTCTGGACGCCAACGGCGCACCCATGCCCAAGGAGAGTTTCGACCAAGTTCTGGTGTTTACTGAAGTCCGGCTCCACAACCAGAGCAAGGAACCCCTCTCCTTGCTCACGGTCCTGACCAACGCCACGCTGGGAGATGGCGTTCATTCCAGCTATGCGGCCTCCCAATCGGACTACGACCGGGTGTTTCTGGCCTATCCGGAGATGCCGGTTCCGCACGGTCCGGCGCTTCCGATCAATCTGACGCTGGACCCTGGAGCTTCAGCGGATGGGACCTTCGTCTCGTCATTTCGCTTGACCAAACAGCAGTGGGACGCGCGCAAAGACCTGAGCTTCAGCTTTACCTTCCGCTATCAGCCCAGCCTGCTGCTCACGCCCCACGCCGCGGTTATTGAGCAGTAGGCGGTACGGGCGCGCTCTTGGGACTGGACAGATAGCCCGAAATCTGGTTCTTCGAACTGATCGAATTCACCACGATCTCAAAGAGCGCCGGGTCTTTGCCGCTATAGAACTGCAACGGCTCGTTCACATTTCTGTCCTTCTTCTCGTAGTTCTTGTCGTCGGCCAGAATGTTCAGTGTGAACTTGTTCTTCTTTGCGTCCGTCTTTTTCAACTCCAGGCTCACCGTGCCCACCGGCTTCTTTACACCCTTGGTCAGCGTGAACTCGTAGTAGTTGCGGTCGCCCTTGTGCTCCAACAGCACCAGCTCGTCGTGATTGCGGGCGATGACGCTGTTGGTGCTGCTCAGGTCGCCCTTCACCGCCATCAACTGGCTGATCGTGGTAGCGAGATCGGTTTGGGTCTTGCCCAGGTCGGTCTTCACACCGCCCACGTCTGTCTTGACGCTTGACACATCGCTGGCCACGGCGTTGACTTGCTGCGCAGTCTTGTTATTCGCGCTCTCCAGCCGTTTAGTGTCAGCTTCTTCACGAACTATAATTTCCTG
>JBARBP010000204.1:0-7312 GCA_049793195.1 Occallatibacter sp. | reverse complement strand
ATTCGCCGGGTACGACAGGACTCCATCGACGTCGACGTCTCCCGGAGGCCCGGTCGTCTCATTTGTATAGTCGATCGCCGGTGTTGCGGCATCGGTCCCGGTCCCGCTGATCGGGCAGATATTGGCGGTTGCCGGTGTGTCCGTCGAGACAAACCCATTGGAGAGATTGGTGGCGCAGGTTGCATCGTGCCAGTCGGGCGAGTTATCTGTGCGCACACCGAAGTTCGAACCGCCCACGACCTCGAGATAGTTGGTCAGGCTGGGATGGCCGACCGCGAAATAGTTCGTGGCTATGTTCGCCGACTTGATGTATCGATTTACGTACGGATCGTCGGGATTGCCAACCACCTGGTTGTAGCCATGATTTTCCATCATGATGACATAGACATGGTCGAGATGCGGAACGCCGTGGGGCACCGCACCCTCCTGGGCAAAAGTTGTTCCCGCGATTGACGCCGCGAGCAAGCACATGAGCACTACAAGTCTGTTCATGGATTCTCCTTCATTGGTTGACGAAGACACGTTTCCTCGAACGCGCCGAACACGCGGCGCGGGGGCCAAAGGCACTTTGTAACGACTCTTCGGGACAGGCGCTACGTTGTGTTTCTTTCGTAGCGGGGAAGTACCGCCCGATCTTCGGCGTCAAGGATTACGGCACGGTTACCGCACGGCTAAATCTCGATGAAACGTGACTGTCCGGCAGGCGTATGCGGTGGAGAAGTCTCCGCACGCTTCTCGGCGCAGGGGCACCGAGTCGGGGTGCCGCGCTCTTTGCGGAAAGGATGGGATAGCATGCGCAATGCGTGACAACGGCTGGCAACTGTTCGGACGGCGCAGTCCCTCGCACACCGTCCGAAAACCCAACTTATCAGCCAGATGTCGGGGTATACTGCGCTCTATGATTCGGAAGATTGCGAGCGATTTCGTCCAGCTACAAAATGCCATTCGGATAGCGGCTGTGTTGGCGGCGTCGGTGCCGATGGCGGCGTTCGGGCAGGGAACTGGTCTGGTTTCTCCCGAGCTGCACAAAGACGGCAGCGTCACCTTTCGACTGGAACGATCGGGTGCGCACGAGGTGTCGGTGGCACTGGCCGGCCTCGAGACTCCGCTGAAAATGACGCAGGCGCAGGGCGTTTGGTCCGTCACCAGCGCTCCGCTGGCGTCGGGGACGTACTGGTACTCGTACCTGGTCGATGGCAAAGCGCAGCTCGATCCTTTGAATGCCGACGTTGTTCCCAACTACTCATTTCTGAACAGCGTCGTGCGCGTTCCAGGGCCGGGCGGCCAACCCTGGGAGCGCACAAATGTGCCCCATGGTGAGGTGCACCACCACTTCTATGAATCGAAGATCGCGAGGGGACTGCCCGGTGGCCGAAGCGAGTACTTCGTCTACACCCCGCCCGGATACGACCCGCGTGCCTCCACGCGTTATCCCACGCTCTACCTGTTGCACGGCCTGAGCCAGGGCGCGATCGATTGGACGGTTATGGGTGGGGCAAATTTCGTGCTCGATACCCTCATCGCCCAAGGCAAGGCGAAGCCAATGGTGGTTGTCATGCCGCTCGGTTACGGCGATCTGGCAGTAGCCGGCAAGCAGCCTTCTGACGACGGCTTTGGTCAGCTGTTCGTTGCCAACAACGCCCTGTTCAGAGATGTCTTCTTGACGGAGATTGTCCCCCGCGTGGAAGCCGAGTATAGGGTCCTGAACACGGCCGACGGGAAAGCGATCGCTGGACTTTCGATGGGTGCGTTGCAGAGTCTCGATATTGGATTGAACAGCGCCAGCAAGGGCGGCCCGGGAGAGTTTGCCTGGGTTGGCGGATTCAGTGCACCGGCTCAGTTCTTAGAACGCCCCGCGGCGAGCGGCCAGGCAAGCAAGCTGCGGCTCCTGTGGATAGGGTGCGGAACCGGCGATGGGCTCCTCGAATCGAATCGGAAGCTGACTGAGGAATTGCAGGCAAAAGGTTATACCGTGAAGGCGGTCGAGAAGCCAGGGGCGCATATCTGGCCAGTGTGGCAACGCGATCTGGTCGACTTTGTGCAACTGCTTTTTTGAGGAAGAGTCACCACGTCGCTCATCACCCGCTGACTCGCCACCCCGCGTGGGCGGGGCAGGCTCGCTGCCTTTGTCGCCAAGCCCCAAAACCTACTTCCAGGCCCCAAGCAGCCGCCGCACCAGCACCAACTCTCCCTGGTGGTAAGCGTTGTGATCCGCAGCCAGCAGCGCTTCTCTCAATAGAGTCTGCCCGGTTCCATGCGGGATGGCCGCGAACGGGTCGGTAGACTCGTCGCCCACCATCTCGCTGAGCGCCTTCAAATCCCTGCGAAACGCACGCACGCTCTTGTCCCATGCCTTCTCGTCCGGCGGCGCAGCCTTCGCCGGCCAATAGCCGCCCGGCCACTCGGGCGACTTGTGCTTGGCGTCCCGCGAAAATTCCAGGATGTCCCACTGCGCAATCCGCAGATGCTCCAGAATCTGCCACGCGGAGTGCTCCGCCCCCTTCGGCTTTTTGCCGCGCAGGGCAACAGGAAAATTCTTCACCGCCTGATCGAAAGTAGCGTGCGCATGACCGCCGTTGAGCAACTCCAGCACGTGCTGCCGCAGAGACGCATTGCTTTCCATAGCTCCCGCTCCTTAATTCCTGCACGATTGTACGGCAGAATCGGTCACAAGGATTCAATGAAGGCGGCGCAACCGTCGAGCCCATGTAGGCCCTCCGCATTGGCTCGTAAGCCAATCGATGGGTGCCCAAGATTCAGGGTCCGCACGGACAGGCCTTAGTCCGTGGGTTGGACATATCGCACCTGAGACCTGGGTGTAATCGGAGACTTGTTCTGCCTACAGCGCGGTTTCCCCGCGCTCGTCGTTGCGGATGCGGATCGCTTCATCGATTTTGCTGACGAAGATCTTTCCATCGCCAATCCGCCCCGTGCGTGCCGCGCCGATGATCGCCTGAATGGCCTTCTCCTTCAAATCATCGTGGAGAACCAGTTCGATCTTTACCTTCGGCAAAAGATCCACTGTGTATTCACGGCCCCGGTAAAACTCTGTGTGGCCCTTCTGGCGGCCATGGCCGCGAGCCTCCAGAATCGTCATGCCTTCGATGCCCGCTTCCAGCAGCGCATCTTTAACAGCGTCCAGCTTTGACGGCTGGAGTACAGCTTCAATCTTGAGCATATCCAAAATGCCTCGCTCTAAAATGCTTCGGTTGCCAGCGTATCAGGCTTGGCGCCTATCTGGCCTTAATCCGGGGAAAGTTTTTGCCCGCCCGGAACATTAGTGTGACACAGCTTAGGAATTCAGGTCGTACCCTTCCTCACCATGCTGCGATAGGTCCAGGCCCGCCGACTCCTCTTCCGGCGATACCCGCAGCCCGATCACCCGGTCCACCACGAACAGCAAAATCAGCGTCCCCACAATCGAAATGCCCCACGCTATGCCCACGCCAGCCAGTTGGTTCAGTACCTGCCTCCAATGTCCGTCGATCGCGCCCGTCGGCACGCCCTTGCCGTAAACCGCGTTGATCGCGCTGGTGGCGAAAAGCCCCGTCAGAATCGCACCCAATGTCCCGCCCGCGCCGTGCACGCCAAACGCATCCAGCGAATCGTCGTAGCGCAGCCGGCTCTTTACCTCAAACACCATGAAAGAGCAGAAGGCCCCCGCGACCAGTCCGATCAGCAATGCCGAAAACGGCTGCACAAACCCCGACGCCGGCGTAATCGCCACCAGTCCCGCCACCGCGCCCGAGATCGCCCCCAGCGCCGTCGGCTTGCCATTATGAATCCACTCCGCAATCGTCCACCCCAGCGCCGCCGCCGCCGCCGCAAAATGTGTATTGATAAACGCGCTTGTCGCTAGCGGGCTCGCCGCCAGCGCGCTCCCCGCGTTAAAGCCAAACCACCCCACCCACAGCAAACACGCCCCGATAAAGCTCAGCACCATCGAGTGCGGCGGCATATTCGTCTGCGGATACCCAATCCGCTTCCCCAGAAAAATGCACGTCACCAGCGCCGAAACACCGCTCGTCACATGCACCACAGTTCCGCCCGCAAAATCGAGGCTCGGAATGTGTCCCCCCGTCGCGTTCAGCAGCCCGCCCACACCCCAAACCATGTGCGCCATCGGACAGTACACAAACACTGACCAGAGCGAAAGAAACACCGCCATTGCGCTGAACTTCATCCGCTCAGCAAACGCGCCCGTAATCAGCGCCGGCGTAATAATCGCGAACATCAGCTGATACACCATGTAAGTCTGCTCGGGAATCGTCGCCGCATAATCCGTATTTGGCGTCAGCGTCACTCCCCTCAAAAACAGGTGCTCAAATCCCCCCACAAACGCGTTGCCATGCCCAAACGCCAGCGAGTACCCGCAAATCGCCCAGATAATCGTCACCAGCCCCATCATCGCGAAGCTCTGCATCATGGTGCCCAGAATGTTCTTCTTCCGCACCAGCCCGCCATAAAACAGGGCCAGCCCCGGCCCCGTCATCAGCAGCACCAGCGCTGCTGAAACCAGCATCCACGCGTTATCGCCGGACGATTGAGCGTTCTGCACAGCCTGTTGCAGCGCATCGATCTGTGCCTGTGTCACTGGCGCTGAAGCCGCGGTTTGGGCCAGGGCGGCCGTGGAAAATACACCAATTGCAGGCAGAAGATACAGCAGTCTTGCGGGTCTCGACATGTTCTTTCGGCTCCAGGTACACGTCCACGCTAGCGAGGCGCGGACCCAAAATAGATTTGATTTCTTTCGCGTTCAGACCTTGAATCAAGCAGATTTGGCTCAGACCAATACGTCACCCCAGGCCGCGGAGCTCCATACACCCCAAATAAAACATCAAAAAGAGTTTGATTGCGCTATCACATCATTCTCGTAAACGCCGGTCAGGATTGCAAGCCTCTTTACGATTCCCTCATTGATTCTTTATTTCGAGAGTGGCATTAGAGCCGCAGCCTTGCAATTCCACCTTCAATACAATAGGAGACCTGAATGAAACCGACCTCAACCGCGCGCGAAACATGCATCTGCCTGGCGCTGGCATTTGCCGGCATGGCGTCAATCGCCAGCCGCGCCGCCACCTGCAACAGGATCGTGCTCACCGGCGAAGTCAGCTCCGGCCAGCAGTGGAGCCAGCCCATCGGCCAGGGATGGGTCGTCCGCGTCCTCCCTGTTCCACCCGGCAAAGAGGGATACACCGGCTGGGACCTCGTCATCGACCGCGACCCGCCCGCCGGCTATCCTGACGCACTCCTCGTCGCCTCGCCGCCCTACTATTCCATCAGCGAACGCGAAGTAGCCACCACCTTCGGCCTTCGCGCGCAGGACGCCATTGGCTGGAATCCCCGCAGCTTCCGCTTCCTCACCGATCCCGATGCCTTGCGTGAGGCTCAGAAGCAGTTTCGCGCCCTGAGAGGAATATTGACCGGAGCAAAAATCTGGACCGAGAAGCCGCAGCCGAGCGGCGGGCAGCAAGCGGCCGAGCAGCGATTGCTCGAAATCAATCGCAAATCTTCGCCTGGCCAGTTGCGCATCCTGAATGCGAAGTTGACGCCCGGCATCGCCGACGCCCAGCCCTTCGCCCGGAAGTGGGCCCTTCAATCCTCCCGAACGCCCCACACCATCGCGCCCTCCGCCACCGGCCAACCCACGCCGCTCGGCGAGATCCACTCCATGCGTTTCTCCATCACCTTATGGCTCCCCGCAAACTGGCGCGCACCGAAAGATGTCCCCTCCTCCCCAACCCCCTGCTCGCAGTAACCAGCCCAAACCTCTGCCAGCCCCGGGCTCCAGCCGAAATCCACTATCACTTTCGATGAAAAACCCAATCACTGCTTTACCGGAGGGAGCGTGAGGCTTCAGCCTCACGAATAGCCCCCTTTTCATTCAGTCGGGCTTCAGCCCCGGAATCTTTGCGTCACAACGCCGGAATAACCAAGTCAACACTTTGATCGCGGCATCCTCTGGGTGCCGTGCTCCTGCGCCAGGCGCAGCCTGCCCTGGCCGTCTCAATAACCCTTCCCACTGACAAAGCTTTCCGGCGTCCCGTCCTTCGGATTCACAAAGATAATGTCTTTCGGATCGCGTCGCGGCGTGTCGAACGACAGAAAAACCACCGGCCCCTCAAAGATCTCCGGCAACGCATGAACAACCCGCCGCTTGAAAAACAGCAGGTCCCCCGGCGCGAACTCCCCGCCGTTCCCCGCCTCCCCCATCCAGAACGTCCCTCTCCCCAAAAGCACATAGAGATATTCATCGCTCCCCGCGTGATAGTGCGCAGGCGTCGTTCGATACACGCGAAACACCCGCGCGCTCGCCGCCTCTTCGTTTGTCAGGTAGGTGTCCAGCAGCATCGTCTCCGCCGCCTCCGGAAACGTCTTCGCAATCTCATGCGGCTTGAATCGCTGATAGTCAATCTTCTCCGCCATCGTCTTCTCCATCCCTCAATCAGAGAAATATCACGCCACCACGCACTCAATCGAAACCCCTGCTGGCTCAATCGAAACACGCGCCACCTCGCGTGCTTTCGCAGAAAATGTGACGGAGGGAGGCGGAGGTTTCAACCCCCGCATAAGCTATCCCAAGAAATTTGAAAGATCGTGTACGCGGCGAAGCCGTGCTCCAAGTTCAACGCCGAAAACTTCCGACATGCTGACTTATCAGTACTAATCGGTATCGATGAGTGCATTGATAATTTGGCACTCGTCCAGACGCATGGCTACTGAGAAGTGCATTAGATTTTCTCGCCAAGAATCAGGGGCACATAGCTTCGGGCGTCTTCCAGCAATTGCTCGCGAGTGATACCAACCTTGGCGCGAAGCTGCAAACCCTGCAACAAGTCAACGAGCAGACGGGCTCGCACCTTGGCAGAGGGTGTGGGAGTCAGATGCCCCGCCTTGATCTCCCGCTCGAAACGTTTCGCGAAAATATCAGCGGATCCGGTCAGGCCCTTCTTGAGCCGGGAACGGATCTCCGTCACCCGCTCCGACTGTCCCAGCGCAGCAGCGGCCATCATGCAGCCACTGCGAGCCTCGCCAGTACAGGAGTCCACGGTAGCCTCGCAAAAGGCGGTCACGGCCTTGTGGACGTCCGGCTCCGCTTGAAATGCTGCCATTCTGGGAGCTCCATACGTCAGCCCATAACGCTCGACCGCCTTGAGCAGCAGGGTGGACTTGTCTCCGAAGGCCCGGTATAGCGCGGGTTTGGTGACGTTCACGGCGCGCGCGATCCGATCCACGTCGACTCCTTCATACCCATGCTCCCAAAACATCTCAACGGCACGGTCGAGTGCTTCGTCGGGGATAAAGCCTTTTG
>JBARBP010000203.1:0-25280 GCA_049793195.1 Occallatibacter sp. | reverse complement strand
GAATCCCTTGAAACTCTGCGATTGCCTTTCCGAACTGCCGTCGCTCCTTCACGTAGCTCAACGCCGCATCCAGCGCGCCCCGCGCAATCCCCAGGGACATCGCGGCAATCGAGATTCTACCGCCATCCAGAACCCGCATCGCGTCGATGAATCCCTCGCCCTCCGCGCCCAGCAGATTTTCGGCCGGTATCTCGCACTCCTCGAAGATCAGTTCGCTGGTATCGCTGGCACGCAACCCAAGTTTGTTTTCCTTCTTGCCCGCCCTGAATCCCGGCGTCCCTTTCTCCACCACAAACGCCGACAGTCCATGGGTGCCCCTGCTCTTGTCCGTCACCGCAATCACTACCGCAATGTCGGCATAGTGCCCGTTCGTGATAAAAGTCTTGTTGCCGTTCAGCACGTAGCGGTCGCCCTTCTTCACCGCAGTTGTGCGCGCGCTGCTCGCATCCGACCCCGAGCCCGGTTCCGTCAGCGCCCATGCCGCCAGGCACTCCCCGCCCGCCAGCCGAGGAAGATACTTCCTCTTCTGCGCTTCGTTCCCCGCCAGAAAAATATGATTCGTCCCCAGCGAGTTATGCGCGGCCACGGTGATGCCCACCGACCCGTCCACGGCAGAGAGTTCCTCGATGGCCAGCGCATAATCCACATAGCCCAGGCCCGCGCCGCCATAGTCTTGCGGAATCACCACGCCCAACAGCCCCATCGCGCCAAGCTTCTCGATTGCCGCCAGCGGGAATTCACTCGCTTCGTCCCAGGCAGACACATTGGGCGCAATCTCCCGCGCAGCAAACTCGCGAATCTCCCGCCGCAAATGTTCCTGCTCCTCAGTCAGCACAAACGGATACAAGGTCTCAACCGGCGCTACGTCGAGTTGCATATTCAGGCTCCTTCGCGAGAAGTTCGAATGCCCACTTCTTTCACTATTCAGATGCCGCAACCTCCGGCGCACGTAAAGCCATGGTCCTCACAAAAAATCCCTCACGTCTGCAGCACTCCTGGATTAAACCGCGGAACATCCGGATTCAGAGCACATACCTCCAGCGCCGTAATCAACATCTCCCTGGTTCGGGCGGGATCGATGATCGCATCAATCCAAAGGCGTGCCGCGCCGTAGCGCGGATCGGCCTGCGCATCATAAGTCGAGCGAATCTCCTCGAAGACCGCGCTCTTCTCCGCATCCGATAGCACCTTGCCACCCCGTTCCATCTGCCGCGACCGCACCTCGGCCAGCGTCGTCGCTGCCGACGCACCGCTCATTACCGCGTAACGCGCCGTAGGCCACGCGAACAGAAAGCGCGGATCGTAGGCCTTGCCACACATCGCGTAGTGCCCCGCGCCAAAGCTTCCGCCGACGATCACAGTGATTTTAGGCACCACGCTTGTGCTTACTGCTGAAACCATCTTCGCCCCGGCGCGAATAATTCCCGACCACTCTGCCTCTTTGCCCACCATGAACCCGTTCACATCGTGCAAAAACACCAGCGGCACCAGGTTCTGATTGCAGTCCATGATGAACCGCGCCGCCTTCTGCGCGCCCTCGGTATAGATCACGCCGCCCACTTCCATCTGCGTCATGCCCGCCTGTGGGCCCATGGCCACGGTCTGGTTCTGGTTCATCTTCTGGTTGGCGACAACCCCCACGGCCCGCCCGCCAATCCACGCATATCCGCATAGCACCGTTCGCCCAAACTCTGCCTTGTACTCGTCGAACTCGCTGCGGTCAATAATGCGCGCAATCACCTCGCGCATCTCATAAACGTTGCTCGACCCGGGCTCAGGGTTCAGCAATCCATACATATCCTCGGCAGCAAACTTCGGCGCATCCCGTTCCGCATCAAACTCCCGGCGCCGAAAAACCGCCGCAACCACCGGGTGCCTCAGGTCTCGATTTTGAGATCTGGGAATTCGCTCACCCATCTTCCCCACCAGCGACCGCAGCCGCGCCAGGCACTGCTCGTCGTTCGGTTCCTTGAAGTCAACCGTCCCCGAAATCGCCGCATGCATCGCCGCGCCGCCTAACTCCTCAGCATTCGTCTTCTGGCCAATGGCGGCCTGCACCAGCGACGGCCCGGCGAGAAACAACCCCGACCCTTCCGTCATCAACACCGTATCCGTCATCACGGGCAGGTACGCCCCGCCTGCCACGCACATGCCCATGATCGCCGTGATCTGCGGAATCCCCATCGAACTCATCACCGCGTTGTTGCGGAAAATCCGCCCAAAATCGTCCGTATCCGGAAATACATCCTCCTGCAACGGCAGAAATACGCCCGACGAATCAACCAGATAGAGCGTAGGAATGCGATTCTCCATCGCAATGGTCTGCGCGCGCAGCACCTTCTTGGCCGTCAAAGGAAAGAATGCGCCGGCCTTCACCGTGGCGTCGTTGGCTACGATCATGCACAGCCGCCCGCTCACCTGTCCCAGTCCCGTCACCACGCCCGCACCCGGCGCGCCGCCATACTCGGCGTACATCCCATGCGCGGCCCACAGGCCCAACTCAACGAACTCCGTCCCTTCATCGAGCAGCAGATTAAGCCGTTCTCGCGCCGTCAGCCGCCCTTTGCCGTGTTGCGCCTCGATCGCCTTCTCGCCGCCGCCCAGCCGGATCAATTCCTCTTCCGCGCGCAGCGATTTCATCAGCGTAAGCAGCGACTTGCGGTTGCGCAACGCCCGCGCCGAGGCAAGGTCCATGGTAGAAAGGAATCCGTTCTCGATCTCTGGCTCCTTCACCCTCTCCTCTTCCGCCGGGAGCACAAGCAATCCTGTTCGGAAGACTCTCCCGTTGCTCTCACTCATAGAATGCTCCCGTGTTGCATCAATTGCATAGAATCAAGTCGATTCCCTGCTGCACATCCCTTCACAGCCGCCCGCTCGCGGCCCGCCGCTCCGCCTCATCCATGGCCCCGTATATCTGGTCAAAACTGCTCACTGCAAACAAAAGTTTGTGCAGTTCGTCCACCTTCACCGGGGTGTTCACCACCTCGTCCAGCGTGAAATCGTGAATCGCACAATGGCCTGCGATCACATTCAGGCATTCGCCATGTGAGCTTACCAGCCCACTGCCGTACACCCTGATCTCGCCCCGCTGCCTAATCACGCCGAACTCCACCGTATACCAGAAAAGCCGCCCCAGCTTTTCCAAGGTTCCCGCATCTTCAATCCCAGCGCAGGTGCGCCCGTAGTGCGCCAGAAAATCGCCGAACACCGCGTGCGCATGCAACGGCACGTGCCCAAATACGTCGTGGAATATATCCGGCTCCGGCGTGTATTCCAACGACTCCCGGCTCCGCAGCCACGTAGTTGTCGGAAATCGCCGCGCCGCCAACATCTCAAAGAACGCCGGCGCCGGAAGAAATCCACTCACCGGCGTGGCGTTCCAGCCCGTCCGCGGTTCCAGCCGTGCGCTGATTGCCTCCAAATTCGGCAACCGGTCCGATTCCAGCCCGATGATCGAGAAGCCGTCCAGGTACTCATCCGCAGCATGCCGCTCCAGTTCCGGATACGCGCGCCCCACCAACTCCGCCCAGACGGCGTGCTGCTCTTCGCTGCAGTTCGAACAATCCTGGCGAATCAGATAGGGCGCCGCGGTCGGCATTGTCTCAGACTCATAACCACCCGGCAGGTTGCGCGCAACGGCGGGGGCCGCAGTGGGAACAGGCATCGCCTGGCTGCAAGCTGAACGGGGGAATGCGTTCATTGCCACCTTCCGGGCCGCTGAAGTGCGTGTCGGGTACGCATATCAGGTGCGCACCTCAGGGCCATGGCCTAGCATAGGCCTGAGTGAAAATTCAGAAAATAGCAATTGAGTTGTAGAACCCCTGCCGCAGCTTAATAGAATTAGGCATAATAGACCTGTTCCTTAAGGATTGCAGGAGTATGGCGCACAGGACCGTTCCCAATGCCTTTGAGCTCGATGCGCTCGCCTGGCGCATCCTGGAAGCTCTGCAACACAATGCCCGCCAGTCCTTTGCCGAGATCGGACGCCAGATTGGCCTCTCCACCCCTGCTGTCGCCGAGCGAGTCCACCGCCTTGAAGAAGCTGGCGTCATCACTGGCTACCACGTCGCACTCGACCTCGCCAAACTCGGCGTTCCTATCCGCGTTCTGGTTCGCCTGACCATCCCCGGCGGGGACTTGCAGGTAAGGCGCAGCGTGGCGGCGATCAAGGATCTTACGGAGATCAGCCGGTGCCATCGCATCACCGGCGCGGAATCCTTTGTGATCGAAGCCAATGTTGTCTCCATCCGCCACATGGAAGCCCTGATAGACAAGCTGTCGGCTCTGGGCGCTACCTCAACCTCGACGGTGCTTTCATCGCCGGTTCAGCGCCGGGAATATTCTGCAAGACAAATCGAAGCCTTCGGCAGAGACATATAGTTTCGACGAAGCATTGGAAGCTTCCGCGAATCTGCCGAAGCACCCGTCCAGATCCGAGTTTCCTGACTGGCAAGAGAGAATGGCCCCGGCACAATGCCGGGGGCCATTCTGCGCTTGTGATCTTTGCCTTCGTGAGAATGCTACTACTTAGCCTTTTTGTCATCCGCCGCAGGCTTGGCAACTGCCTTGGCCGCCCCAGCCGACTTGGGCTTCCAATATCCCGGATCGGCCTTAATGAACGAATCCGGTACATAGCTCTGGGCGGGGTTGACGGAATAGAGCTCTGTTCGATCCTCATCGATGGCTGCTGCGCGCAGTTCGCGGAGCTTCTTCTTTTCTTCGTCGGTCAGAACTCCTTCAAACTTCTTGCCGTCCGCAAAGCCCGTGTCGACATCGTCCAGCGACTTGTCGGCGGTCAAAAATACTACGTAGCCTCCGTCCTCGCCGTATTCAGCTTGGAAGGCATCCCAGTGCGCGCTGGTTCCTGCCTTCTGGAAAAGATCAACCCACATCTTTGCCAACTCATGGAATTCCTTGCCATGGCCTTGACGAACATGGACGATGTCGGCTTCCAGAAAGCGGTGGTGGAAAAGGTCCACCTCCGGGCGCAAGCTTATATCGTCGTCGTAGCTGAAAATTAACAGTTTGGAATCTTCCAGAAGTTCGCCATCCGCCGCGTTGAGGGACTCGAATGATGCCGCGACTCCCGGGGCATCGAAGATCTTGTTGGCTTTTCCCAACTCGGCAAAAGAGTCGAATCCTGAAATGTAGAGAGCTCGAGGCTTGCCGGACATTGAATTGTAGGCCCAGTAATTGATGGGGAACTTGGCCTTGGCCATGG
Source organism: Occallatibacter sp. (assembly GCA_049793195.1). GTDB lineage: Bacteria > Acidobacteriota > Terriglobia > Terriglobales > Acidobacteriaceae > Telmatobacter. The sequence goes on along the minus strand of JBARBP010000203.1, from coordinate 20,059 downwards.
CCTGCACGAATGCGCTCTCGGTCTTGTCATGGGCAAGGCCGCCCTTGCCGGGCTTGGTGTATTCGACCGTGACTTGCAGGTACTTCGGCGGCTTCATGGTTGTGGGTGCTTGATCCTGCGCTGCGGCCATCGAGATACCGGAAACCGCAAGGGACATTCCCAGAAACAGGGAGCTGGTCTTTCTCATTTGCTTACTCCTCCTGATTTGGCCCGATGGTCGCTTACGGGGGGACCGCGAAGATGAGGAAGCGCAGCGATCAGAGCCACTGTACTTGTATCCTTCTATGCGCAGTCATGTAAAGGCATTTCTTGTGTTCCGGTAGTGTAACTACGAGACAGAAAGTGATTCACTACTCGCGAAAACCGAACTGTGACCATGCAGGAACCCCAGTTTGCTGAGGCAGCGTGTTTCCTGAGCCTGCGACACCGGGTACGGCAAGGCATTAGAAGCCGGATGGACGGGCGGCGGAGAGAAGCAGCTTGCATGCGCGAGAGCTAGCTTGCGCGGGTGCAGGCGACTCTTAGGGCCGGGGGCCGTGCACCTCTCAGAGGCCTTCTGGCGCGGTGCTCATCGACGGAGGGAGGTCGAGGCTGCTGGTCGCCCAATCTTTGTTTGGTTCGTGCCCCATAACCAGTTCCAACAGGCCGCCGGCGGAAATCTCACTGTGCCGAATCCAAGCCCGGGAAAGCGGCCTCCCATTGAGCTTCGCGCTTTGGATGTACGGGTGATCGGGCGCCTGATTCTCAGCCGCAATTGTAAATTTCGCTTGCTTGTACCACTTCTCGTCCAAATGGAGTGTGACTCGGCTGAACAGTGGACTTCCAATGATGTAGATTCCATCACCGGGGCATACCGGATAGAAACCGATGGCGCCAAGGACATACCATGCGGACATCTGGCCCACATCGTCGTTTCCGCAGATCCCATTCACATCGTTGTGGTAGGCATTAGCGAGAACTCGGCGCACCCACTTCTGCGTAAGCCATGGTTTTCCCGCATACACAAACAGGTAGGGAACATGGTGCACCGGTTCATTGGCGTGGTTGTAATAATCGTTCCACCCAAACGAAGGTGGCGTCTTCTCAAAAAGATCTTCCAACTGTCGGGAGAACGCATCCGATCCTCCCATCAATTCGATCAGTCCAGCTACGTCGTGGGGAACAAACCATGTTTGCTGGAGCGGATTGCTCTCCGTGCACCCTTGACCGAATGCCGTCTTCCCCAGCCACGGAATCCAGTCGCCCGCAGCATTCTTCGCTCGCATACATCCAACGCTTGGATCGTAGATCTTCTTGTAATTTGCCGCGCGAGCCGTGAACAGTTGCGCGTCCTCGGTCTTACCCAAGGTCGCGGCCATGCGCCCTACGCACCAGTCGAAGTATGCATTGTCCAGGGTCCAGGAAACCTGGCCTGGAACATATCCATGCTGCATATAGAAGTCGTTTTCGGGACGATTTGTTGAATCGCCAGTTCCCGCGGCCGTCTGCCTGCAGGCCGCGTAGGCCTTCTCTACATCGAATCCTCTGATTCCCTTAGAGTATGCATCCAGGATTACCGATGTTGCCGGATCGCCATCCATGCATCCGCTATAGGCGTTCATGATCTCCCAGCGCTCGAGATAGCCCTTTCGACTTGTCGCGGCCAGGGCGACCAGCGAATTGATTTCGTCGTTGACCATCGTCGCATTCAATAGAGTCATCAATGGGAATTCGCCGCGAAAAACATCCCAGCCACTGAAAATCGTCCTCGGAGTATAACCTGTGGCCGTGTGGACCTCGCCGTCCCCGCCTGTGTAGTTACCGTCTACGTCCGCAACCATTCGCGGATCGATCATGGAGTGATACATGGCGGTATAGAAGATCTTTCTCTCATCGTCCGATGCGCTCTCGATCTCAATGGAGCTCAATGCATCATCCCAAAGCGCCCGGCCCCTTCGCCGCACCTCGTCGAAGTCCCATCCGGGTATATCGTGCGACAGGTTCTTGCGTGCGCCATCGATGCTCACAAAGCTGATGCCCGATTTCACCTTCACTTTCTCGCCGTCTGCCAGCGAGGGAAACTCGGCGAAGAAGCCGGTATGATTCCCTTCCTGTTCCTTGCAGCCAAGCAGGACTTCTCCTCGTCGCACGAGTTCCTGGTAGTGGTCGGTGCAGAAATAGGAAGTCGCCAGCCCCTGTTGCACGGGAAATGCGTTATCCGGAACGTCGATCTTCCATACGCCAAAACGCTCGAGTGGCTTCGAAAATTCCATGTAGAAGTAAACCGTATAGCTGACCTTGCCCTCGCCATTCTCCCAGCCGCCACCCGCTGCTGGACAACGCATCCAGCCCCCGATTGCCCGATCACCAAGGACCTGTAGATACTGGCGCGTGGAAGTGCCTCCGATCCGGCGTGCCAGGTTCAATTGAATGCGCGCCGTTTCGGCCTTCGGAAAGGTGAATTGAAGCATTCCCGCGCGCGGAGCAGCCGTCAGTTCCGCACGTATGCCATAGGTGTCCAGTGTCACAGCATAGTAATTTGCCTCTGCACGTTCGTCTGCATGACTATAAGCCGAGCGCCAGCCCTCGCCCGGATGGTCGACCCGTCCGCTGTCCAGCTTCATTGGACCGTTCGTCGGCATCAGCTGCAGATTGCCGAAATCGCCATACGCTCCCACTCCGCTCATATGCGTAAAGCTGAAGCCTTCGATCGTCGTTTGCTCGTAGGAATAGCCGGGACCGTTATCGCCTTCGAATGCATAGCCGGGACCTTTGACGCCTCCGGTGATCGTGTCGGGGCTGAGCTGCACCATGCCGAAAGGCGTTGCGGAGCCAGGAAAGGTCTTGCCCTCGCCCAGCGTTATGCTCGTACTGGCCCCGATGAGCGGATTTATGTACCGCGAGGCTTGATTTGAAGCCCTTAGCGGCTCTCCCCGTAGGCGATCGCCGAGCCACAACGACGCCATCCCAAAAAGAGAACCCTTCGTAAACGAACGGCGAGAGATTGCCCGCTTCTTTGGAGGATTGATATTCTTCATTATCTTCCTAGGTTCATAACGGCTCACTGTCTCGATTCAAACGTGAACAGGATTACGTTCGAAGCTGTTTCCTGCGATAACAGAGCGGATGCAGTGTGTCCCGCGAAAGTGCTGAATGCCCAATCGCGCCACTCAGCGCCAATGCTCACATCGAGCATGGAGTTGCGCAGGAGTATTGACGCAGACTTGCTGTTGATGGCCAGACATCTTTTTGAATATCGCGCAGGTCGCAAGGGCTGAGAGATAGGCTGCGGGGACACCGAGAGCAGTGCCCCCACAGTTTGAAGCTAACGCCCGGCAACGCTCAGAAGTTCAAATGAGCACCCAACTGAATCTCACGTGGGCTGTCCGATACGGTACTGGTGATCCTGCCCGAATTGGGATCTTGCTGAATAACGTCAGTGTTCGGCACGCCGTAGTTCTGAATGTTAAAAACATTAAAAACTTCGGCGCGGAGGTTGATGGACAACTGCTCCCTGATCGGAAAGTCCTTGAACAGCGACATATCCGCATTGGCGAAATGAGATGAATAGAGAGGCGATGTTCCGGCGTTTCCGAAAGTACCGGTGGCAGGAACCTGGAAGGCGGCCGTGTTGAACGCTTCGTCTTTCGTTGGGTGAGAAAGCTTGGGATTCGCTACCTGGTTCGGCCTCTCGTAGGTGAACCAGCTATCGCCGGCCGGCGCTTCGATGTTTGCGACATCTCCGCTTACATCGAGGTTGTATGGCTGTCCCGACCTGATCTGAACCGCGGTAACCGCCTGCCAGTTGCCCATGATATAAGCGGCAGGACCGTGGTTCAGGTAGTGCTGACCTATTCCGACGGGAAGGGTGTACTGGCCTTCCATCGTAAGCATCTGCGGAATGCTGAAGGCCAATACGCCCCTGGAAGCCTTTAGGTCGTAGTAGTTCTGCCAAATCGAGAATCCACCCGGCCCGTTCTCGACGTCGAACAATCCGCTTCCGCCCATACCAATGGCTTTTGACCAGGTATAGGAAGCTAGATATTGGAGGCCGTTCGAGAACTTGCGGTCAAGCTTTACCTGCAACCCGTTGTAATTCGACGTTCCGTTGCTGGTGCTGTAGAAGGCCGACGTGTTGTACCAGGGAAATGGAGTACGAGCCCGAACCTGGGAAATCGTGCCCAATCCCGGGGTCATCGCTGTGTTCCACTGGCCAGTGATCGCCAACCTGTCGTCCTTGCTGCCCACGTATCCAACCGAGAGCGCAGTTTTCGAACCGATCTCGCGCTCGACGGTCAGGTTGTATTGCATGGAGCGTGGATCCTGAATGTGCGGGTCAGTGTACCAGCTGCCCAAACCCCACGGATCGGGAGCCGGCAGTATCTTCGCTACCGTGGTTAATGTGGACTGGATCGTGGAAAGGGGAGCACCCGTTGCATTGATCGAGATGCTCCCACCAACTGCCCCGTTGGCAGGCCATTGACCTTCGTTGGCCTTCCAGTCTTGCTCGATTCCCTGGTTAGCGTCGAACGTATAGCCGAAGCCGCCGCGAATGGTTGTTTTCTGATTCATGCGCCATGCGAGTCCAACGCGCGGTCCAATGTCCCAACCTCCAGTGGCCCCCCATGCGGTGCCATAGGGTGACAACTGAATGGGAGGAGCTGCCGCGTTATACCATGGCAACCCCGTATCTGGATCAACAGCGGCCGCACCGCCGTCAATGCCAGCCAGCGTTCCATCCGCGGACGGAATGCAGGGCTGCTGACCCACAGTTGCGCACGGCCCAGGCAGCGCTGATATCCCGATCAAATAGATTCCGTCCGTTCCCGGACTCGAGACAAAGGTGCCCGCCGAAGGAGCAAACGGACGCCGGTGGTCGACGCGCAATCCATAGGTGAACGTCACGTTCCGGCTCAAGGTCCATACATCCTGCGCAAATGCCGCGTAAGATGAGACTCGGTTGCCTTGCGTTGTGTCCGGCGAATTACTATTCGATGCCGGATATCCAAGAAGCGCAGAAGCCAGCGAATTGCCTGTGGTGCCTACATTCTGCGGATCGCCCGTTTGTGTATTTGCAAACGGGTAGTCTCCATAAGTAGGCTGGTGAGTCGTGCTACCTTGCTGGAGATATTGCATTCCGAACTTGATGTTATGCCCCCCACGCACCCAGTTCAGAGTGGGAGTATAGCCATACACCGGGTTTGAAATGGTATTTGGAGCCCAGGAACCATATCCCTTTTGGATACCGGGGGCTTCGTAAGGTTGCTGCAAGCTCATCACCGTTCCGCCCGCAGCATTGAAGCCCAGAGCCTGTAGTGGATCAAGGCCGCTGGAATCAACAGCGGGCCCGCGGTTGAATGGCCTTGTCGCGATGCCAAAGCGGATATCAAACAGAATGTTAGCCGTGATGGTGTGGGTCCAACCTGCACCGAGGTCCTTGGCATCGACCGTACTTGAATTGCTCTGGGTGGCCGAGTTCGGAGTTGTGTCGACGACATTCAACTGGTCGAAACGGAAGAAGAAGTTATCCCTACCGCCAAGTTGCTCGTCGATGCGGGCCATATAGTGTTCAGAGGTATCTGTGTGCGGGGCCGCATAGAAAGCGTTAAAACCGGTCACACCTGTCGCCGCCTTCCCAGTGTCATACTTTTTGAAGAAGTTGACTACATCCTGGTTCAGGAGGGCCGGATTGATTGTGTTCGGAACTCCGTTGTAATCGAACTGCTGCCGCGTGTAACCGTTCGAAGTTGCGATCGTTGTGGTTGGGTCGAAGATATTCTGCTGGAGGATTGAGTGCGAGAAATCTCCCGAGAGTTCCGCATCGGTAGGCAAGTTAAAGAATTGCTCTCCGGACTTCGAGTATCTCCATCCTTCATATCCGAAGATGAAGAATGTCCGGTTGCGGCCGTTGTAGATGTGAGGCAGCAGAACCGGTCCACCCACAGTGGCCCCAAACTGATTCTGCCGGAACGGGCTGGGCCCGGAGCTCAATTCGTCTTTAAAGGAGTCACGGGCGTCAAAGATGTTATTCCTTACAAACTCCCAGCCGGAGCCGTGGAATTCGTTCGTCCCACTCTTGGTGACAACATTGACGACGCCGCCAAGCACTCCTCCGTACTCCGCCTTATCGTCATGCGACTGCACCTTGAGTTCCTGTAGGTCGTCGATGATTGGAGGAATCACATAGACGCCGTTGGTGAAGTCCGTGTTTGTCACGCCATCAAGCAGGTAGACATTTTCGCGGGTAATTTGCCCTTGCAACGCGGGCAGCGAAAATTCCGAACCTGGAATGCTCAGCACAGCCTGGTCGTTGACCCCAACACCATTGCCAGCTGCCTGCGATGTCATCACTGGAGACGCGCCGGGAGTGAGAGTCAGCAGTTGCGTAAAGTTTCGACCATTCAAGGGAAGGTCGTGAATCTGTGTCTCTGCAATTTCGGTGCCCAGTTCGGAACTTGCACGTTCCACCGCGGCATCGGCTTCTTCGGCGGTCACGGTCACTGTCTCGCTGGTAGCGCCGATCTGGAGAACGACATCGCGCGAAATGCTGGCTTGGACGTCGGCAGTCAGGCCAGAGATTGTCGTGCTGCGAAACCCAGCCCTGCTTACGGTCAAGGTGTACTTACCGGGTTTGACCGATGGAAAGGTATAGAACCCTTCGGTATTGGACTTCGAAATTGTCGCTATGTGCGTATCCGTATCCGTCAAAGTAACCATGGCGTCAGAGATGAGCGCTGACGAGGAGTCGGTGATGTGCCCGGATATGTTAGCGTTCGCGGTTTGTGCTTTGCCTGTCTGAACTCCGTAAAGTCCGAACAAAAGAAGAACAAGTGCTAACAGCCATTGACCCGTTCCTCGTATGCGTTTGCCCCATTGCCTCGTGATTGACTGCTTCATTGTTTCAAATCTCCTTTACACGTGCCGTGCACTTGGTTCTGGCTTCCATTTGACTTAACCACGCTCTGTCTTCGAATCTGCCCGTGCGCCATTCAACGGACTCCGGTACGTGGCAGCCTTGATTTGCTCATTGCTCCAGGTACCGAATACCGGCACGATGTTCGATTGACTGGCATCCAAAGAGGCATTTGCGAATGAGTTCCAAACCTCATTTGCTCCCTTGGGCCGATGATGATCGCGTTCACTGCTACATTTACGACGCGATCGATTCTTTGCTCCTTCAATGGAACGGAGATAGAGAAAAGTGGTGCTGATCAGACTCGATGGTGCGGGAAATCTTTCCGCCAATCCCGTAAACTTGTCATGAAAATACCTGATTCCACCAAATGCGGAACGTATTAAGCAGTGTGCTGAGAACATGAACGAGCTCAGCATTTAGTTTCATAAACATACGGACAGGGCCGCACGCGACGTTGGTGGCGTTATGGGAACGGACGAAACAGTTTGCTGAGGGCTCAACTCTAGATCTGTTTTATTTCCATATACATACACATGGGCACGTTTGTTGCGAGCCAGAGCAAGTTTCTCCGTGGTAAACTTCCGCACAGCCATGGGACAGACGAAGATGCTGGAAGATCCGAAGCCGGCTGAGCTTCCCCCTGAACGGATAACTGCGGTGCGCAGTCACCTTCAAGAAGTGCTTTCCAGCGATGCGTTCATGGGGGGCCATCGCGCGCAGGACTTCCTTCGGCTGGTCGTGGAGCATTCGCTTGCTGGCCAATTGGATCAGCTCCGCGAACGGATGCTGGGAGCCGAGATGTTCGGCCGCCCGATCGACTACGACACCGGAAATGATGCCGTGGTGCGCGTAAAGGCCTCTGAGGTCCGTAAGAGACTGACACAGTACTACCAGAGTTTGCCGGCTCCGCCATCCGTCCAAATCGAGCTTCCGGCCGGCTCCTATGCGCCCCTGTTCCACTGGGCCCCGGAAGCGGCTCTGCCCACTCCAGCTAAATCTGCGAATTCACAACCAGGCTTAGACAGCACTGACTCGCAATCGGCAACCACGCCCCCTGCACGTGAAGCGATTGCCCCTCAATCGAAGGGGAAGCATCCGGTCTATCGCGCATCGCTGCTGGCGATCTATACCGTAGCCCTCATCTCTCTCGGGTGGTTTGCCGCAGTTCGATTCGGCGCGTCCCATCGTGCTCCAAAATCTGCCGACCCGATCTGGGCAGTGCTCTTCGATGGCAAAAGAAACACGTACATCGTACCTGCCGATATAGGATTCGATCTCCTTGAGGACCTGTCTCATCGTCGAATGGCGCTTGCTGACTACTTGAAGGGTGGTGACTTGGAGCTGCCGATTCCAGGAGTGGACGCGCACACCGCCGAGGGTCTCCGTTCGCAAAGACTGACAAGCTTCGTTGACGCCCAGATCATTGGAACACTTGCCGGGCTGCCAGAGTACAACCCGCAGCGGACCTTTATCCGCTTCCCCCGCGACCTGCGCCTTGACGATCTTAAGGATGCCAACGCTGTCATCATCGGTTCCGTGGGCAGCAACCCGTGGGCGTCCATTGCCGACAATAGCGCCAACTTCCACATCGTTTATAACCAAGGACACGAAGGCGCAACAATCATTAACGCAAATCCGCAGCATGGAGAACAGGCATCCTACGAAAGTCATTGGAACGAGCCCTCGCATGAGACTTTCGCATTGATCGCCTTTCTGCCCAACTTGGGCGGCGACGGTCATCTGCTGCTTTTGCAGGGACTTGACGTAGCTGGAACCCAAGCGGCAGCCGAGACACTCTTCTATCCGGCTTCAATAGCTCCCATTCTCCAACGGGCGACGCGCCCTGACGGCTCAATTCGCTTCTTTGAAGTGTTGGTGCGTTCGACAAGCATCAATTGGAATTCGACCGACTCCCAGGTAATCGCCAGCAGGATTCACTGAGGCATCCCATTCCAGTTACCATTTTCAAATCCCCATTCGTGACGGATGAAATGCCAGCGTTTCGAACCTGGTCCTGAAGACTGCGGCGTTTTACGGAATCGGTACTTAAAGGGTTCCGCTGGTCGGCGGAATCCTGCGGACCTTGGTCCTTAACAAGGCCAAAATGCGCACTTGGCTCCGATCGGCGAAAAGATCATCCGCCGAGCCCGGTTGCCCGTCGAAGCCGCTCAGTCCTCGGTTGCTCCACTCAAGGACACCCAGTAGAACCGCCGCCAGCAAAAGAGGCACCGCACCGCATGCAGTCCGATCAAGCCAAGAATATTATCGAACGGACGCAGTTCGGCTGCTTTGAACTTGAGCGAATTGCAGTGTGGGCACTTGTGCTTGAGCAAGGGCAACCACTGAGCCCAGGTCAGCCGCATTGAATTTGTATTGCCCATAGTGTCTGTGCCTTTCAAATTACACGTGCGTGTAATTCAACGATTGCCCGTCTCCGCGAAACTTGCGTGTGCCTCCAACCATGCAAGCAAACACCGGATGCTCCCCGTTGCCAATGCCATCGTAGAGTCGGCAGCACCGTAATACAGGCGGATTGTGTCTCCATCCTCATCGATGGTTTGCCCGCAAGGAAACACCACATCTTTCACATCGCCGCCACGCTCGTAGAGCTCTTCTGGTCCAAACATCCAGGAGTCACCGCGTTGCAGACAAATCTCCGGCCGTTCCAGATCGAACAGCGCGAGCCCCAGCCGATAGATGCTGCCCGATGCCGTCTGCCGCACTCCGTGATAGATCGTCAGCCATCCCTTTGCGGTCTCAATTGGCGGCGAACACAATCCGATCTTGTTCGCATCCCACCATCCGCCACGCCGTGCTTCCAGCATCACCTTATGGCTTCCCCAGTGCCGCAGGTCCGGCGAGTAGGAGATCCACATATGCGCACCCAGCGTCGTTACCGGGCGATGAATCAATGCCCAGCGCCCGCCAATCTTGCGCGGCAAAAGCGCCGCATCCTTGTCCTCTGGCTGCATGATTACGCCAAAGCGTTCAAAGCTCTTGAAGTCTTTCGTCAATGCTAATGAAACTCCGGGGCCGCCGCGAGCGAAAGACGTGTACGCCACCGCATACTTCTCCAACTCGGGCACGTACGTGATTCGCGGATCTTCAATCCCCCACAGCTCTTCCGGGAACTCGCGCGGATTGCCAACAAGCGTCGGCTCTGCATCGATCCGCCATCCGTCGACCCCGTTTGCCGATCGCGCCGCGCACAGATGAGACAAGCCCGTGCGGCTCTCTACCCGGCAAAGCAGCAATGTATCACCGCCAGCCAGTCTTACAGCCCCGGCGTTAAAGACGCTGTTGATTGGATACGGCCAGTTCTCCCGACTTAGAATCGGATTGCCGATGTAACGCGTAAACAGAGGCTGATCGCCGCAGACCGGTAGTTTTACTTCTTCTGGAGTTCTTGGTTCCGCAGTTTCAGCCAGCGAGTTTGCTGAATTCAATGAGTAACGCTCATTTCCTCTTTCACTTCGTCCGCGTTTGCTACTTTGGCTGCCTGCATATCCAGCAGTGCCATCAGGAACGAAAGTGTCGACTCTGCTCCCTGGTTTTCGTTCACGCGATCGGGATGAAGTCCGTCTCTGCATCCGCCCGTCTCCGCGTCGTAGAGCGGAACCTGCAGATCGTTCTGGCCCAGGAACCACCGGAACACGCGATGAGCTTCGTCGATCCACCTGTTGTTACCGGTCAGTCGAGATACTTCAAGGCAGGCTGCAATCGTTGCGCAGGCTTCTACCGGCTGCTGATCGAAACGAGCCTTCTCTGCACCCTCAGTAAAGAAACCGCTCGAGCCGATCGGCACAAAAATCTCTTCGTCGCCAAAATGCTGTGTTGCTGTCAGCCACTCTAGGGCTTCAGTCCCGGCCGCCACCATTCGCTTGTTATCGCTGCGCCACCCGGCCAGAATTAGCGCCTGCGGCAACCGTGCATTCGAATACGAGAGACTCTTTTCAAACCAATGCCATGTTTCGGTGTGGCTAAGTTCGTAAATGTCGAGTAACCGATTGGCCAGAGTGTTCCGCGCGCCTTGTATAGCCCTGTCGCCGGGAAACCAATCCAGATAAGCCTGCAGACCGAGAATGCAGAACGCCCATGCACGAGGACTGGTAAATGTCAGCACCACTGGTACAGCTGCTTCAAACAATCGTCCTGCCGCGCCACGCAATCCAGCATCACGCGATTGTCCAAGCACAGTTCCTAGCGCCCATAGCGCACGACCATGGCTGTCCTCTGAACCAACTTCTTCAAGCCATTTGCGGTCGTAACCCAGAAAATTTCTGAACCGGCCAATGTCAGAGTTGAATGCCAGCCACAGAAAAGCCATGTACCGGCTCGAAAGCTTCGGATGCTCTGTCTTGGCATCATACGCTTCGCTTTCATCCAGCAGCGTCGAAACCAGAAGCGCCCTCGCGTTGTCGTCCGTCGTGTAGCCTTCGCGGGTATTGGGCACAGAAAAAATCGCGTGCTGTAACATTCCGGTGTCGTCGGTCATCGCCAGCAGATGCGCTGCATTAAAGGCAGGCAACGTGTCGATTGAATCTGCCAGAGCCACGTCGGCGTCATCCAGTTGCGCAGCCTTTGGATGCAGCGAACGCTCGAAACGCGCACGCTGAAAGCTCGCCATATAGGCACGCGCCGTCTTCGGCCACGTCGTTCCGCGCGAGTGAAGATAGGCGCGTTTGCGCATCGCGTGACGCTCCGCATCGTTTTCAAGCAATCCAAGCACTGCCTCCGCAATTGCATCGGGACTATCGAAGGGAACGATCACACCCCTCTTCTCCGCCAGCAACTCCTTCGCATGCCAGTAAGGCGTTGACACAATCGCCTTGCCTGCTCCAAGCGCGATCGCCAATGTACCTGAAACAACCTGCGCCTCATGCCGATACGGCGTAATGTAAATGTCCGCCGCTCCCACATGCTCCACAAGTTCTTCCGCGCTCACAAAGCGATTGTTCAGGATCAAGTTTGACGCAACGCCAAGTTCCATGGCCAACGCCTGCAGTTCTTCACGGTAGCGCTCGCCCTCGCGTTTGCGAAGGTGCGGATGTGTCACGCCAGAAACGATGTAAACCACATTCGGATGCAGCGCCAGAATCGCGGGCATCGCACGAATCACATTCTCAATTCCCTTGTTTGGCGACAAAAGTCCAAACGTCAGCAGAACAGATTTGCCCTCGGTTCCAAACTTATCTTTGAAAAAGTTCGGATCCATGAACGGCATCTCTGGCACGCCGTGTGGAATCACATCGATCTTGCCCGCCGGAACCGCATACACCTCACCCAATAATTGCGCCGCAAGTTCGCTCATGACAATCATGCGATCGGAGAGCTGTGCAATCTCTTCCAGCACAATTCGCTGATTTGCGTCCGGCTCGCGCAGCACCGTATGCAACGTCGTCACCAGCGGCATCTTCAACCTGCGCAGTAACGCAAGAATATAGCGCCCCGCGGCGCCGCCGTAGATTCCGTACTCATGCTGCAGGCAAACCAGGTCGTTGCCGTTGTAGTTAAGAAAATCGGCTGCGCGCTCATAGGAGCCAAGGTCCTCCTGCGTCAGTTCCAGCCGCACTTGTTTCGGATACTCGTAGCTCGAATCGGGATCGTTCACAGGAATCGCAAATAGCCGTCCCTCTCCAAATTCGGCGGCAACTGCCGTGCACAGGTCGGTTGTGAACGTGGCGATTCCGCACTCGCGCGGCAGATAGTTTCCTATGAACGCGATGCGAGTGGGAAGCGGCAGACTGCGCGCCTTCAACTCTTCGGGCGATGGAATCTCGGAATCAGTTCCTTCGGTAGTCTTTTCGAGATTGATCATTTCAGAAAATGTCATTGTGTCCTGCCTTCGCTACTTTTGTGGCCCATGCGAAAGCCGCGCATCGCATCTACGCGTTCTGCATGTCCAGTGAGGTCGACTGCTGTATCAGACGGGGACGCAGTATTACCTTCGCCCTAAAGAAGCCTGGATATTTCTTTATCAGTACGGAGTCGAGCTCCGATGCATTGAATTGGTCAGCTTGTTTTCTCAGCGCGCGCTGCAGGGTCTGGCACTCCGCTCCATCCGCCGTCCAACCGTAGCGGAGCTGGCAACACGAGCCCACCATCCACATGAAATGCCAGCCGGCGCCGCGGATATCGGCGTCTAACGTCTGGGCAGTCAGACCCTCCACCAGCATCCACTTCTCGCAAAACCGCTCCTGCCGGAGAGCGAATCGACTTGGTAGCAGGCATCCTTCGCGAAGAAAGATCGCATGCGGGCTCAATTTTCGTAGCATCGGGGTTCTGCGGGCCCAATCTTCATTCCGTGCCCCACGTGTTCACCGATGAAATCCTGTACAAAGCCTGTCGGATCATTCTTTAGCGCCGCGATCTCAGCAAGGGAGAAGCCCTTTGCATCCAGCTCGCTTGCTGCAAGAAAGGTCCCGCTCACCGCGCGACCAGGGGCAGACAAATGGTTCTTGACGTCATTTTTCTTGAACGAGCTCATGCCGGCTCCAGTCGTGCGGTTGCGTGCTTGAGCGGTGCTCGTCTGGAGCGAAGCCTGGAATGCCGGAGGCGAGGAAGGAAGGTCGTAACTACTAACTTGAGGATACACCCCGTGAGGCTTCCGTGCCGCTACCTCACTTTGTTATTTGACGAGTCGTCTTCAGGCTCGCATTGATTCTTAAAAGTGGTTCGTGTCCGCAAAATCGGAATAGACATTCTGCCAAGATCGGTGCAGGGCGGGTATTGCGACAGGAAACCACGCGATTTTGCGATCAATGAATGGGCAGTGTGATTTCAACGTGTCGTCACAGTTCCCGGACTTGAGGCGCAACTCTTTACCTCACGGGGTTGCATTCGTAACACCACCGTCCGCCTGCACGGCCCTACGAGTCCCGCCACAGAGTCAGGAGCACCCCAGAACTATCCAAAGCATATGCGCCCCTTCTTTGCATTTCGGGCACCCCGGCAGTTACGCGCCTAGGGTGCCCGCAATACATTCATAACCTCAACAATTACTTCGACTAATTCGAAGCTATCGCTTGGGCTTTTGCATCCCTGACAGCATCAAGGAAAGCATGTGCAGCTGTTGGCACGGCGATGTCGCCCTGCAGAATTCTTCGGGTAGGAACATCGTGCCCATAGATGGCCTCAGTGGAGTCGTCATCCCGGCGAATTGCTGCACCGGTAAGCGTGAGCCCGGCAAAGGCGCCTCTCGCACGCGAATAGGTGAGGATCTCCGTCTCCAGCTTCCAATCGGTATCAGCAGAAGCATGACGCCCAACCGGCCCAGCGGCCGCGGAAGCATCTCCTCCGAGTTGGAACTGGCTAGAAAGCAACTGTTGCATACCTTTGTCATTCTGAATGATCATGACAAGATCCACGCCCTCGACGCCGATTTGCAAGCCCCAGCTACCGCCGGTGATGGCGAAGAATGCCGGCGCGCTCCATCCGTTGGCGGTACGGCAAGTGGTAACGCCTCTTCCATTTTCCGCGCCAAATACAAAGCCGCCTTTGAGCATATGAGGCACGATGGCTATGCACTTCGCGTGTTCCAGAACTTCTTCCGGAATACCCCTGTCGGGCGCCGACATAATCTCATGGAGCACTGCGCCCGCATGGTCAAGTCGATCGGTTGTTGCCTCGCGATCGGATGCTGCCCAGGCAGCGCTCGTCAGGCTGAGTACTGCCACAAACGTCATGAGTTTCTTCATGCATCTCACCTTTTTCTACCTATGCGCAGCGTCACTAGCGTCCCGCGCACTGAGGCGCACAAGGTAATGCTTACGTTAGTGAGATTCCTGTGCAGTATCTGAGCAATAACGCTCATCAGGCGGAAGGGGCACGCTGGCATCGCTATGTCTGACTTGGTCCAAACTGCTCAGACGGCGATGACCCTGGCCCGTATGTTGAGCAATGCTGGGGCACATGAGTGGAACTCAAGCACTTCAATCTAATTTTCACAAATCGACTCCACGGAGGTGGACTTATGAACAAAGGCCAGTTGAAGGGAATCATCGACGAAGTGGCAGGAAATGCCAAGCGCAGAGCGGGCGAGTTGACTGGGAATACTCAGCTTCAGGTGGAAGGCATGGTTCAGCAGGTAAAAGGCAAGGCTGAACATGTCTGGGGCAATGCGAAGGTTGTCGTTGATGATGCAAACCAGGAAGCCGCAATTGAACACAAATCACGCATCGAAGTCGAAGTTCAGCGCGCAGCCGTAGAAGATGCCTCTGCTAAGAATAAGTAGCGGTTGCTTGTACTGTTTTGACGATCACATTTGCAGTTGAGGATGACGAACAGCAGTGTCAGCGTGCCGACAAGCTACGTTGATCTTACTTGGACAACCCACTTGACATGGTCCCTATTGCTCAGACTCGGGCAATGGGGGCGCCTAGTGTAAAGAACGTAAGGGCAGATAGACATGCGCGCCCCGAAATCTGAAGGCTCGCATGAACGGTCTCAAAATCCTTATGGTAGCTGCTGTTACTGGGCTATTCTTTACGGCTACACACAGCATCCCACGCAATCTCAGGAACCGCAGACGCCTTATAGGGGGGTCTTACATGCGCGGACTTAGTACTCTAGTGTTAACCACGGCGCTGCTCGCAGGACTAGCTTTGACGCCAGTCGCCCGTGCGCAGATTTCCATCAACATCGGCGTTCAACCGGTCTGTTCGTACGGCTACTACGGATATGCGCCTTACGCCTGCGCACCAATGGGGTATTACGGATCGGGATATTTCTACAACGGCATCTTCCTGGGTATGGGTCCGTGGGCCGGCTGGGGTTATGGCCACGGCTGGGGAGGCCATCGCTTTGTGAATGATGGTGGCGGAAGATACCACGGTGGGGCCGGCCGCGTAGCCTATGGCGGAACTTCCAACGGCGGACAGGTACAGCGCAGCAGTGGGGGATCCCGCGTAGCCGCTGTCAACTCCCGTGCTGCTGTTGCGCGTCCTAACGCTGGCCATGCACCATCACGCAGCCCCGCACCGCGAGGTGATGCGGCGCAATCCCACGGTAGCGGTGGTGGATCGCACGGCGACAGCGGTGGACACGGTGGCGGCGGCGACCACAAGTAGTTGGTAGCAGCAGCACTCAAATCGCGATCATGCATGGCGCGGCGGAGCACAACAGCTTCGCCGGCTCTGTTCACCAGCCTGTATTTGGATGGTCACGAGGGTGCTAAGATTAGCTATTCGATCTGAATGGATGCAAATCCCAACTTTTATTTGTCTACTTCTGCTTCATCTCGCTGGTTTCGATCACTCCTCAAATCGCTTGGTCCTGGAATAATAACCGGGGCTGCGGACGATGACCCGTCTGGCATAGCCACATACTCTATTGCCGGCGCGCAACTGGGAACCAAGCTCCTCTGGACCGCATTGCTCACGTGGCCGCTGATGGCCGCTACTCAAATGATGTGCGCCCGTATCGGCAAGGTAACTGGACAAGGTTTGGCTGGAAATCTCAAGCAACGATTTCCAGGATGGCTGTTACTCACTTTCGTTATAGCCCTGCTGATTGCGAACACAATCAACATTGCTGCGGATCTTGCCGGCATGACGGATGCGGCAGAAATGTTGACGGGGATTCAGTCTCATTGCTTTGTGATTGCCTTCGCAATTCTGATCTCATGGGCAACAGTTCGGCTTCAATATCAGCAGATCGCAAACGTGCTCAAGTGGCTGGTCCTGGTTCTTTTTGCTTACCCCGTTACCGCCTTTGTAGTGGGAGCCGATTGGGGCCAGGTGCTGCGCGATACCCTGGTGCCATCAATGCCCCACAGCAGAAATGAATGGGCAACATTGGTCGCGATCCTAGGCACTACCATTAGCCCGTATTTGTTCTTCTGGCAGGCGAGCGAAGAAGTTGAAGAGGAGAAGTCTGCCGGCCAGAACACACTCGCCGAGCGCAAAGGCGCGACGTCTCAGGAGCTTGAAATGCGAAACGTCGACGTCGGCGTCGGCGCTTTCTTTTCGAATATGGTGATGTTTTTTATTATCCTCACAACCGCTATCACCCTGAACAAGCACGGCCTTACAAATATCGAGACCTCTCGCCAGGCGGCGGAAGCCCTGCGCCCGTTCGCTGGCAATCTTGCTGCTTCGCTCTTCACGATGGGGATCGTGGGTGTCGGATTTCTAGCCATCCCCACGTTGGCAGGATCGACCGCCTACGCCTTTGCCGAGACACTAGGTTGGCGCCAGGGCCTGAACAGGAAACTGAGACAGGCACGTTGGTTTTACGCATTGATTCTGGTCTCTACCGCAGCGGGCGTGGCACTGGACTTTATCGGAGTGAACCCGGTTAAGGCACTCTATTTGACAGCTGTCATCAACGGATTGCTCGCACCTTTTCTTCTCGTCGCCATCCTGATCGTCGCAGCGGACAAGAAGCTCATGCAGAATCAACCCAGTTCCCGCTTGGGATGGGCAATCGTCGCCATCACGACGGTCGCCATGTTCGCCGCCGGGGTTGCCATGTTTGTTGTGTAGATGATGACTATACGATTAGACGACGCGGCAGTTCAGGTCGGCGGAATACTTCAAGCAGGCAGCGCGGGCTTGTCTGATGGGTCGGACTTGCGCAGTCCGCGCATCTTCCAGATCCCATAGCAGACACTGACGGCCACCAGGACAACGAATACGCAAAGCAACGGAGTCGACCACCTCTGAAGTGTTCCGGTCCACATGCGGATGATCCTGCGCCCGTAGGCCACGCCTAGCCAGGCAACGAAGGAGTATCGCAGGGTGCGGGCAGAACCATAGACCGTGAGGAAGCGATTGCGCGAAACACCCAGTGCACCGGCGGCAAGCGTAAACGGCGAAAGTGGAATGGGCGGAGGAAGCACCGCCGGAAGAAAGATTGCGAGTATCCGGTGCCGTTCCACCCACCCGATGATTCTTTTAAGAAGACGCGCGGGCATGTGGCGGCTCAGCGCCGCTTCGCCACCCCTTCTACCTGTCTCCCAAGTGGTGTATCCGCCCACAACGCTGCCCGCAATGGCACTCAGGGCAAGCAGCCATGGGTTTCCATTGTGCGACACCAGCCAAAGTAGTAACAAATCCGTGCTGCCCGGCAAGGGAAGAGGAATCACCGAAGAATCGATGACCGCAACGGAAAAGAGTCCCAGGATTCCGAGGTGCGTAAGCCAATATGGCATCATCGTCCGATGCGCCGGCGCCACAGCGAGTTGGGCAGCATCCCTGAAGAAATTTCTCATACAGATAACCAGGCAAGAATAACAAATATGCGCCACAGTCCCTTTTCGAGGCCGCGGCGCATTGAATCGAGATAGCCACAAGACGATCGCAACTTAAACGTCGAAGATTGCGCTTGAGCAGTTTATGAACATTCCGCTCTTCATTCAAAAACGCGTACCAAAGTCAGCGAAGGCTGCCCACCGTCGTATTTGTCGGACTTCCAATAGCTTCCCCGGAAACCACCAGTTCTACTCTCCGATTCTCCTGGCGTCCGCTTGCATTGTCGTTTGAGGCTACAGGTGAGCTGTTACCAAAGCCCGTGGCGCCCACTGATTTTGTCTCTACGCCCTGTGCCACGAGGTAATCGCGGACAGCGTCTGCGCGATTCTCTGACAACTTCTGATTCATTTCATCGCCGCCAACATTGTCGGTGTATCCGCCAACTGCAATGTTGAGCCCAGGATAGGCGATCAGAATTCCGGCAACCTTGGCCAGCTTCTCGCGAGCGCCGGGCTTCAGTGAATATTGGCCGGTATCGAACAACACATCCGACATGCTTACGATGAGCCCACGTGCGCTGTCGCGCGTCGCAAGGATCTTGTTCAACTGTTCCGACAACTGAGCCCGCATCGCGACTTTTTCATTATCGGCTTTTTGCTGACCCTCTAATGCGTTCTGTGCAACCATGCGAGACTGGTCGGCGTCAGTCTGAGCCGCAGTAACTGCCGCAGCCGACGTCACCTGGTTTGCAGCCATTGCGGCCTGTGCATTGGCCGCGTCGGCTTCTGCTGTAGCTGCGTTGGCTTGCGACGCTTCAGCGTTAGCCTGTGACGACGCTGCGTTGGCTTGCGCCATTGCCGCATCGGACTCTGCCTTCTCCTTCAGGCGAGTGGCGGCGGCGGCCTGCATCTGAGCGCTTGCCTGCGCATCGCTTGATTCCTTCAGTTGATTCGCAGCGAAATCCGCATCGATCCTCTTTACTGCGATTTCTCGAGCGTCCTCCGCAGTCTGCACGGCCACTCGGGCAGCGGCAATCAGCGGCTTTTCATTCACATGCTTTCTTGTGGCGTACTCGTCAGCGGTCCTCATCGAATCGACAGCATGCTGGTAGCTTTCACCCGCATACTGCTCGGCCCCCTCCGACTTGGCGATGCGGAGCGCATTCCGCGCTTCGTAAAACTCCAAAGGCAAATTTGCGCTCAGAACGACAGGGTCGAATTGGTAGCCGGTGGGTAGATACCCGCCGCGTTCAATCAGTTCATACTTCGTGCTTACCGCTTCGCTGGTTCCCTTGGTATCTGCCGTGACGACATTCTCGAGTACGACGACGTTGCTGGGTTGGCGCACGCCAAAGTAAGGTTCCGCGGTAACAATCAGCGCGAAGGCCTGGAGACTGGTGGTGGCAGTCAGTTTGCTTCGGTCATTTCCGCCAACGAGTACTTCTCCCAGGTTCTCAGCCCGGCCTTCCGGGGAGATCGCCCATAGGACATAAGTAAGATATTCGCCGCCGAATGTTGTAGGAGATTGCAGGTTTCCGAATTCCGCCTCGACTTCCATAGTGCCGCGCTTGCTCCGCACTTTGACCTTGCCGTCGGCAGAGGACATTAGCGACGTACCCGCCAAGTCCATATCTGTGGCGCCGCTGCGATGCAGGTAGTCGACTGCCATGACCGAGCGGCTGACCACGACCGCATGGTATGAAGATCCAGGGCCGGCTGATTCGACGACTACTGTTCCTTGTGTAGTGACCTGAGCGTACGTGGTCAAGCTGAGGGCACTACCGATTACTAACAAACCTAAGCGTTTCACGAGAATTCCTTTGGGCAGTACTCTGCCGTGTTGCATTGCGCTTGTATTGCGTTGACGGGAACAGCGGTTGAAGCGCCAGTGTCTGGATTAGTTATTACCCGACGCGGAACTGGGTAAGATAGTGAAGCAATCCGAAGACGTTGATGAGCCAAATAACAAGCAC
>JBARBP010000202.1:0-7379 GCA_049793195.1 Occallatibacter sp. | reverse complement strand
GAGAGGCCGATGCGCTGGATGGGGCGTTTTGTGAGGGCCTGCAAGCGTTCGAGGGAAAGGGCCAGGTGCGCGCCACGCTTGGTGGGCACGAGGGCATGGAGTTCGTCGATGATGACGGTGTCAACGGTGCGGAGGGCGTCGGCAGCCTGCGAGGTGAGCAGCAGGTAGAGGGACTCGGGTGTGGTGATGAGGATTTCGGCGGGGTGGCGAGCGAAGCGGGCGCGCTCGCGCTGCGGGGTGTCGCCGGTGCGGATGCTGACGGAGGGCTCGTGAAATTCGACGCCCATGCGGCGGGCCATGTTGGCCATGCCGGCGAGGGGTGAACGGAGGTTGCGCTCGACGTCGACAGCAAGGGCCTTGAGGGGAGAAACGTAGACGATGCGGCAGCCCTTTTGGGGTCCTCCTGGCGGAGCGTGGAGCATGAGTCGGTCGAGACACCAGAGGAAAGCCGCGAGCGTTTTGCCGGTGCCAGTGGGGGCAAGGATAAGTGCGTTCTCTCCGCGCGCAATGACCGGCCAGCCCATGCGCTGGGGAGCGGTGGGCGTGTCAAACACGGCGTGGAACCACTCGGCGGTGACGGGATGAAAACAGGCAAACGCGGCACTGACTGAAGCTGTAACGTCGACCGGAGCCACGGCGTGGGAAGGATCGGGATTGGGTCGGTGCGGGCTCGAGCAGTCGGGAGACATGGTGTTTCACAGAATAACGCGGATGAGTGGCGAAGATGAAGCGAAAACAGAGACACACCATGATGGGGAGCATCGCGGGTCAAAGTTACGCGATCAAATCATGTTCGGCAAACGATTTGGCGAGAACAAAGAAAGGCTCCAATCCGTGCATCAAGTTCTGTGATTTCACATCCATACAGAATCAGCAGCAGCGTTATCGCATACCATGAAGTTGCCGGAGCTCTAATGCGCGACCACCTGGCCACAATTCTCGACGACTTCCGCCGCTTTGGACGGCAGACTGCGGTAGTTCGCTACCAGGGAAACCGGCGGCGGGTGACGAGCTATGGGGAGTTGGCGCAGCTGGCTGGGCGGTTTGCGGCGCTCCTTGTTCAGCGAAAGATTGGCCCCGGCGACCGGGTGCTGGTATGGGGCGAGAACAGCGCGGAGTGGATCGCGGCATTCCACGGGTGCATGTTGCGCGGTGTGCTGGCGGTTCCGCTGGACGCGATCGGGACTTTGGAGTTTGCGGCACGAGTAGCGGCCGATGTAAGGCCGAAGCTCGCCGTGGGCGATGCGGTGCTGCTTAATCAGCTGTCTTTCAGACCTGGCCGGTTGCCGGCGACCGTCCCGACACTCTCGTTTGAAGATTGGCTTAGCGTTCTACCGGCTGAAGAAGCGGGACCGATTGAAGGGTTATCGGCGGAGACGCCGCTTGAAATACTGTTCACCTCCGGCACCACGGGCGATCCCAAAGGAATTGTGCTGACCCACGGCAACGTGCTGGCCAGCGTAGGCCCCATTGAAAAGGGCGCGCAACCTTACATGCGGTGGGAGCGGCTGGTGCATCCACTGCGGATTCTGAATACGCTGCCGCTGAGCCACGTCTTCGGGCAAACGATGGGCCTTTGGGTTCCGCCAATCTTTGCGGGTGAGTTGCATCTGGAAGAGCGGCTGGTGGCTCCGCGGCTTATCGAGACCATTCGCCGTGAGCGGATTTCCGTGCTGGCTGCCGTGCCCAGGGTATTGGCGCTGCTCAAAACGCATCTTGAACTGACACATCCATGGCTGGAGGATCGAGTAGCCGTTTCCGTGCAGAAGATCGGAGCGGCACGACGCTGGTGGCGGTTCCGCAAGATTCACCGGGCGTTCGGACTCAAGTTCTGGGCGCTGATCTCGGGCGGAGGCGCACTGGCCGCGCCGCTGGAGCAGTTCTGGAACGCATTGGGATTTGTGCTGGTGCAGGGCTACGGGATGACGGAGACCACCGCACTGATTACGTTGAACCATCCGTTCCACGTAACGAGAGGGACGATTGGGAAACCGATGGCCGGACGGGAGGTGAAGCTCGGTCCGGATGGAGAGGTGCTGGTGCGGGGCGCGGCCATCTCGGGCGCAACGTGGTCTGGTGGGAAGCTGCATCGGCGGAAGGAGGAATGGCTGGCGACGGGGGATATTGCAGAGACGGAACCCTCTGGCGAGCTGCGGTTTCTGGGGCGCAAGAGCGAGGTGATCGTGACTGCGGCGGGGGTGAACATCCATCCCGAAGACCTGGAAGCGGCGATCGAGGAGCAACCCGGTGTGGCGGCATGCGCGGTGGTGGCGATGGAGACAGCCGAGGGACCGGAGCCGTGCGCGGTGCTGGCTTCGCGTGGGGCTGGCGACCAGGCCGCAGCGGCGATCGAGGGCGCGAATGCGCGGCTGGCGGAGTTCCAGAGGGTGCGGCGCTGGGTGCTTTGGCCGGAGCCGGATCTGCCGCGGACATCAACCGGCAAGGTCCGGCGCAAGGCGGTGGCGGCGTGGCTGGAGAGAGTTCAGGCTGCTGCGAATTCGGCAGGCAACGGAACGGCAAAGCATAACGGGAACGGCGGGTTCGGGGCGTCGCAGGACTGGCTGCTGTCGCTGATTGGACAGATCTCCGGCGAGGCTCATCCGGGCGTGGGCGATGAGCTGCATCTGACCGAGGATCTACATCTGGACAGCCTGGGACGCGTGCAGTTGGCCGCGGCGATCGAAGACAGGCTGGGCGTTGTCTCCGAAGACGGGATGCTGGACCGCGTGGAGACGCTGGGCGAGCTTCGGCGGCTGGTGGCGGGCGAAGCGGAGGAGGAACGGGCTTCGTCGTCTCGCAGCCGTTCGCAAGACTTCCAAGACGCAGGTTCTTCGACTCCGGTCGCGGCGGCGACCTTCGCTCAGAATGACAACAGTGGGACGCGAGTGCTCTCTTCGCATGAAGAGAGAAGCGCGAGCGACGAGCGGCCAGCGATGGGCGTGCGCGCGGAGGATGAACCTGCGCGAGGACGGTACGTTTATCCGCGCTGGCCTTGGCTGGCGCCGGTTCGATGGATGCGGGTAGCGTTTATCGAGGCGGTGATGCAGCCGCTGGTTTGGCTGCTGGCTGCGCCGCAGGTGGTGCTGGCAGATGCGGTGAAACCGGAAACGCTGGCGGGCGACGCGCCGTTGTTGATCATTGCCAATCATGTGTCCGCGTTCGACGGGCCGCTGATCGAGTACGCGCTTCCGGGCGCGCTGCGAAGGCGGATTGCAGTGGCAATGTCGGGCGAGATGCTCGACGGCTATCGACATTTCCGCAATCTTGAGCCACTTCGTCCAAGCGGGCGGTTTTTTTTGCCGGGGCCGCTGTTTTATTTTCTGCTGACGGCGCTGTTCAATGTGTTTCCGTTACCGCGGAGGCGTGATTTTCAACCTAGTTTCGCTCATGCGGGCCGGGCTATGGATCGCGGCTTCAATGTGCTGGTGTTTCCGGAGGGCGCGCGGTCGGCAGAAGGCAAGCTGGCGGCGTTCCGGCCGGGGGTTGGGCTGCTGGCCAAGCAGTGCGGGGCGATGGTGCTGCCGGTGGCGCTGCGAGGGCTCGGCGAGTTGAAGGTCGAAGGGAAGGGCTGGTTCCGCTCGGGCAAGATCGAAGTAAGGGTGGGCCGGCCGGTGCGGCTTTCTCCGGGCGAGACCGAGGCCGACATCACTGTGAGGCTGCATGACGAGGTGGAGCGGCTGGTAAATGCAGGGACTCGGGGCTAGGGACTCGGGACCAGGGACTAGGGACTCGGGGTTAGGGACGCTTGCGCAGCAGACGGCGGCGGGGAGAGGCATCCTTTCGGGTTCGTGGCGAGCGGATGAGGCCTTTCCACAGTTTCACGGGGGGTGCCCCCCCCTCCCCAATGGCCAAATTGCTCTGCTGTTTGGATTTACGGAGGGGTACCTTAAGATGCTGAAGGCATTGAAGTTGTACGCACGCTCCTCTCAACAAAGGAGTTACGGGTGCTCTTGACTCGCTTTTGGGGCAAGAAACCGCAAGTTATTCTCGTCAAGGGAGGTGCGGGTGCTTTTTTCAGCTTTCAGCCTTCAGCTCTCAGTTGGTGCGCCGGGGCCGTAACTGCTTCGGCTGGGTGGAGCGTGAAAGACGACTATGAAACGATTGTGCGCCTAAAGCAGTTAATTATCTGCAAACCGGGGCCATGAGACGGAAGAACGGCGGTAGGGCTGCTGTTTGAGGAGACGTGAATCGGCGTTACGTGGATTTCTGGTTGCTGGATGGGCGTTTTATGGGAGTGATCCGTAACTGGGGGCATTCGGCGCTCAAGATGACGGATTCTCGTGGAGGTTGAGGTTCGTGCGGCTCCCGCCCTTGCGCAAAGAGCCGCGCAAAGATGGGAGCCGCGGCCGCTTTGTCTCGTGCACAAAAGACCTACCGGCCAGGCTCTCTTCGCTGCAATATCCTCAAGAGTTCCCTCTTCGACATCCGTTTCCAGCGCTGCTGTACCAACTCTGGTTTAATGACCTCAGCATGTGCGTCCAGTCGACCTTCGCTGGCGGCAGCGGGTTGGGCATTACTGACGAAAGTGGAATCCTGCACGAGGTAGAGCATTCCATAGCTATTTTCATACACGCCCTGAACTCCACCGCTTGTCAACACGGCCAGTCCCGATGTTCCCCACCGCACCAGTTGAACGGGTGAACCGGCGAGATTGTCGAGGGTGATTGAAGAGACCAGCGTATAGGCCTTCTCGTCAAAGGACTCTATGGTGAAGCTGTTTGTGTTGGCCTGGGCCGCCGTCTGTCCCAGAATGAAAACGCGATTCAGCGATGAATCTGGCGCTACCAGCCCCGAGGCGTTGTAGCTGCCCACAATTGCCGCTGTCGTTGGATCGCCAACGAGGCCATCGTCGCTGTAGACAAGACCGGTTCCAAAGTCGGAGTGAATTTCGTCGTATTCGTCATTGAACGAAGGGTTCTGGCCGACGTAGGAGACCCCCGAAGCACTCACGTTCAGCGCGTACAAGGGCTGAAGCCCGTAGTTGTTGTCATTTTCGGCTGAAGCAAGAATCGAATCCGTGTCACCCCATGCAAGAACATCATAAGTCGCCGGAACAGTCTGTCCTTGACCCCAGCCAGGCAAGCCAACAGGTCTTTCGACTCCATCGTCAAAGATGGCGACTCCGCCTTCTGCCCTTGGCGAACCGCCGTAGTTGAACAGTGCCACTGCCGTGGTATGAGGGCTTACCGGCGCGGCTTTCATATCGCCTGCCAAGAACGGGTTGCCATTTTTCGGGTCTTGCAGCCTCCATGTAACCGTCGGATTCAGGCTCGGCAGGGCAAATTGCGTCATGATCGTCGTCGAGTCAAAAGCTGCATAAAGAAACTGCCCGCCTGCGCCGTCGCTCAAGATATCCGGATCGGGGTTTACTGACCGCGACTTCACCACTGTGCCGCTTTCGCCATTCACAGCAACTATTGAATTTGGGTAAGCGCCATCGTAATCGGCTGTGCCGACGTAGAGCAGCTGGCTGTTCGCATCCCACGCCATCGTAAGCCCGGTAAGATTAAGCGCCGTCATCTGCGTTCTCCCAGCGGCAGGTGAAACGGTAAATGTCAGCGCATTCGTCGAAAAGAGATTGGCGCTCTGATCGTAGACGCTGATCGCCAATGGTCCGGCAGTCGCCGTTTCAGGGGCTGGTATCGTGACACTCAGTTGCGTCGGGCTGATGTAGGAAGTGGGGAGGAATTGGAATTGCAAGAAGCTGCAGTTCCAGCAAGCAGTACTGTCTGGCGAAAAGCCCGTGCCGTCAATGGTCACGGCTACATCCCCACTTCCCACGGTCGCGGACTGTGGACTGAGTGAGCTCATCGAGGCATAAGAAGCGGGCGAAGATCCCGACGCAACATCGGGAGCAACGTTTGGGTTCACGGCCGCGCCGTCGATCAGGAATACACCGCCGGCTCCGTAAGGAGAATCGGGCAAAGGAATCCCGAATTCAACCCCGGAACTTGTGATCAGCGCAAGACCCGCGTTGCCCCATCGAACCAGCTTGCGCGGAGAACCCGAAATGGTAGAGTTGGGCTGTGTACCTCCTCCTTCGCCAGCCAACCAGCCAAAATAGACCCGGTCGAGGAGCGCGTAGGTATTCAGATCGAAGACCCAAAGCTCAACCGGATAAACATCGACGCCGCTGCTTGTGATGACCGTTACGCAGTAATAACGGCCAAGGGTGGAGTCTGCCGTGCAAGCTGTGTCCGGGCCAGGAGCATCGAATTGTCCGACCCGCGTGTCCTGCACCGGGTCATACACTCCGCCTACTCCAAACTGGCCGTCCCGTGAATAAACCAATCCGTTCTGCGCGTCGTAATCAATCAGTCCGGCTGTGATCCCTCCGCCCGTTCCATTCCACGACACTCCCGAAGAATTCACCTGCAATGGCCAAATCCCACCGTTCCCACTGACGAACACGGTTCCATAAATTGCGGAATCGTCTTTTCCCCATTGGATCCAATCGATGGCTGGTCCCTGAGCCTCATAACCAGGCACGAAGACTGGCCGCAGAGTGGCGTCGTCATAGATATATACGCCGTCACCGCCTCCTCCGCCGCCTGCGTAGCCTGCCACCAGCGCCAGCGTGTGAGGGCTTACCCGCGCCGCCTGGATGCTCATAGCTTGTTGTGTGCGGCCTATTGGATCCAGGGGAACCTGGAATGAAATGTCCGTCGTGAGGCCGGGCAACAGGAAGCGTTGCACAGAGTTGCTACCGAATAGGCTTGCCCACAAATATGAAGAATCGGAAGAGAGTGAGAGGAACTCAGGGCTGCTTCCCGCTGCTACCGCCGCACCCGCTGTGCCGGATACGGGATCAATGGGAACGATCATGTTCGGATAAGCTGTATTCTGCAAAGCTGTCGACACATAGAGCTTGCCGAGTTCCGAATCCCAGACCTCGTCCCAGGGCACCGTGATGCCCGCCACAGCTCTGGCCCAGGTCTTCGCGGCCGGCGCAGAGGCAATCGTGAAGTTCAGCGAACTGGAAGTTCCACCGTCGGGGCTCGGATTCAACGCACTGACCTTGACGACCCCCGCTGCGGCGAAATCGCTGGCTGGAATGCTCGCAGTCAATGCGGCTGCGCTCGCGCATGCGACTGGAGTCATTAGATCTGTGCCCACGCAGGCAGTAGTCAGCGCGCTTCCATTCCATTGAATCGTCACGCCGGCTGTGAACTTCGTGCCGTACGCAATCATCGTGGCCGCGGAAGCGCCTACCTGCGCCGTCGAGGGCGCGATTCCCGTCAGGATAGGTGCGTTTGCCTGTGTTCCTCCTCCGCCACCGTAGCCGCCGCTCGATGATCCGGAACCTCCACATCCGATAAGGGAAAAAGCCGCGATTAAGCTGAACACGGGAAAGCTGCGCCTCAGCATCTGACCCACCT
>JBARBP010000201.1:0-25863 GCA_049793195.1 Occallatibacter sp. | reverse complement strand
CCTTTCGCCGTTCACAGGGCAACGTTCAAATCAGGATGCTATCGACCGCCCGGCTCCTTTGGGTCTCGATGGAATTGTGCTATATTTTTGAAGGTGCGGGTTAGATTTTTTCCCCGCTCAAGCCGCCAGCAAATTCCCTCGCTGTGCGGTTTTCTTCCATCGCCTGGACGCGTAGCTCAACTGGCAGAGCATTCGGCTCTTAACCGACAGGTTGTAGGTTCGATTCCTACCGCGTCCACCAATCGTTTCGATAATCCACCGAATTGCGCTCGTCCATGTTCCTGCCGCGGGCGTATTGTGACCTTGCATTTCACCCTTGCAAGCGTTCAGGGGATCCCGGTTTCGATCGGCTTTGATGGACTATCCCAAGCGGCGCGGATTTTGTCCTTGACACGGTTTGCGCGCGATTGCTAGTTTCGTTTCGCGGAAGAGGAATTAGAGAAATCCACCGCCAGATGTATAGTCTTAGGCCTCCGGATCAGCGGCAACGCCCTCCGGACGAGGAGACTATGCCTTTGGAGGTGGATTTTTTGTTGAAAGCTTAATCGTTGATAACACGGCTGCTTGTTATGATTTCGACCAATTGGGAGGCAATATGATTGCTAAGATTCGCAATTTGGGACAAAGAAACGGCACAACGCAGCTCTTCGCGGCAGGGCACGACGCCGCCACTGTTCAGGAGAGCGCTCAACTGCAAAGCGCAGACAGGAACACCCCGATCTCCGAGGGGAAATGGGGAAATCGAGTTTCCGGGTGGGTAATCCTGGCGTTTGCGTTTTTGCTGGCGTTTACTTCACTCAAGGCATTTGCCCAGTACGATACAGGCACCATTGTGGGCGAGATTCACGATGCCACCGGCGCCGTACTGCCAGGAGCGTCTATTACTGTGGTAAGCAAGGCTACGGGAGCATCGTATTCTGCCGTTTCCGGCAGCGCCGGGGAGTATGAAGTGCCTTCGCTGCGCACGGGCAGCTACAAGATCTCTGCGGCGCATTCAGGCTTTGGCACGGCAGTCGCGGATAACATCACAGTCTCAGTAGGTGAGCGCCAGCACATGGACCTGACTCTCCAGGTGGGTCAGACCGCAACTACGGTGGAAGTGAGCGATGTGGCGCTGCAACTTGAGACCGAGTCCAGCCAGCGCGAACAGACGGTCTCCGGTTACCAAACCGAGGCACTCCCGCTGGTGAGCCGGAACTTCTCAGATCTACTGGCGCTGGTAACCGGTTCCCGTCAGGCGCCAACGGCGGCCACCACCAGTTCCATCTCCAGCCTGGTGCGCGAAGGCGCGTACAACGTCAATGGCCAGCGCAGCATGTTCAACAACTTTCTGCTCGACGGCATGGACAACAACGCATACGGCGAAAGCAACCAGGGTTTTGACAACCAGATCATCGCTATTGCGCCGGATTCAGTAGCGCAGTTCAACGTGGTGACAAACAACGAGAGCGCCGAATACGGCCGCTCATCCGGCGCCACCGTCAACGTGGCTTCGGCCAGCGGCAGCAACAGCTATCACGCCACGCTCTATGAATTCATCCGCAACACCGATCTGAACGCCGCCGGCTTTTTCAAGCCGACGCTGATTGGAAGCGCCGGAGCCAGCGTACCTTTCCAGAAGCCGACTTTTAACCGCAACCAGTTCGGGATGAATTTTGGCGGTCCCATCGTAAAGAACAACCTATTCTTCTTCCTCGATTACGAGGGCTTCCGCCAGACACTGCGTCCGCTCTATGTGTACACTCTGCCAACGCAAAACGAGATCGGCGGCATCCTCGCCGTACCGGTCAGGAACCCAATCACTGGAGTCGTCTATCCATCGGGCACCGCGATCCCGTCGGGCGCTATCAATCCGCTTTCGGCAAAGATCATCAGCTACTATGGGCCATATGCCAGCCAGTTGCCTGTTTCCGGCGCCGGCACAACCGGCCTGAACTCCGACGACTACGCCAAGGAAGTTCCATTCACTGACTATTCCGACAAGGGCGATCTTCGCCTCGATTATCAGCAGTCGGCTAGTTCGTCGTGGTTCCTGCGCGTCAGCGATCGTAAAGAGAACGGCGTGAACTATCCTGTCATTCCGCTGCCGCTTGACAGCACGGCCAACGGCAAGATTCGCATCCTCGACCAGCAGGCAGCGCTCGGCTATACACACCTGTTTGGCGCCAACAAAGTGCTGGACGCGCGCCTTGGCTTGTCACGCACCAAGGCTGGTAAATTCACCCTCTCGATCGGCCAGGACGTCTTCGACATCCCTGGCCTTCAAACCGTGCCTGCTGGAATCGCTGGCGGCTTGCCGCAGGTATCGGTCAATAGCTTCACAACCTTTGGACGCCAGAGCACCAACCCGCAATGGCAGGATCCGGCCCTGCTCGATCCGAAGGTGAATTTCACCTGGATCAAGGGCAAGCACTCATTCAAGTTTGGCTATGAGTACGAGCACATCTGGATGGCTGTCAACGACAATAACCCGCTCTATGGTTCCTGGACCTATAGCGGCGGCTACAGCACCTGCCCATCGGGGACTACGGTCTCCAGCGGCGCTGCCTGCACCGGCACTACGGTCGCCGACGATTACTGGGCCGACTTCCTGTTCGGCCTCACCAACACCTATCAATTGGCCAACTACTTTGTGGTCCACCTCCGCCAGAGCCTGGATTCCGCCTATGCGCAGGACGACTGGAAAGTAGCTCCCAACCTGACGATCAACATGGGCCTGCGCTGGGAGTACGGCTCGCCCTATTCGGAAGAGAACAACTATATCTCCAACTTCGATCCCATTAACCAGGTGGTTGACACCACCGCTCCCGGAGCTGTGGCGGGCGGCGGGATCATGCCCGTTACCGGGGGCGGCGTCCATGGGAAGACGCTCGTCAATCCTGACCTGGCCGACTTCTCGCCGCGCGTTGGATTTGCCTATCAAGCTACGCCGAATACGGCCATTCGTGGCGGTTTCGGCACTGGATACGTCCATTACACTCGCGCGGGCTCGGGCGATATCACCGGCATCAATGCTCCGCAGGCGCAGTTCGCCGTGGTCACCCAGATCAAGCCAACCCCGACGAATGGATGCACCACCCCGCTTCCCGCGCAGATTATTGCGATCGGGACAACGACTCCAAGTTGCTACGCTACCTCCGATCAGGGCTTCCCTAGCGGCCTGGTCACGACGTTCAACAAGGCAACCGACAATATCACCTGGGTGCCCAAAGACACACGGGACAGTTACGTCGAAAACTTCTTCCTGAGTGTGCAACAGCAGCTGGCCAAGAATAGCTTGATCGATATCGCTTATGTTGGGAACCATGGCCTAAAGCTGCAGGGCTTCTTGAACGCCAACCAGAAGAACCCGTCTCTCGGTTTCGCAAGGCCCTATGCCAATTGGCCGACTGACATCACTCAGGCCCTCAACGAATTCTGGTCAAACTTCAACGCTCTTCAGGTGCGCTACGAGCAGCGGTCGGTCTTCGGCCTGACGCTATTGAACTCCTTCACATGGGAGCACTCGCTCGACAACGCGTCGGCATCTCTAGAAGGCAACACGCCTTCGCCGCAAGACGGCAACAACCTCCGCGCGGACTATGCCCAATCCGACTACAACCTGCCTGTGGCCAACGTCACGAGCCTGGTGTACGAACTGCCGTTTGGCCGCGGGCGGAGTCTCCTCTCCGGAATTAACGGTGCAGGAAACGCATTGGTCGGCGCCTGGCAAGTCAGCGCTATCAACACCGCGCAGGCCGGCACCCCCTTCAACGTGACCTACGGCCCGAACGGCGCACAGGCTCTTTCGCCGCAAATCTCGGCCACCTACCGCGGCGCCAACGAATACCGGCCCGACATTGTGCCCGGCAAGCCCATAACCCTGGGGCGCTCTTCGCGCCAGGCCAATACCGGCTATGTCAACTACATCAACACCGCGGCCTTCGTCACTCCACCTATCAAGGATGCCGCGGGCAACGTGCTGAGCCCCTTCGGCAATGCCACACGCAATCCTGGCCGCACGCCGATGTTCAACGAAACCGACTTAGCCTTGAATAAGAGGTTCGATACTCCTCTCGAAAACATGAAGATTGAGTTCCGGGCCGAGTCCTACAACCTCTTCAATCACACCAACCTTTATCTACCTGGTTCGATCAGCGTGTCGCAGGGCACCACCACGCAGACCTTTTCAACTGGCGCCACGCCTCCGGTTTCGGCCATCAAGCAGGGCGCGGTGAACCTGAACAGCGGCCAAATAACCTCCACCTTCGAACCGCGCATCTTCCAGTTTGGCTTGAAGGTTATTTACTGATTTTGTGCAAATCCGTGTGCCGGCCGCTTCCAACGGTCGGCACGCACTTGATTCTGGCCCCAGCCGGAATGCGTTTACCGGGTTATTTACAACCAATCAAAATGCCAGGACTTGAACGTGAGAAACATGTACCATCCGGCATGTTCAGACGCAACGCGACCAAAGGCCAACATCCTCGAACACTGCATCAAGACAGCATGAGCTCTAATTCCAGTGTTCGATCTGCTCCCGCAGGACGATTCGCGATTGCTTCTGAGCTTGTTGTCGCGCTCGGGGAAAGGAGGTACATGTGTGACAACGAGAACAGAAATCCTGCGTGAATTAGGTCACCAGGGCAAGCCTTGGGATGTCTTGGTCATCGGGGGCGGCGCCACCGGCCTGGGCATTGCGGTTGAAGCAGCATCCAGGGGTTTTCGAACTCTGCTGGTCGAGCGATTCGACTTTGCCAAGGGAACATCGAGCCGCAGCACCAAACTTGTCCATGGCGGTGTTCGCTATCTTGAGCAGTTCGATCTAACCCTGGTCACGGATGCCTTACGGGAGCGGGGTCACATGCTGCGGAACGCGCCTCACCTCGTTCACGATCAGCAGTTCGTCGTACCCGCATACAGTCTTGCTTCCATCCCCTACTACGGTTTCGGCCTGAAGGTCTATGAACTGCTGTCCGGCAACTTGTCAATGGGACGTTCCGAAATCCTCTCCGCCAAGGCCACGCTGGAAAAGCTGCCGGGCCTTGTTGGAGATGGTCTTCACGGAGGCATCCTCTATCACGATGGACAGTTCGACGATGCCCGCTACGCGATTGCCTTGTTGCTCACCTTTCAGGATCTGGGCGGCACCGCGATCAACTACGTCGAAGCAACAGGCATGCTGAAACTGAACGACAGGACGATCGGCATTCAGGCGCGTGACCGGGAAGACGGCGCCAGCTTCGATCTGCATGCGAAGGTAGTCATCAACGCGTGCGGAGTATTCGTTGAAAACACAGTTTCAATGGACCGTGGCGAGCATGCATCCTTGCTAGCTGTCAGCCAGGGCACTCATTTTGTGCTGCCTAAATCGTTCCTCCCCGGAAAAACAGCGCTCATGATTCCTAAGACCGCGGACGGTCGTGTGCTCTTCGCCATCCCATGGCACGGAGCCACAATCGTGGGAACAACGGATGAGCCCGTCGACAATGTGTCTGCAGAACCACGAGCGTTAATCTCTGAAAAGAAATTCTTGCTCGAACACATCACGCGCTACCTCGACCGCAGGCCGCGCGCCGAGGAGATTCTAAGCGTATGGTCCGGCTTGCGCCCCCTGGTGAAGAAAAGCGGCGTCAAGACATCGAAGCTCTCGAGAGATCACACCATTCTCGTCTCGCCAACCGGCCTGGTTACGGTTACTGGCGGAAAATGGACCACCTACCGGCGCATGGGACAGGATACGATCGATCACGCCTGTCAGGTCGCTTCACTTCCCAAACGGTCCTCGCGAACGCTCGAGTTGAGAATTCACGGCTGGACATCGGATTCGAACTCGGCCGCCTCCCCATGGGAATACGTCTACGGCTCCGATCTGCCGCAGCTTCGTGCACTTTCATCTGACGATTCTGAGCTTGATTCCCTTCTCCATCCGCGCCTCCCCTTTCGCGCGCGCGAGGTCATCTGGGCAGCGCGGCATGAAATGGCGCGGACCGTTGAGGATGTGCTGGCACGCCGAACCCGCGCGCTTTTCCTCGATGCGCGCGCGGCCATTGAAGCGGCACCTGCTGTCGCCAGCCTCCTGGCCCGGGAACTGAATAGAAATGAAGCCTGGAGAGCAAAAGACCTCGCCGACTTTCTTGAAGTTGCAAGAGGATATCTCTATCAGGAAGGCGAAGGTGCATGAAGTTTCTTCCGCGCTCTTGATGCCGTGCCAGCTGCAACATTCATAACAATTGCGTTTCATTTTTTGTCGTGGAAGCACCCACCGCGTGACTCAAGAACGATTCAAATCAGAAAGTTCCGATTCTCCCATCACAGAGCCATTGACTAGAGCACGCATGCTGATAAAGACTGAGGTCGATAGTCCACGCTCGTGGTGAAGAGAGTGCGCCGTGCTTGAAAAGAACATTGACAAACCTGACGGGACTGTCTTCCACGACGATTCGAAGCGGATCTTACGTCAGCCCTCAATCAAAGACATCGCACGGCTCGCCCGCGTTTCGCATCCCACCGTTTCTCGCGCGCTGCAGAATAGCCCGCTGGTAAATGCCAAGACCGCCGAGAAGATCCGGAAAATCGCGAAAGAGTCGGGCTATCGCGCCAGCGCCGTCGCGCGCGGTCTCGTTACCCGGCGGACTCGAACAGTCGGACTTGTGGTGACCACCGTCTCTGACCCCTTCACAAGCGAAGTTGTTACAGGAATCGAGCAAACGGCCAACGATCATGGATATTGCGTATTTCTGGCCGACTCGAATGCCGATCCCAACCGCGAGAAGAAGATCGTTCAATCGTTCGCCGAGCAGCGTGTCGATGGCATCATCGTTACATCTTCCCGTGTCGGAGCACTGTATCTCCCCATGTTGTCGGAGATGATGGTGCCGATCTTTCTGGTGAACGATCAGCATCCCGGCGCGTTTGTTCACTCCGTGATGATTTGCAATCAGGAAGGAACCAGAGCTGTCACCGAACACCTGGTTGAGTTAGGTCATCGCCGGATTGCCTATATCGGCGACCAATTCGGTTATCAATCGGATACGGAACGCTTCGCGGGTTACCGGGAGGCGCTCAATACAGCGAAGATTCCGGTCCATGTCGATCTGGTAGTGCGCGGAGATGGCAAGCCGGAAGCGGCGATGCGCGCAATGGATCAACTGCTGGCGCTTAGCGATCCTCCGACCGCGGTCTGCTGCTACAACGATATGACCGCCCTTGGGGCGATGCGCTCGATTCGCATTCACGGACTGCATGTCCCAGACGATATCTCCATAGCCGGCTTCGACGACCTTTTTGTTGCATCCTACACCGATCCCCCGCTGACAACAGTGCGCCAGCCGATGCGGCGGATGGGATTGATTGCGATGGAGAACCTGATCAAGCTGATGTCGGGCCAGGAGTCGATGGTCAGAATCAAGGTGAAGGCCGAGTTGATTGTGCGCGAGTCCACCGGCAAGGTCAGGACGTCCAAAGCCGGGAATGCACGCCACTGAACGTTGCTCGAATCCATGGATGGAGAGACTGATCGAATTGCGTCCAGACCCATCTCTGCTGCCGGACAGACTCCTCGTCGCCCGCATGAAGTTGAAGCGCAACTGAGTCAGCGATCGCTATAATGGGTTGTCCCGATGCGGCGGGTGATTCGATGAGCCGCCCATGCTGACATGTTTTCATGTGTCCGCATGGGCGGCTCATCTCTTAGCCAACGTGCGGCGATGGGTGGATGAAGGAGTCAGCAAGCGATATGCAAGAACGGCTTACACCTTTGCGCTCTTATTGCGAGGCGACTTCCATCATTCCCGCGGTGCGCAAGCCTGAATTCGTTGACCAGGCAATCGCCGCGCATGGCAAGATCGTCTATCTCCTCACCGGCGATCCGGAGAACTGCGAATCGATGATTCAGAAGATTCTCGCCGCGGACAAACTCCCCATCGTCAATCTCGACCTGATGAATGGCTTCTCGCGCGACCGGTTTGCAGTCAACTACCTTAAGAGCGCTGGCACGCGCGGCATTATCTCCACGCATCTTGAACCGTTGCGTCATGCGCTTTCGATCGGACTGTACGCGATCCAGCGAACGTTTCTCCTGGACAGCGGCGCGATGGACACCATCACGAACCAACTGAAAAATTCGCCCGTCGATGCGCTGGAGGTACTGCCAGCCCTTGCGGCTCCCAAAATATTGGAACGCGTGCGCGCCGTCTCGCCTGAGCTCCCTGTTGTGGGAGGCGGATTGATTCAAAACATGAAGGAAGCCGAGGACCTGTTGGCGCAGGGACTGAGCGCGGTTTCCATCAGCAATCCGCTTATGTGGATTCCCTGACCAGCCACTATTCCTGATCGGGATTGGGGAGAATAATATCTCGAACCACCCCGTTCATCTCCGCGCAGGCGGAAATGAACTGCCTCAGCGTCCTGCGCGTCGACCCGAATGTATCAAACTCTTCGTGGGTCAAACCACCCTCTGTGTAAGCGCGCTCGAAGTCTGGAAACTTGCTCAGCAGCGTGTCGACAATTTTTGCGTCCACTGGATTATCGATCCTGGAAATCACTTCGATATCGCTGGCGTTGTAACGGCGCTGCCACGTGCATGGCGGAGAGATCACCACGTCGCCCCCGATAAATTCGCTCCCGTGCATGTGGTTGCGGAATGCGGCAGAGAGAAGCCGCAGCCGGTAGCCACGCTCCCGGAAAATCTTGTAAGCCTTCTTGAAGACCGCGACACCTGCCCACTCCAGATAGCCAGGATCGACGGAGAGATTCTTCTTTTCCAGGAGCACTTTGAGCCAATCGTCCAGCCGGCCCACCATGATGGTGCACACCGGACCCATCGTGGCGATATCCAGACCTTCCGCTTCCCGGCGTTTGAGGCCCCGCTCCACTGCCTCTGCTACCGCGATTGCCTGGGGCACCGTAAAGCTGACCGTTGCATTAATGCTTATGCCGCGATAGGTAGCTTCTTCGATGGCGATGATACCCGCGCGCGTGGCCGCAATCTTGACGATCATGTTCGGCGCCAGCCTGCTGAATCGGATAGCCTGAGTCAGCATCGCGCCGGAGTTGCGATAGTTCCTAGGATCCGTCTGAATTGAGAGGCGTCCGTTGCGTCCCTTTTCCCGGTCGAAGATCGGCTTCAGCAGCCTGGCTGCATTCGCGGACATCTCTTCCACAATCATCCACGCGATCTCATCTTCAGGGGCTTGCGGAAATGACTTGGCCAATTCAAGAATGCGGCCCTTCCAGATCGGCATCTCCTGCTTGAGCACGGTTACGGCGATCGATGGGTTGCAAGTAGCGCCCACAGCTCCGTGCTCGATAGAGTAGGTCAGCTCTTCAATGGCGGCCGAATCGTTCCACAGGCAGGTGGGCGTGGTCTGCGCCATTTGGAAGAGCGGGCTTTTGAACTGGACGTGCGATTCTGATTGGACCATAGATTAGATTACCCCGGAAAATGCAAACGTGTGCAAGAGAACCCTACCACCGCAGAAAAGCAGGGTCAAGAGGGCTGCTCAAGAGGATAACGTTGAATGCCCAACAGAATCAATCGGATGCAATGCGTCGATCGCCGTCCATTCCGTCCGAAATAATCGCTGATTATCGGAATTATGATTGACAGGCACGACCGGCGAGATTGATGATTTTCTGGAGGTTGCACACGTGTGCATTTTCGATCCCTATGGACGCCCAATCGTCTTCTCCAACGAAGGTAGGCGCCAAAAAAATGCCGAACGTGCCGCATCGCCTGTGGATCAACCACTGCACGATCCTGAGGAGAGACCATGAGTAACTTGCTGGTCCGTCCGGAAGCTTTCCGGAACAAAATCGAAGACTTCGGTTTTGAGTTTCTATCTCTCGAATCCCGCCAGTTGCAAATGAGCGAGAGTCACAGCGGTGAAACTGGTGCTCGGGAATTGGCGATCGTTGTACTCGGCGGCACCTGCTCGGTCAAGAGCTCGCGCGGGGAGTGGCAGCGAATCGGCAAGCGGGCGAACGTGTTTGAAGGCATGCCATACACGCTTTACCTGCCGGTAGATTCCACCTTTACCGTTACCGCCGGTTCCGATTGCGATCTGGCATTTTGTTACTGCCGCGCCGAAGAGGAATACCCGGCGCACCTCGTCACGCCCGACCAGGTTGGCATAGAGATTCGCGGCGGCGGCAATGCAACGCGTCAGATCAACAGCATGTTGCCGCCAAGCTTTCCTGCGCATCGCCTTATTGTTGTTGAGGTCTTTACGCCATCGGGAAGTTGGTCGAGCTTTCCGCCGCACAAGCACGATGTACACAGCCCTCCCGGGGAAGTGGATCTGGAAGAAATCTACTACTACCGGATCGACCGGCCGGAGGGCTTTGCCGTGCAGAGGGTGTACACCGCCGATGGCCGAATCGACGAGACGCTCACGGTACGCGACGGAGAACTTGTGTTGATCCCGGAAGGCTATCATCCGGTAGTGGCCGCGCACGGCTACAACGTGTATTACCTGAATGCGCTTGCTGGCTCGGCGCGTTCGCTGGCGGCCTCCGACGACCCGGACTTTGCATGGGTGCGCGGCACTTGGCAAGAAAAAGATCCCAGGGTGCCCATGGTGAAAAGGTGATTGAGATGAAGACACGCCGCATAACAATGGCGCAGGCCCTGATTCAGTTTCTGAAGAACCAGTATGTCGAGCGCGATGGAAAGCAGAATCCCTTCTTCGCTGGAATGCTCGGTATCTTCGGTCACGGTAATGTAGCCGGCATCGGCCAAGCTCTGCAACAGAGCCCCGATTTCAAATACATTCTGGTGCGCAACGAGCAGTCCGGTGTGCACATGGCAGCCGGATTTGCCAAGGCCAGCAACAGGATGCGCACCTTTGCCTGCACTTCTTCCATCGGACCCGGCGCGACCAACATGATCACCGGCGCGGCGCTGGCCACCATCAACCGCCTGCCTGTGCTACTGCTTCCCGGCGACATCTTCGCACGCCGCAACGTGGCGCCTGTACTGCAACAGCTGGAATCGCCCACCACGCAGGATATTGGCGTCAATGATTGCTTCAAGCCCGTCTCTCGCTACTGGGACCGCATCTATCGGCCCGAGCAACTCATCACGTCGTTGCCCGAGGTAATGCGCGTGCTCACTTCGCCCTCCGATTGTGGCGCGGCTACACTCGCTCTGCCCCAGGATGTGCAGACCGAAGCCTACGACTATCCCGAAGAACTCTTCCGCAAGCGTGTCTGGCTCATTCGCCGCGGTCAGCCCGATCAGGTGTCCTTCGCTCGTGCGGTTGAGGCGATTCGCGCCGCCCAAAAACCGCTGATCGTTTCCGGCGGCGGCGTGCTCATGAGCGAAGCTTCGCAGGCCCTCGACAAATTTGTCAGGCAGACCGGCATTCCTGTTGCGGAGACGCAAGCCGGGAAAGGTTCCCTCGCGTGGGATCATCCCCAAGAGGCGGGCGCTATCGGCGCAACGGGCACATTGGCCGCCAATCGGCTGGCCCACTCTGCCGACCTCGTGATCGGCATCGGCACCCGCTACGCCGATTTCACGTCGGCCTCGATGACAGCATTCCAGAACCCAAACGTCCGCTTCGTCAACATTAACACCGCGGAGTTCGATGCATACAAGGTTGGCGCCATTCCAGTGGTCGCGGATGCGCGCGCAACGCTCGAACAACTCGCCGCGGCTTTGCCTGACAAGAACGTGAGTGCGGAGTATGCGGCGGAAGTTACCAAACTGAAAGCCGGATGGGAAGCCGAAGTCGATCGTCTGTTCCACCTCGGCAATTCAGGAAAACCCGCGCAAAGCGAAGTCATCGGCGCAATGTGGGAAGCATCCGGACCGCGCGATGTACTACTCTCCGCCGCGGGCAGCCATCCCGGCGACCTGCACAAATTGTGGCGTACGCGCACGCCCAATGGCTATCACATGGAGTACGGCTATTCCTGCATGGGGTACGAAATCCCAGCCGCAATGGGCGCCAAGATTGCCGATCCCAGCCGCGAAATTTATGTCTTCCTCGGAGACGGCACCTACCTGATGATGCCCAGCGAGATTGTGACGTCGCTGCAGGAGGGCATCAAGATCATCATTGTGCTGGTGGACAATCACGGCTTTGCCAGCATTGGTAGCCTGAGCCGCTCATTGGGCCAGGAAGGGTTCGGCACCAGCTATCGTGCCCGCTCTCCAAAGTCTGGCCAGTTGGACGGTGATCGCCTTGCCGTAGACTATGCCGCCAATGCCCGCAGCCTGGGCGCGCATGCACTGAAGGCCAACACTCTCGCCGAGTTGAAAACAGTTTTTGAGGATGCGAAGAAGCTCGACCGCACCACGGTCATCGTTGTGGAGACAGATCCATCGAAAGGTGTGCCCGGCTACGAGTCATGGTGGGATGTCCCGGTTTCCGAAGTCTCCGATATGGACAGCGTGCGCATAGCCCGTGCAAGCTATGAAGAGGCGCGCAAGCGCGAACGCCACCACCTTTGAGGAGAAGTTGAACATGATTGACCGGTTGCAGAATTTTATTAACGGATCCTGGTCTCCCTCCACCGCCGAACAGACGCTTGCCGTCATTAACCCGGCGTCCGCTGCGGTGCTCGCCCAGGTTCCGCTCTCTCCGGCTGCTGACGTGAACAAAGCTGCCGATGCTGCGGCCCGGGCATTCGTTGGGTGGCGGCGCACGCCGGTTGGCGACCGCATCCAGCCGCTCTTCAAACTGAAGAGCCTTCTCGAAGCAAACCGCGATGACCTCGCGCGCACCATCACCGATGAATGCGGCAAGACGCTGGCTGAAAGCAAGGGCGAGATGCAGCGCGCCATTGAGAACGTCGAAACCGCGTGCGGAATGCCGATCATGATGCAAGGCACCAACTGCGAAGACATTGCCGCCGGCATCGACGAGCACATGATCCGCCAGCCGCTCGGCGTGGTGGCTGCTATTACCCCGTTCAACTTCCCGGGCATGATTCCCTTCTGGTTCCTGCCCTACGCCGTTGCCGCCGGGAATTGTTTCCTGTTGAAGCCTTCAGAGCGCGTCCCCATCACATCGCAGAAGCTCTTTCACCTGATTGAGGCGGCCGGCTTCCCGCCCGGCGTCATCCAGCTGGTAAATGGCGGCCGCGACACGGTCAACGCCATCCTCGACCACCCCGTGATTCGCGCGGTAAGCTTTGTTGGTTCCACAGTCACCGCGCGCTACATCTACAGCCGCGCAGCGGCCAATGGAAAGCGCGCACAGTGCCAGGGCGGCGCCAAGAATCCGGTCGTTGTAATGCCCGATGCGGACATGGAAATGACCACACGAATTCTGGCCGACTCCGCGTTCGGCTGTGCCGGACAACGCTGTCTGGCCGCCTCGGTCGCCATCACCGTAGGCGACGCCCGGCCAGGCTTTACCGAACAGATTATCTCCACGGCAACAAGTCGCAAAGTGGGCTATGGGGCCACGGACGGCGTGGAGATGGGCCCAGTGATCTCGGCCGAAAGCAAAACCCGCATTGAAGGCCTCATCGCCAAAGGGGAGCAGGATGGAGCGCGCATCCTGGTAGATGGCCGCTCCCGCAAGATCGCCGGCTTTGAAAACGGCTTCTTTATCTCGCCCACTATTTTGGACCAGGTTCCGCCTGACGCCGAAACCGCGCGCACTGAGATTTTTGGCCCCGTGCTCAGCCTGATGCACGCCAAAACAATCGAAGAAGCAATCGCGCTGGTGAACGACCGCAGTTACGGCAACATGGCGTGCATCTTCACCACCGACGGCGCAAACGCCCGCCGCTTCCGCTACGAAGTGAGCGCCGGCAATGTGGGTATCAACGTTGGCGTTGCGGCGCCCATGTCGACCTTCCCATTTAGCGGTTGGGGAGAGAGTTTCTTCGGCGACCTGCACGCCCAGGCTCACCATGCGGTAGAGTTCTACACGCAAACCAAAGTCGTTGTCGAACGCTGGCCCAAAGACTGGAGCCGGAAGTTTTGAAGGAGAATGCATGAGAGAGCTCTTGGTTGGCAATGCCCCTTGTTCATGGGGTACGCTGGAGCATCAGGATCCAGGCCTGCAAGTCCCGTTCGACCGCATGTTGGATGAACTCGCGGAGACTGGCTACACCGGCACGGAGCTTGGCGACTGGGGCTACATGCCAACCGATCCGGGTACGCTCAGAAGTGAAATCGCAAAGCGCCGTCTGGTGATGCTCGGCGCCTTTGTTCCGGTGGCCATGAAGTATTCTTCGGCTCATGCGGAAGGCGTAGCCACTGCCATAAAGACCGCGCGCCTGCTGGCTGCGGTGGCCTCAACAGCCGCTCCATTTCTGGTCCTCGCCGACGACAACGGCACCGATTCCGTGCGAACCACAATCGCCGGGCGCGTGACGCCAGAGGACGGGCTTAGC
The DNA here is from genome assembly GCA_049793195.1 of Occallatibacter sp. Lineage (GTDB taxonomy): Bacteria > Acidobacteriota > Terriglobia > Terriglobales > Acidobacteriaceae > Telmatobacter. Next base: position 11,526 of record JBARBP010000201.1, on the reverse strand, counting down.
CCGGAAGAGTGGAAGACATTTGCCGCGGGCGCTGATCAAATTGCCCGTGCAGTCTTTGATGAAACAGGTCTGCGAACAGTCTTCCATCACCATTGCGCCGGTTACATCGAGACGCCTGAAGAGATCGCCACCCTGCTTGAATTGACTGACCCGCAGCGGCTCGGCCTCGTCTTTGATACCGGCCACTATTATTACGGCGCGGGCGGAGTGAACGGCGACTTGGCAGATGCGCTCAATCGCTTCAAAGACCGCATCTGGTACATCCACCTGAAAGACATTGAGCCCAGCATAGCGCGGCGTGCACGGGCAGAACAATGGGACTACTTCACCAGCATTCGTCACGGCGTCTTCTGCGAGCTTGGAGAAGGCTGCGTCGGCTTTCCTGCCCTGTTGCGCTGGTTGAGTACGCAGGACTATAAGGGCTATTGCCTGGTTGAACAGGATATTTTGCCAGGCATGGGTACGCCCAGGGAGAGTGCGCGCCGGAGCCGCGAATATCTGCATTCCATCGAATTCAATTTCAGTGAATCGCTGGCGAATGTTTAATCCATGGAGTTCGACCGCCCCCCGGTTATGATCGGGCAGGAGATGGGCTGAAGCTTGCTTGTGGCAAACGCTTCAGCAACAAACCTTATGCGAACCGTATTCTGCGAGGGCACATTGAGCGAGAAGAAGCTTCATTTCGGAATCATAGGCGCAGGCCGCATCGGCCGCGTACACGCTGAAACACTGGCTTTCCGTCTGCCGCAGTCGCAGACCGTAGCGATTACCGACGTGAATCGCGAGGCCGCGCAATCGCTAGCCGCCCACTGCGGCATTCCGAGAGTCGCCGAGTCGAACGCGGAGATCATCGCCGACCCTGCTATCGAGGCCGTGCTCATTTGCTCGCCCACCAATACTCACGCCGATCTCATCGTGCAGACCGCCAAGGCCGGCAAGCATATCTTCTGCGAGAAGCCCATCGCTCACAGCCTTGATGAGATCGATCGTGCCCTCGCTGCGGTCAAAGTTGCCGGAGTCCAATTGCAGGTCGGATTTAACCGCCGATTCGATGCCAACTTTGTTCGTCTCCGCCAGTCAGTGGTGAGTGGCGAAATCGGCGCCCCGCACCTCATGCACATGATCAGCCGCGACCCCGCGCCGCCGCCGCTCAGTTACATCCGCGTCTCCGGGGGCATCTTCATGGATATGACCATCCATGACTTTGACATGGCCCGTTTCCTGATGGGAGACGAAGTCGAGGAGATGTATACCGCGGGCGGCGTCATGGTCGACCCCGAGATCGGTAAAGCCGGCGATCTCGACACCGCGCTGATTCTCATGCGCTTCCGCAATGGAGTTATCGCCAGCATCGACAACAGCCGCAAGGCCGCCTATGGTTACGACCAGCGTGTGGAGATCTTTGGCAGCGGAGGAAAGATCGAGACCGGCAATTGCTATCCGAATCAGGCTTTGGTCAGCAGCGAAAAATCAGTCTACAGAGATCTTCCCCTCAATTTCTTCATGGAGCGCTACACCGAGAGTTTTGCGGCGGAGTTGCGGTCCTTTACTCATGCCGTACTTGAGAATCGGCAAACTGAGGTAACGGGAATCGACGGGCGTATTCCCGTGGTCATGGCAATGGCAGCGCGAAAGTCCTACGACGAGCACCGTCCGGTCCGTCTGGAAGAGGTCGAGGCATGAAACGTTCAACTCTCATTTGCATCCTCACCGACGTGCATCTCTGGGTACCCGTCTGCATTTTGATTCTCGGAACCGCCCTCCTGATGACCCTGAGGTAAAAGCGTGAACGACAACTCCAAGGGCGCCCCTGGGCGGTCAACCCTTTCCCTGCACAAACTCGGCGTATTTTGCGGACTGGCCGCAGCCGTCTGGCTGGGCAGCGCCGAGGCGCCCACCAAACTCGTCAACGCCGGATTCTCTCCCTTCATCATCTCCCTGGGCATGGTGATGGGTGCTTTCGTAGCGCGCTGGACCGTGCCCACTTTACTGAAGGGTACCGGCTTCCTCTTCCAGGATCTGCGCGATAAACCGCACTTGATCGTATGGGCGCTGCTGGCCGGAATGCTCTGGGCGGTCGCCAACACGCTCACTATCTTCGCTGTGCGCAATGTCGGTCTCGCCATCGCTTTTCCGCTATGGAACACCAACAGCCTTGTAGGTCTGTTTTGGGGCTGGCTGCTCTTCAAAGAGCTGCGCGGTTCCGGCTTCAAAGGATGGTCAAAGGTCCTGGGCGGAGCGACAGCCATCGTCGGCGGCGCGGCCATTCTTGCCGTAGCCACCGCCAGCCACCCCGATACGCCGGGCAGGGCTGCGGTCGGCATCATCGCCGCGCTCGGCGCCGGCGTTCTGCTCGGCACCATGTACATCCCCTATCGCAAGGCTTACATCAGCGGCATGAATCCGCTCTCCTTTGTCACCATCTTTACATTCGGCGAGTTGGGCACCGTCTTTCTTCTCACCGCCGTCAACCTGGGCGGCATCAGCAGCCTCGCCGCCGAACTCCACAGGGCTCGACCGATGCTCTTTTGGCCGTTCCTTGGCGGCTTCTGTTGGGTCATCGGCGACTTGTTCCAGCAATACGCGGCGAAGTATATCGGCATTGGCCGCGGCATCCCTCTCTCCAATACCAACCAGCTTTGGGGGCTTGCGTGGGGCGCGCTGGTCTTTGGCGAGATGGTCGGCCTCAGTCCGTCCGGGAGATTGCTGATCCTGACAGGATCGGGAATCATGATTGCGGGCGCGGTGGCCATCAGCATGGCCGATCCCGGCCCTTCCGAACTGGTCAACTGGAAATTCGCCATGGACCGCGAGTGCGACCGCTACGGTCTGGATACGGAGCAGGTGTCTGCCGTTGTGGCAGGCGATGACCCGCATGCCGGCAAGGCACATGACCGGCGCTGGTGGGAAGTGCTTGTCATGTGCACCGCGGTGGGCACCTTTGTCTGGCTGGCTCTGGGAACAAAAGCTCAAAATATCTCTATCAATCTGCCCTGGACCATCGCCCTCGTGATCGGTACCCTTGTGCCCTTGGGAGTATGCGGGACTTTGCTTTGGCGTAGAACCCGCTTCTCCTAAGAGGGTTTTGACAGGAGTATTCCTGGCTATTCCTCGACCCAATCGAGCGCCAATATCCCGAAGCAGTCGAAGCAGCCCCTTAGTCCTTCCGGACGCAGTTCGAAATGCCTATTGAACTCTCCCCGCAGTGTAACCGTATAGACATCCAGGGAAAAAGATGCCTGCCGGCCGTGTTCGTTTTCGAACAAATATCGAGAAACCGAACACCATTGCGGGTAGTGCACTCTGGAATGCGCGCATAGGTCATTCATTTCACGCTGGTTAGCATGAGGCGGTTTGGCCATTGAGATGCTTTCCGATCTTCAAGTCTGAATCCTCTGAGGCTCCCTATGCGAAATCTGCTTCTTGAACTTCGATTTGCGGTGCGTCAACTGGTCAAGTCACCCGGGTTTACGCTCACGGCTGTGCTGATGCTCGCATTTGGTATTGGCGCGACAACGGCGATCTTTTCAATAGTGGAGGCCGTGCTGCTCCGTCCGCTCTCGTTTCCAGATTCGCGGCGAGTGATGGTCCTGTCAGACAAACTGGCGGGCGTGAATGTTGGCGGAAACGACGAAGTGGGAGTCACGGTTCCCGACATTCGAGCCTATACGCGGGAGACGCACTCGTTTAGTGATCTCGGAGGATACCAGGGCGCGGCGTATGAACTTTCGAGAAGCGGCGATCCTGCGCAGGTAAATGCGGCGCGCATGACGGCTGGCGTCTTCTCTGCGCTTGGAGTTAATCCGCTGATGGGGAGATTTTTCACCGGCGATGAAGTCGAGCATCAGCAGCAGGTGGTGGTGCTGAGTTATGGAACCTGGGTCAGCCGGTTTCATCGCGACGCACAGATCCTGGGGACCAAGATCCTTCTCGATCGCAAGCCATTTGTCGTGATTGGCGTGATGCCGAGCGGCTTCGAATTTCCGCTTGTACCCGGCCAATTGAACCGGGCGGAACTCTGGGTGCCGATGAGCTACACCCCGCAGGAGCTTGCGCCCGTGGCCGCGGCAAACTGGAGCTACCAGATGGTAGGTCGGTTGAAGCCGGGCGTTTCAGCCGAGCAGGCCAGGAGCGATGCAGAGGTAGTGGCTCAGGAAATCATGCGCAATTTTCCGCCGATGATTGCGAATCTGCACATTGACGCGCTGGTACGGCCGCTCCAGAAAGACACTACAGTTCAGGCGAAGCCGCTGCTGCGAACGCTTTTTATAGCGGTCGCGGTGGTGCTGCTGATTGCCTGCGCGAATCTTGCGGGCCTGATGCTGGTGCGGGCGACCCGGCGGCAAAGAGAAGTCGCTGTGCGGCTGGCGCTGGGGGCGACGGCATATGCACTGCTACGTCAGGCGATTCTGGAGAGCCTGCTGCTAAGCGTGAGCGGCGGAGCTCTGGGTCTGATTTTGGCTGCCGTGGCGCTGAAGGTAGGCAAGAGCCTGCTGCCGGAGAGTTTGCCGCGGATCAGTGAGATTGGGTTGAACTTCAATGTAGTGGGGTTCGCTCTGCTGCTTGGCATTGTCACGGGTCTTGTGTGCGGGTTGGCGCCGGCATTCGCGGCGCTCCGCACCAATGTAAACGCGAACCTGAAGGAAGGCGGCAGGACCGGATCGGAAGGTTCGGGATCTACACGGCTGCGCTCCACGCTCGTGGTCACCGAGATTGCGATTGCACTTGTACTGCTGACAGCCTCGTTCCTTTTGCTGCGCAGCTTTGAGAAAATGCGGTCGGTCGATCTCGGGTACCGGCCACAGAACGTAACGACGGCAGCATATGGGTTGCCACAAAAACAGTACGAAAAGCAGCCGCAGGTGGACGAGTTCAATCGCGAGCTGCTTTTGCGGTTGAACCAGTTGCCGGGGGTTGCCGCAACAGGGCTGACGAGTCTGCTTCCGGCCGGAGGCAACAACAACAACCAGACCTTTGTGGTGGAAGGTTACATGCCGCCAAAGGGCGGAGACATGAACCTGGCAACGGTGTCACAGGTGATCGGAAACTATTTTCCGGCGATGGGGATTCCTCTGCTGCGTGGGCGGTTGTTTACCGAGGCGGACCGGCACGGTTCGCAACTGGTGCTGATTGTGAATCATCAGTTTGCGCAGCACTTCTGGCCCGGACAGGACCCGACCGGGAAACGGATTCGTATTGGCACGCCGGAGATGCAGACACCCTGGCTCACCGTGGTGGGCGAAGTCGCGGACGTGAAGCTGACTTCTCCAGATGATCCGTCGATCATGCAATACTACATGCCGGTGGACCAGTCGGAGGATGCCGCCGGGGCGCTTGCCTCGCCCACCGATCTGAACGGGAATGGCGGATTCATCGTGCTCCGCTCGTCGCTGCCGCCGGAGCAGATGGAAAACGCGCTTCGTTCAGTGGTGCGGTCAATCGATCCGCAATTGCCGTTGACACAGGTGCAAACCATGGAGCAGGCTGTAGCGCAAAGCGAAGCTCCGCGGCGCTTCAGCACCGTGCTCATCGGAAGCTTTGCGTTTGCTGCAGTGCTGCTTGCGGTGCTGGGAATCTACAGCGTGATCTCGTTTTCAGTGGCGTCGCGCATGCAAGAGATGGCCATTCGCATGGCGCTGGGCTCGCAGCGTTGGGCAATTGTGCGCCTGGTTCTACAATCGGGCACGAAGCTGGCAGCAGTCGGATGTGCAGTTGGGCTGTGCGGGGCCGCGGCGGCTTCAACACTGATACGATCACTTCTGTTCAGCGTTAGCCCGTTCGATCCGCTGGTGTTGTCTGCCGCGGCAGTTGGCGTGTTGCTGTTGGCCGTTGCGGCTTCGGGGCTGCCAGCCCTTCGGGCGGCTAACATCGACCCCATGCGCGCGCTGCGAGGCGAATGACGCAAATGGCCGTGTCGAGTCGTCGTTGTAGGCTATGAGTAAAGTGCAAGGGGATCTAGAGCGAGATCAGGTCGGCATAGCGGCCGCTACTTTGTCGAAAAGTCGCCGCGCGCCATGCCAATGCCTGCATGTGAATTCACCGTCCACTCGTTCATTGGATGCTGTTCGCCGCAATCCAGACACCTGGTCGTAGAAAACTGGGCCGCGCAGTGAGGACAGACAGCCTGGCTTTCAAATGTATCGAAGGGCTGGCTACACCGCGGGCATTGCCAGTAAGCTCCCAACGGTGGCGCAGTCCTGCAGCTCGGGCACACAAAGCCTTCGCGTCGTGGGAGCCTGGCCATCCGAATCAACGCTTGCGCGTGCCGCAGCCCGCTCCAGCAATTCATCAACATGAAAATAGAGATCGCAATCAACCAGACGGAACGCATCTTCAGGGCAACGCCAATGAACCCCACGATGCCCAGTAAGCCGAGAATCGTTGTCACCTTCAGGCTGCGACCACGTCCAAGCACAAACCACAGCAGCGACCGCAAAATTTGACCGCCGTCCAGTGGATAGATTGGCAGCAGATTGAAGACCAGCAGCGATTCATCTATCCACAAGACTGCCCGCAGAAACTGGTAGGCGTCCGGGAGCGCCTGCTTCCATCCCAGCGAGCCGCTCACGGCAACCGCGGCCATCAACACCGGCAGCAGCGCCACGTTCACCAGAGGGCCGGCCGCAATACTCCACAATGTTGCGCCCGGCCGTTGTGGTGGATTGACATATGCGACTCCGCCTAGGGGCCAAAGCACAATCTCGTTTGCTGTTCCACCCACCTGCCGGCAGGCCATCGCGTGCCCAAACTCATGCAGCAGGACAATCAGGAACAGCGCCAGGTACTCCAGAACATTCCAGACGATGGTGCCGTAAGTTCCTTTGCGGCTCTCAATTTCATAAGCCGCCACCAGGAACCAGGACCAATGCAGATATAGGTCGACTCCGGCGATACGATAGAGATGAATCGAACCTTGGCGAACACTTTGCATTCGGGTAGCCTACTGCATCCAGACTACTCCATGCGATTTCTAGTTAGCATTCATCCGATGGGCAGCCGCTGAGGTTTACGATCGTACGAAAAGGAGTATTGGGATAAATGAGCGTAAACACGCGCGTCGCAGTGGTTACTGGAGGAACGCAGGGCATCGGCTGCAAGACCGCCGAGCTGCTCGCGGACCGCGGCTACAAACTTGCCATCATCGATCTTCATCCGCCGGCTGAGACCGTGAAGGCAATTGAAGCTGCTGGCAGCGAGGCAATGGGCTACGCCGGCGACATTACAGATGAAGTCACGGTCGACAGGTTCGCCAAAGCGGCGATCGACCGTTTCGGCCACGTTGACGCGCTCGTGAACAATGCCGGCATCAGTCTTATTGCGGCGGCGGAAGACACGGCCGCCAGCGACTACCGCCGCGTTCTTGACGTAAACCTCGTGGCGCCGTTTTTGCTGGCAAAGTGCTTCGGAGCGGGGATGCTTGAAGCCGGCAGCGGTTCAATTGTTAACGTCGCATCGGTAGCCGGCCTTTTGGGCATTGCAGATCGGGCAGCCTACAACGCCTCGAAACATGGCCTCATCGGCCTCACCCGCACTCTGGCAGCCGAATGGGGCGGGCGCGGAGTGCGCGTCAACGCCGTTTGTCCCGGCTGGGTAAAGACCGAAATGGACGTGGCCGATCAGGCTGGAGGATGCTACACGGACGCCGACATCGTTGAACGCGTGCCCATGGCCCGCTTCGCGACGCCCGACGATATTGCCCGGGCCATCGCCTTTCTCGTCGACGACAATGAAAGCGGCTTTGTCAACGGACACGCTCTCTCGGTCGATGGAGGCTGGAGCGTCGACGGCAGTTGGCAATCGCTGCGCCTGCAAAAACGATAGAACGACGCCGCGCGCAGCTCTTCGCTGCGTCAAAAATCTCTCGTGCCTTGCATGAGGTGAGACCTTTCAGGGTGTCAGGAACGATTTACTGCTCGTCCACGCACTTTCACCTCAGGAGATGTTAAGACAGGCTATTCTGGAGTTGGCGTGAATGGTGCAATAGGTGATGGAGCGAAATCGTGACTGAAGATCGACGGGAAGGTTGGGCGGTTTGAGCATGAACAAATTATGGCCGGATGCATCCACTGCATTGGAGGGCATTCTTCGAGACGGAATGTTGCTCGCAATCGGCGGTTTCGGATTGTGCGGCATTCCCGAGACGCTGATTTTTGCCTTGCGCGACACTGGTGCACGCGACCTGACCATCGCCAGCAATAACGCAGGCGTGGATGGCTGGGGCCTGGGACTGCTGCTCGAAAGGCACCAGGTGAAGAAGATGATCTCAAGCTACGTGGGCGAGAATGTTGAGTTTGAGCGCCAGTTCCTGGCCGGGGAGTTGGAGGTAGAGTTCTGCCCGCAGGGAACTCTCGCGGAACGTATGCGTGCAGGCGGCGCCGGAATTCCCGGTTTTTATACCCGAACGGGCATCGGCACAGTGGTTGCCGAAGGCAAGGAGCACAAGGACTTCGATGGAGTCACGTACATCCTCGAACGCGGCATCCAGGCCGACGTGGCCCTGGTGAAGGCCTGGAAAGCCGACCTGCATGGCAACCTTATCTATCGGCGAACGGCGCGCAATTTCAACCCCCTCGCCGCCACTTGCGGCAGAGTCACCATTGCGGAAGCAGAAATTATCGTCGAACCCGGCGAACTCGATCCGGATGAGATTCACACGCCCGGCATCTTCGTTCAGCGCCTGGTGCACAATCCCAATCCTGAGAAGCGGATTGAAAAGAGAACCACACGAAAGGAATAGATCAGTGCCTTGGACTCGTCATCAAATGGCCGCCCGCGCCGCGCGTGAGTTGCAGGACGGCTTCTACGTCAACCTCGGAATCGGCATTCCCACGCTGGTCGCCAACCACATTCCCGAAGGCATCTCTGTAATCTTGCAGTCGGAGAACGGCCTCCTCGGAATGGGCCCCTTCCCGCTTGAGGACCAGGTCGACGCCGATCTCATCAACGCCGGCAAAGAGACGGTCACCTTCACTTCCGGAGCCTCCACATTTTCAAGTGCCGATTCATTCGCAATGATTCGCGGCGGCCACATCGACCTCACGATCCTCGGCGCCATGCAGGTCTCCGAGCGCGGCGACCTCGCCAACTGGATGATTCCAGGCAAGCGGGTCAAAGGAATGGGTGGGGCCATGGACATCGTCTCCGGCGTCCGCCGCGTCGTCGTTCTCATGGAGCACATGGCACCCGGCGGCAGCCCCAAGCTCCTGCGCAGCTGCTCGTTGCCGCTGACGGGAGCGGGCGTCGTCCACCGCGTCATCACTGACCTGTGTGTGCTCGATGTAACGTCCACAGGCTTTGAAGTCATCGAACTCGCCGAAGGCACAACCCGCGAGGAAGTCGAGCGCGGCACCGAAGCCCCCTTGCGCTTCAACGCCGCCGTGGCTTAGCGCGCGATCCTTTCTCCCACTCCGGCTTTCGCTTTTCAAGGAAAGCCGCAACTCCTTCGCGAAAATTCGCCGTCTCGCGTGAATGCGCATTCGCTTCCAGCGACTCCGCAACCGCGGCATCCAGCCATGCTCTGTTCTGCGCCGCCATCAGCCGCTTGGTTGCCTTCAGCGATTCAGGACTGTTGGCGATCAGCGTCTCCGCCAGTGCCCGCACTCGCTCGGCCAGCTTTTCCGCCGCCACTACCTCATTCACCAGGCCCATGCGATGGGCCTCCGCGGCATCCACAATTCGTCCCGTCAGCAGCAAATCCCGGCTCCGCTTGTCACCAATCTGCATTGCCAGAAAGACCGATACCAGCGCCGGCACAAACCCAATCCGCACCTCGGTAAATCCAAACTTCGCCGCCGGCGTTGCCAGGGTAAAATCGCAGATCGTCGCCAATCCGGCGCCGCCCGCAATCGCAGCGCCGTGCACAGACGCGATGGTCGGCATCGGCACCTCATACAGCGCCAGAAAAAGCCGCGCGATCCGCTCTGCATCCGTGCGATGCTCGGCCGCGCTCTCCTGCTGCATCGTCTGCAGTGCCGATAAATCCAGGCCGGAACAAAACGATTCGCCGGCTCCCGCCAACACAAGCACGCGGCATTCGCTTGGTTCAGCCTCCTCCAGCGCGGCAATCAACTCCATCTGCATCGCGGGTGTCATGGCATTGCGCCGCTCGGGCCGATTAAGCGTAATCGTTCTTATCGACCCGCTCTCCTCAACCACAATGGTCTTGTAGTCCAATCCGTCCTCCGCCTTGCGTACGCGGCGCTCTCATCATCAACCTGGGTCGCAACCCGCCGCAATCTGCGCACTTGCATCGATCAATTCGTCCAGCAGCCCTACCTTTGGCAAACTCGCACCGAACCCCACCAAAGTGGCTAGCAATGTTTCCGTAGGCAAATTCCCTACCAGCGCATCCTGCGCAAACGGACATCCACCCATTCCGCCGATGGCCGCATCGAACCGCCTGCACCCCGCTTCGTACGCCGAGCCAATGCGCTCCGCTGCGTCCGATCGCCGTGCATGCAGATGCACGCCAATCTCAATTTCGTCATGTGCTGCAATTACCGCGCCAACAGTCTTCGCAATCTGTTCAGGAGTCGCCACCCCCACCGTATCCGCCAGCGAAATCTCCCTCACTCCGCAATCAACCAGTTGCGTGCACGCATCCACGACCGCGCTCACGCTCCAGGCTTCGCCATAAGGATTGCCAAACGCCATCGAGAGGTACGCCACCACATTCAGTCCTGCATCGCCGGCCCGCGCCACAATCGCTCGCAGTGCTGCCAGCGCTCCCTCTGAGCTTTGATGCTGATTTCGTTGCAAAAACTCCGCGGAGATTGAATAAGGAAACCCCAGCGTATGCACAGCCCCCGTGCTGATGGCTCGCTCCGCGCCTTTTTCATTCACCACGATTCCAATGATTTCAACATTTCCCTGCGGCCCCAACAGTTCAAGCACCCGCTCTGAGTCCGCCATCTGCGGCACCGCCGCCGGCGCAACAAAACTCACCGCATCAATATGAGCAAACCCCGCCCCCACAAGCTTGCGCAGATAATCCGCCTTCATCTCCGGCGCAATCTGCGCGGCAAGCCCCTGCCACGCATCCCGCGGGCACTCAATGATCTTCACCGCACTGCTCATCTATTCCTCATCAGCCGCGCGATGGGTACACCTTCAGAATCTCTCTTGCGATCACCATGCGCTGAATCTCGCTCGTGCCTTCGCCAATCGTGCACAGCTTCACATCGCGGTAGAACTTCTCCACCGGATAGTCCTTGATAAACCCGTAGCCGCCAAACAACTGCACCGCCTCGTTGCAGATGCGCACCGCAACTTCGCTGGCAAACAACTTCGCCATCGACGACTCGCGCGTCACCTTGCGGCCTGCGTCCTTCAGCACCGCGGCGCGCTGTGTCAGCAGCCGTGCCGCATCCAGCTCCGTGGCCATATCCGCCAGCTTCCACTGAATCCCTTGAAACTCTGCGATTGCCTTTCCGAACTGCCGTCGCTCCTTCACGTAGCTCAACGCCGCATCCAGCGCGCCCCGCGCAATCCCCAGGGACATCGCGGCAATCGAGATTCTACCGCCAT
>JBARBP010000200.1:0-6175 GCA_049793195.1 Occallatibacter sp. | reverse complement strand
TGAGTAACCGTTGCGGGAAACAAAGGTCGCAAATACGATCGGATAGCCGGACGGGAAGACCCAGAGTACCAGCCCCCCCGATGTGAAAAGTTCGGTCAGGCATAGCACCGCCGTCACGGTTGCAAATATCAGAAATGCGGTCAGAATATTCCGCCGCGCCACACGGGTCCGCGCGACCGCTTGCGACAAAAAGAAGACTCCAGCCAGAGCTCCCCAACTCAGTACGGACTTGCGGGTGTCGAGGCTTGAAATGGTTGTGTGCGCGAAAATCTGGACCAGGCCCCAAAGGGGAATCAAGAAGATAAGCCATGGCATCGGCCCCCAGGTAAGGCGTTCCTTGTCCCGGGCAATTCCCGTGACCAGGTACACCGCCAGAAGAGCAAAGACGCCGATCTGGAAGGACTGAGGCGCCCAGGCATCTTGCACAAATGCGGTCGCGGTGGAAAAGAACAGCAGCAGGAGAAGGCACGCGGCAACGACTGTCGACGTATACCGGTGGGCTTTGACAATCGGGGCATCAAACCCGGAATCCGCGTTAATGGGTATGACAGGCAATGCGACCATTGTATTCCAATTCATTCTTTCCATTGCAACTTGGCCTGCACCCCCTCCACGGCGTTCTTCCCTTCCGCATCGCCAAAATCAACCGCAAAACTCTCGGCCGCGGCGACGCTGCGCCTCCGGAATTAGTGGCTTCTAATGTGTCGCCTTAAAACTTGGCAATCCTCCCGCTCATTTCTGTCGATGACTCCACTGGGTGCAAATGCCGGGTGGCTGGAGGGCGACATGAACGCAATGCGGGGAACCACGCTCGGCTTAGCCGTGGCCTTGGCTACTTTGGCAACTTCGGCGCAGGAGAACAGGATTCCGCTGAAGCAGATTGAAATGGATGCGCAGAACCTGCAACTGTTGGCAACAGCGGCGGCGCCGGACAACGAAGCCGCTGCCGAGCACGCCAATGGAATGCTCTCCGGCACGTCCTCTTCCTCGGGAGGATTTGTCCTTCCGGCTCCCGCCGTCAAGCTTCCTCGAACTCTCAGTCCGGGCTTCTTCCTGCTCAACGGAGCGCACCTGGGCTTGGCGGTCTTCGATGTGGAGATGACCCAGCACTGCCTGGCGGACCATCACTGCGTCGAAGGAAATCCCCTGATGCCTTCGTCGCGGGCGGGCCAACTCGGGCTTAACTTCGCGCTTTTCGGTTACGGGTCATTCATGAGCTACAGGCTGAAAAGGCAAGAACGCAGATTATGGATGCTTTCTCCGGTTGTCGGAATTGTGGCTCATACCGTGGGTGTCGCGACCGGTTTTGCACACCGCTAGAGGATTTTTCATTTTGCGGATTTTCATCGCCGAACCGCCTTTTCGAGGCGCGCCGATAGAACAGCGATTACTATCACGTGGAATCCGTTCGATTGACAGATCGAATTAATCCGGCGCAAACTATGACTGTTGGTCAATAATGGTTAATACTCTATTATGAGCATCAGTCGCAAATTGAAACTTGATGTACCGATCCGAGCGCCGCAAAGGACCTCCAGCCAGCCCAGCGAGATTGGACGCCGCGAGCGCCGCGCCGCCGCGACCCGCCTTCGCCTTTTCCGCTGCGCACTTCGGCTCTTCGCCAAACGCGGCTTCCAGAACGTTACAGTGGAAGACGTTACCGAAGCCGCGGATGTGGGCAAGGGAACATTCTTCAATTACTTCGAGTCCAAGGACCACGTACTCGGCGTAATGGCAGAGATTCAGCTTGGAAAGGTGAGAGAAGCCGCTGCGCGCGTTCATCTGGGCAATCAGCCGATTTACACCGTATTACACCGGCTAGCGCAGCGTCTCGCCGAAGAGCCTGGACGCAGCCCCGGCCTTGCGCGCGCTTTCATCTCCTCATTCCTGACCAGCCCGAGCGTTCGCGAAATCCTGAAACGAAATATGCAGGAGGGCCGTAAAGCAATAGGGAGGCTTATTGCTGAAGGTCAAAGGCGCGGAGAGATCGATCCCCGCTTGAAGCCGGCAAAAGTCGCGCCGCAGTTTCTCCAGACGTGCATCGGTTCTGTCCTGTTGTGGTCATTGCATGAAAAGCCAGCGCTCGGAGTATGGATCGATGACAGCTTTCAACACTTCTGGAGATCGATCGCCAACTCGCGCAAAAAGAAGGCATCATGAAATCGGATTTTTTTAAGGTCGCTCTTCTCTGTCTGGCCGGCATACTGACAGGCCCACTCTCAAGTCGGAACTGCCAAGGTCAGCAACCCGCGCCCTACCGGCTCACTTTGCAGGATGCGATTCAAAAGGCGCTCCAGGCCAACCTGAACGTCCTCGTCGCCGGAACTCGCGTCGATGAGGCGGAAGGCGCGCGCCAGCGCAGTCTGGCGGCAGCGCTTCTTCCCCGCGTAAATGCGCAAACCTACGCGAACTATCAGAACCGCGATCTGCGCGCCTTTGGCATATCGGTTCCAGGCATTCCATTTCCCAGTGTTGTCGGGCCGTTTTCCAACTACGATTTCCGCATCTATGCGCAGCAGAATGTGATCGATCTGCAGAGCTACCGCACTTTCAAGGCCAGCGAATTCGCCGTTGACGCAGGCAAGATGGATGAGCAGGACGCGCGCGATTTCATCGTCCGTTCCATCGCAGCGCTTTATCTCAATGGCCAGTCCGCCGCCGCCCGAGTAGATGCCGCTCTGTCGCGAGTGACAGATTCAACCAGGTTGCTCAAACTGGCCACCGACAAGCACGATGCGGGCACCGCCACCGGCGTGGACGTCCTGCGCGCCCAGGTGCAGCTAGCCAACGACAAGCAGGCCCTGCTCGTCGCACAAAACGCATTGAAGCAATCGCTGCTCGTCTTGGCGCGCAACCTTGGCATGAGCCCGGGCGCGCCGATGGAACTTGCCGACCCGCTGCACTATCAGGTGTTGGAGCAGTCCCAACCAGACGCCTTGTTGTCTGGAGCGCTTAAGGCGCGCTCCGACTATCTGTCGCTTTCGAGCCAGCGCCAGGGACTTCTAGAGCAGCAGCGCGCCAACCGCGCCCGCTTCTATCCGAAGCTTAGTCTGAACGGCAACATCGGCGAACTGGGCCGCAGTATCGGCAGCGTCCAGACCACGGGCCTGATTCAGGGCCAGATCGACTTTACTGTCTTCGACCGCGATCGCGACGGCGAGGCTGAGCAGCTCGCCAGCCGAGTCAAGCGCATCGACGAGCAGATCGCAGATTTGGAGCGTGGCGTGGACGAGGATATCCGCGAGGCGATCCTGAATCTCGATTCGGCGGCCGAGCAAGTCAGTGTCGCCCAGCAAGGGCAGCAGCTTGCACAGCGCGAACTCTTGCTGGCGCAGGATCGCTTTCAGGCAGGCACGGCCAACAACGTCGAAGTCGTCACCGCACAGGACGAATTAGCCCGCGCCGAGGAGAACTACATTGTTGCTGTCTCCAGTCATGTGGACGCGAAGTTTGCTCTCGCCCGCGCCATGGGCGACACCGAGAAGAACATTCTTGAGTTTATGAATCCGTAATCTGCCTTGTACCAAGCGGCTGCGCAGTGCATTCCGCGCAAGAAGATCGACAAGAGGATTGACAACATGAAACGGCTCATACCGATCGTCATTCTGCTGGCCGCGGCCGTTGCCGCCGCATTCTATTTCTATCCGCGCCTAACAAAGAAGCCTGCGCCAACAAATCAGCTCACGCTCTCCGGCAACATTGAGGCGCACGAGAGTTTGATCAGCTTCAAGGTACAGGGCCGCATTATCGAGCTACCTATTGAAGAGGGCCAGCAGGTGGAGCAGGGCGCTCTGCTTGCGCGACTTGAAGATGCCGACTTCAAGCAGAAGATCCGGATCGATGAGGCCGGAGTGGCCGTGCGCGAGTCCAACCTTGATCTCACGCTGGCCGGCACTCGCGAACAGGAGATAAAGGCCTCGCACCAGGCGGTTCTCGACGCCCAGGCCGATCTTGCGCAAAAAAAGGCCGACAACGATCGTGCGGTGGAGCTCTTCGGCAAAGACGAGATCTCCGCGCAGGACCGCGACCTTGCGGCAACCGCCCTGAAGCGCTCTGCTGCAAACTTCGCCACAGCGGAGCAGCGCTACAACGAGGCCGAAGAAGGGAGCCGCAAAGAAGACATCGCCATTGCACGCGCCAATCTCGCCCAGGCCAATGCCAGCCTGGGCCTGTCGCGCATCGACGAGAGCTATACAACCTTGCGCGCACCCACGACTGGCGTCATCACCGTGCGACAGGTCGAACTGGGTGAAGTCGTTTCTCCTGGCTCTCCTGTCGTCACGCTTGCCGATCTCGATCACATCTGGCTGCGCGCCTACATCGCCGAGACCGACCTCGCCAAGATTCATTGGGGCCAGGATGCGGCCATCACCACCGACACCTATCCCGGCAAGCAATATCACGGGCGCATCTCCTTCATCTCTCCCGACGCTGAGTTCACGCCCAAGAGCGTGCAGACCTATTCTGAGCGCGTGACGCTCGTCTATCGCATCAAGATCGACATCGACAATCCCAATTACGAACTGAAGCCCGGCATGCCCGCTGACGCGCACGTCCAACTTGCTGCGGAGGCGCCTGCATCAGCGCCGGCAAAGGAATGACGGATCGGATCCAATCCGCAACAGCGTCCGCAGATGAGCCTGCAGACAAACCTGCAATCTGGGCTCAAGGGCTGACCAAGAGCTTTCCCGGCGTTCGCGCCGTCGATGCGCTCAGCATCGATGTGCGTGCCGGCGAGATCTTCGGCCTCGTTGGACCGGACGGGGCAGGGAAGACAACGACACTGCGCATGCTGGCGGGCATCATGCCTCCTGACGCTGGTCAGGCGACGGTCGCCGGCTACAACATTATCCGCGATCCGGAAGGCGCCAAGCACGCACTCAGTTACATGCCGCAACGCTTCGGGCTCTACGAAGATCTCACCGTCGACGAAAACATTCGCTTCTACGCGGACCTCTTCGGTGTGCGCAAAACCGAGCGCAGCGAACGCTCCACACAGTTGCTTGAAGCGGCGGGCATGAGCGAGTTTCGAAGCCGCATGGCCAGCAAACTCTCAGGCGGCATGAAACAGAAACTCGGCCTGGTCTGTGCGCTCATTCATCGCCCCAAAGTAATCTTGCTCGATGAGCCCACCACCGGCGTCGATCCCGTTTCTCGCCGCGACTTCTGGCGCATTCTCTACGAACTCATCGCCGAAGGCGTTGCCATTCTCACCTCGACCGCTTATCTCGACGAAGCAGAGCGCTGCCATCGCGTGGCTCTCATGCATCAGGGCAAGCTTCTGTTCTGCGACACGCCCGCGAACCTCAAGTCCCGCATGACGAAAGGCGTACTCTCGGTGACCTCCGCCGAGCCGCGGCCTTTACGAACAGTCCTTGAACATGCAGACGGCATCTCAAGCCTGGTGCTGACCGGCGACGGCGTCCACGTCGTAGTTGACGATGCGGCAAGGCGAATTCCCGAATTCGAATCGAAGCTCAAGAACGCCGGGGTCGCATACGATGCCATTCAACAGGTAGCACCCACCATCGAAGACCTTTTTGTCGATGCGGTCGCGGGCGGAGACGAACGCCATGCCTGAGCCTGTGAGTTCTGTTGCTCCAAATTCCGTCGTTATCGAAAACCTCGTCAAGCGGTTTGGGGATTTTGTGGCCGTCGACCGTCTCAATCTCGAAGTCGGCAAGGGCGAAGTCTTCGGCTTCCTCGGCCCCAACGGCGCCGGCAAGTCCACCACCATGCGCATGTTGTGCGGCCTGCTCAGGCCGACCTCCGGCAGCGCACAGGTTGCAGGATTCGACGTCGGCCGCAAGCCTGAAGCGGTCCGCCAGCATATCGGATACATGTCGCAAAAGTTCTCTCTCTACAACGATCTCAAGGTCATTGAAAACCTGCGCCTCTTCGCCGGCCTCTACAGCGTGCCCTCGGCCAAACTCAAAGACCGCATCGAGTGGGCGCTTGAGATGGCCAACCTCAAAGGGCATGAAGACCTGATTACCGGAACGCTTCCCGGCGGATGGAAGCAGCGCCTGGCGCTGGGCTGCGCAGTGCTGCACCAACCGGCCATTTTGTTTCTCGACGAGCCCACCTCCGGTGTCGATCCCATCTCCCGCCGCAGGTTTTGGGACCTCATTCACCACATGGCCGAGGACGGCGTTACCGTCTTCGTCACCACGCA